>JAFMAU010000047.1 GCA_029784825.1 Nitrososphaerota archaeon | reverse complement strand
TTAATGTTGAGCCAGGCGTTCAGGGCTTGTGGGTGATGACCGAATTAGCTTGACGGAACAAGTGATGTCGAAGATCTTGAGTAGTGTGAACCCACGCTAGCTTTCATGGGCGCCACATGAGACAGGAATCACTTTATATCCGCTGAAACGCGCCGCGGCTCTAGGTGGCGCACCGTGGTAGAGCTCGACCTCACATGCAACTTGGAAGGGTTCAGAAGATTCCTGATCAACAGCACCTGCAGGAGCTTCATCCCAGAGTCATATCTTAGAGACCCGGAGGTCTTTCCCGAGAAGGCAGGAGACACAGGATCGATCTATGTAGAGGCTGTCGACAAGGTGGACCTCAAGAAGATCCGGGACATTACATTCATCAACGGGAAGGACGTCCTGGGGATTATCTACACCTCCAAGAGCGGAAACACGAAACTGAAGTGGAGGCAGCTGCGGGGGCGGATAGGGAGGTTGTCAGGTGACGCCTCTGCGAATTCTCTCGTGAACCTCTCCATGGCCAGGATACTTTCACCTGAGGATGTAGAAGCAATAATGGCGAACCAGCAGACAGAGGGCGAAATGGAGATGCCTCCCGCAGAAGGGCAGGAGACTGGTACGCAACAGGAACAGGCTCAACCTCAGCCGGATGCGGCACCCGAGTAGTTTCAGCTCGAAAACGCTCTGAAAACGAAAGACGCTGAGTTTATACCCTCATGGTAACGCAACAGGCGTAATGGGGAACGTGAAGGTCAGCAGGATAAGCGGGGTGACCGATCCCCTGACGGGCATGCCTGCAAAACAGATTGAGCTTGTGGAAGTCAGGGACCCGAGGAGGCCTGAGACGTTCCCTGCCAACGATGAAGCGCGGGTGGTCCAGGGGATGGTGTCCCAGCTGCAGTCGATGGGACTGATGCCGCAGATGCGCGAAGTGGGATACTCCAAGATCATCATGACGCTGTCAGAGTCAGAGTACGACATGCTTGGCATGCGTCTAGACGTGAACGAGGTCTATGGGCTCGACATCAGAAACGGTTCGATTTCGCTCAGAAAGATCACCGAAGGCACATAGGGGACGGGTTTGACAGGTCGAGTCAGCGTCGGGGACAGCGCGCCCGACTTTACGTTGGAGGGCCCGGAAGGGCGGAAGGTCTCGCTGCACGACTACGCGGGTTCAAAGAACGTGGTCATCTACTTCTACCCCAAGGACTTCACCGCGGGGTGTACAGCGGAGACGAAGGCATTCGGGGAGAACTATGACAACATCCTGAAGCTTGGCGCCGAGATTCTGGGGATAAGCTCCGACTCGGCAGAGAGCCATGGAAGTTTCGCGCAGGAGTGCGGGGCGAGATTCCCTCTGCTGGCGGACGTAGGGGGGAAGGTCAGGGAGATGTACGGGGCGAAGTCATCTTTCGGACTCGTCCCTGGGAGGGTGACCTTCGTGATCGATAAGCAGGGGATTGTGAGACATGCCTTCTCTTCTCAACTCAGACCCAAGCAACACATAACCGAGGCCGTCGAAGCACTGAAAGCGATCTCCGGTTGAACGCGCCGGAGCTTCGCCAACCCTTAAAGTTCGGGCGGCATGCAAGATGTAACGGGCTGCCGCTTGGGCAAGAACGAATCAGGGATTCATTGGGGTCGTTACATCACGGATGGCCTCGTCGTTTTTCTGTTCGTCTTCGTCGTTTTTGAAATAAGCGTGAACGTTGTCTGGGCGACTGACCACGCGACTTCGCTTACTCAACTGGATTACGCACTTTTCACCAACCACACCGTCTCTCTGGGAAAAGCAAGCAGCACCCCTCCGTGGACGGTAGATGACTTCCATTACGGCGGGCAGAACTACTCCGCTCTGGCGCCGGGCACCGCATTCCTAGCGTTGCCGTTCATGGCCGTGGGGTTCTCTCTGGCCGGATCGTATACGGCGTATGGTCCGGTCCTATTCTGGGCGGGGACTTTCGTGTCCATAATGGGGGCGGTCGCCTCGTATTTCGTCTACAAGATAGCCGGGCTGTACTTCAGGCGGGCGACATCCTTACTCCTTGGACTAGGGTTCGGGCTCTCTACCATAAGTTGGCCCTTTGCGACATATTTCTTCCAAAGCGACGTGTCTGCGATGCTAGTGCTCGCCTCGGTCTATTTCGCGCTCAAGGCTGAGCGTGCCGATGGCTCCGCGGCCATCACCGCCCTTGCTTGCGGCCTTGCAGCAGGCCTGGCTTTCACAGTCGACTACGTTGATGCCATAGTCGTGCCCATCCTTTTCGCGTTCCTGGTCATCAAGAAGAGTGACTCGATGGTCTCTTCGGTGAAGGCCGCCGGGGCGTTTGCGATGGGAGTTTTGCCGAGCCTGGTGGCAATCGGAGCATACAACTTCGCCATCTTCGGCAACCCCTTCATGACGACGGAGAGCGCCTATGTCGGCCAGTCGGTTTTCGGGAAGTTCTCCACCCCCTTGCTATACGGGCTCGCCCTCAACTTCTCCAGCCTGTCCCGCGGTGTCTTCGCGTTTGCGCCGCTCGCGTTCCTCGGGGTCGTCGGATATGTTGTCTCGCTGAGAAGGGGGGTCAAGGGCGACACTCTCCTCTGGTTGACCATCTTCCTGGGGATTGTGATACCATATTCTGCCTGGTACGACCCCTCCGGGGGCCTGTCTTTCGGGCCGAGGTTCCTGGTCCCGGCGATTCCGTTCCTGATCCTCCCCGCAGGGTATGTCGTAGAGCGGGCGAGGGGGTTGGGCATCTGGGTTGTCTACGCCCTATTCGCAGCCGGTTCAGTCATCAATGGCATGGCCGCGTTCGTCACTGCTGTCCCTCCCTCGACGGCGTTCTACGTTTCGCCTTTTCTGAGTTACGTACTGCCGAACTTCGGAGCGGGGAATTTTGACAGCGTGTGGGCGATATACCTGGGGCATTCGTGGCTCGTAGGAGCGACGCTCGTAGTCTCCCTTGGTGTTGTAGCTCCCCTCGCATGGGTTGAAGCGGTCCGCCGAAGGGCTGAAAGGTAGGCCGGGTAACAAGAGGTTCTTTCCACGCTCGGAGCCGCTTCCTCGAGCGGAGATGAATCGGTTATATGACCGGGGTATGAAGACTTGTGCCGTGACCGCTCATGCCGCAAAAAACCACTTTATCCTCGATGCCCTGGCTGTCGCGGTAGCCATGGAGGCGCCGCTCTTCCAGTGAAGCGCTTTTCACCGAACGACGGCCACTCTTCGGCTGGCATTCAGACTGAGATTTTGCTCCCCGCACAACCTTTGTGGCCAGGGGGGCCGAGCGGTTTGACCGAAGGAGGCGTTCGGTGAAGGCGCTCAGGGTGCAGGAAGCGATGCCTGCCACCTTTGGAAGACCGGTCGCGACAGTCGAGAAGGGTACCCTTGCTGTCGTCGCGGGGACACTCCTCGGTCTCCCCCGAAGGGACGCCCTCCTGATAGCCAGCACCGAGGGGGGGATAAGGTACCTTACCAGAGGCGGGAAGTGGATGGCTTTTGCCGGATATCCTCTCCTCAAGGCCCTGCTGGAGGCGAAGCCGAAGGACCTCTACAGGACGCTCTTCCGTCCGTGCGAGAACGCGTCCATGTTCCTTGACAGCGTGAGGTCAGACGACGGTCTTGAAGGCGTACTCGAAGCCTTCCGAAGGACGAAGTTTGGGTATGCACTCGTCGAGTCGAACGAAACTTTCGGTCTCATCACGCTCTCCGACATCCTCCTGCTGTATCAGCAGGGAATGTTGGAGACCCGCTCCCAGGTGCGAGACCTTGCGTCTTCGCCTGTTTTCTCGCTTCCCAGCGATGCCACTCTCAGAGAAGTCGCCAGGGAGTTCTACAACAGGAGGGTGAGACGGGTCAGGGTGGGGGACCAGAACCGCTTCGTCTCCGACAGAGAAATCCTCGCGCATCTGTTCAGCCCAAGCACGCTGAACCTGGCGAAGGAGTCCCCGGAGGAGATGCTTGAAGCGGCGCTCGGCGAGGTCAGCTATCATGAGGCGGTAGACGTGGACGGCAGCATGCAGATTAGTAGGGCGGCACAACTCGTTGACCCAGGCAGCGGCAACTGCCTCACCGTCGACGGAGGCAAGGGCTTGGTCACGCCCTGGGATATCTTGATGAAGCCATGGGAGGCGGGAGAGTTGAAGATAGTCGAGGGCATCCGACCGTGACACCGGCGGGAGGGCAGAAACCCTTGATGTCGCTGGACAGCTTCGTCGAAGACCTGAAGAGGGAGGGATACACGGTGAGGCTCGACGCGTCCCTGCCCGGGAAGTCCGGGGTCGTCCATCGGTTCGATCTCTTGGCAGAAAAGGCAGGTGGAGAAAAGACGTCGATCGTCTGCATGCGGCAGCGCGGCTCTAACCAAGTCGAAGAGATGATCGGCCTCTTCATCATGGCCTTCGACGTTGGCGCCAAGCCGTGCTATGTCACCGCCCAGAGCGTGGAAAGGAAGATAGCAGAAGCATACGGGATCACATTCCTGGCCAGCACGTAGTGGGGCCAAAGGGGAAGGTCCCGTTGTTCAGCGAGTAACTCTACATCGCGGGCTTCGATACCCTGCAACACAGCGAAACTGCAGAGATGAGTGCGGCCTCCGGGATTCGGACCCGGGCGAGTGGCTCTCTCCTCCTTGGGAATGGGAAGCCACTATCCTAACCACTGGATCAAGGCCGCGCCCGAAGACCCTCGGACGGAAACAGTATAAACGAAGCCATTTCCCGTCTTCCCAGCGTGAGCGAGAAGGTTCTCATGAAGCTCGCCCCGAGGCTGAAACGGCTGGATGAGGGGGCTTACCGGAGGGCGTACAGGAGCGGCGGGAGCACGGTAAGGTCGAGCACGCATCAGCTGGTTGCAGACCTACTTGGCGGCATCGGGGTAACTTATCAGGAGAACGTAACACTTCAGCGGCCGAAAGGCTTGGTCGCAGACTTCAAGGTGAAGGAAACCCTCGTCTTCGTCGAGCCAGACTTTGATGCGCGGATCCTGGCCGAGCTCAAGGGGTCAAAGTGCATAGTCGTAACGAGGGAAGCCACCAGGAGCGACAGGTTCGACCACGGGGTGAGAGTCCTCGGGATCGGGGAGGAGAGGGGGCTCCAGACCATATTCCTAGACGATCCATCGTTCAGCTTCGATTACGCGCACATCCTCCCCAAGACCGAGAAGTGTTCGGTGATGCACGGGCACACCACCAGCGTACTCGTCGAGGTCATTGGGCGCCCAGTCGAAGGCATGGTGGTCGACTTCGCCTTGGCAAAGCAGGTCGTGAGGGAAGCGGTGCGCAGCCTTGACCACAAGCTCTTCATCAACGAGAAATACGTGAAGGCGATGGACCCGAAAGGTGTCTCGCTCATGTTCGAGACGGTCCACGGCGAATTTGCCATCAAAGCTCCCGCGCAGACAACCATATTGATGAAGGGAGAGGCGACGGTCGAGAACCTCGCAAAGGAGGTCCTGGAAAGGATAGCGCCCAAGATGCCGTCGAATGTTACAGCCGTCGGCGTCTACGTGTACGAGGGGCTCAACAAGGGGAGCCACATACTCGCCAAACTGCACCAGGACGGTGCCCGGGACAGACGAAGAAGGCGATAGTCCTCCTCTCTGGAGGCATCGATTCCGCCACCGCGCTGTTTCTGACCAGATCGAAGTATCGCATCAGTGCTCTCACCTTCGAATATCATGGAATCGCCAAGCGGGAGCTGAGCTCCGCGAGATCGTTAGCGGAGGCGGCTGGGTTACGGGAGCACAGGTTCGTCCGTCTCCCCGACCTCAGAGAAGCGAGCGACATCCCTGAAACGGTGTTCGAAGGGCTTCCCCCCACCTACATCCCTCTCAGGAACCCGATATTCTACTCGTTCGCAGCCTCGTATGCAGAGGAGACCGGAGCTTCGGTGATCGTGGGGGGGCACAACAAGGATGACGCCAAGGTCTTCGAGGATGTCAGCGACGAGTTCTTTTCACGCTTACAGGGGGCACTTCGAGCAGGCTCCGTCAGGCTGAGAAGGCAAAGGCTCCAGATACTCCGTCCTCTGAGGCGGAGGACGAAGGCCGAGGTACTGAAGCTAGCTTCAGCGGTGGGGGTGCCCTTCGAGCTCACATGGAGCTGCCACAAAGATGGACAGTCGCACTGCATGAGCTGCGCCGGCTGCGCATCGCGCATCCAGGCGTTCTCGGAGGCGAGACTTTCAGACCCGCTTACAAGCGCGCATAGGAAAATTACTTAAAGGAAGACTCGCCGCTCAGGTCGTCCTTGAGGAGCGAAGAAGGGCCAACAGACGCCCTCGACTTCATAGACGCCACAGCCGATGTCCAGTCCGAGTCGTCCCGCCTCTCAATAGACGCAGGTATCACGAACTACAGGTTGCTAGGCAGAGCTGGCAACTTTACGTTGCCGGTTGACCTAACGGTCCAGACGTCAACCGGGCTGCATAGGGGCGTCCACATGAGCCGTCTGGTCAAGGCGGCGAACGGCAGGAGGTCCAAAGGGATGGAGCAGTGGCTGAGATGGATCTGCAGCGAGGTGAACAGGACGCAGCCAGGTTCGAGCGTCACGGCGAGCTTCGAGCTCCCATATGAAGACCAGTTCGCGAAGGTGACGCTGAGGGCGACCCAGCGCGGCGCTATTTCCTACCGATACGTGGTGCTCGGGATGACAGCGTGCCCCTGCTCGAAGAAGATGATTGGTATCGGGCACATGCAGAGGGCGGAGATGACGGTGGTCTTGAAGAGCGAAAAGGTGCTGAATTCCATGCAAGTGATTTCGCGGATATCAGAATGCTTCTCCGCCACTCCAAAAGAGCACATGAAGCGGCTCGAGGAAGCCAAGAAGATCATTGAGGCCCAGACGAACCCTCGCTTCGCGGAGGACCTCGTCAGAGAGTGCGTGAGCAGGTTCCCTGATGCCCTCTTCATAAGCGGCCGTTGCTTTGAATCGATCCACGCCCACGACGCTATCGCGACTTGGTCCTCGAGACCCGGCTGGATGCCGTCGTTCTAGCGAGTCCACCCAGACTTAAATCGACAGCTCCGTCTCTGCATACGCGCTTGTCCGAGGTCTACATTGGCACCTCAGGGTGGTCCTATGGGGAGTGGACAGGGGTCTTTTACCCGAACTCCTCCACAAACAAGCTTTCTTACTATTCGAATCTATATCGGACAGTTGAGGTCGACTCCTCGTTTTACGCGTATCCTTCAAAGGACATGGTGCTTGGGTGGGCGAGGCACTCGCCTGATGGCTTCGTCTTCTCGGTCAAACTCCCTCAGCTGATAACCCACGAGAAAAAGCTCGACCCCGGGCGCGGGGTAGAATCAGACCTCATCAGGTTCCTGGGCCTGCTGAAACCGCTCATGGCTACGGGGAAGCTAGGTCCAGTCCTCCTCCAACTGCCACCGAGCTTCTCGTACGAAGCCGATTTCGGGAACCTGAAGGCGTTCCTTGGTATGGCCCCAGAGGACGTCGCCTTCGCGGTCGAGTTCAGACATCCCTCCTGGCTCAGGGAAGAAGTGTGGTCGTTCCTGAGGGGGAAGAACGTGGCCAACGTCATAGTGGACGAGCCGCTCCTGCCTCCTGACACGGTGGTGACCGCCGATTTCGCGTTCATTCGTTGGCATGGAAGGGGGAGCAGGCCTTGGTACAACTACAGATATTCTGAGAAGGAGCTGGACGGATGGGTCCCGAAGGTGAAGGAGGTGGCGGCCAGGGTGAAGAAGACGTATGGATACTTCAACAACCATTTCAAGGGGTTCGCGGTTGAAAACTCGCTCAAGATGATGGAGAAGATTGGGGCATCGACGCCTTCACAGGACGAGGCCAGGGCCAGGGCGACAAGGTTCATCCAGACGGGGAGCAGAGACGAGGGGGAAAGGAGCATGCTCGAGTTCATGGATCCCGGGGCGGGCAGATGAAAACGAAGCTCTTGCTCGACAGCGGGGTTCCCAAGGTCCCGCCCGATGAGCTCAAGGCACTTGTGGCAGGCGCGGGTATCGAAGTGGGAGACAGGGGGGCTGACTTCGGCATCGTTGTGGGGGGCGACGGGCGGTTCAGCCGTTACGGAAGGACCGAGGACATACCGCTCCTGTTCGTCGGAGTAAGGTCGAACGGCGTAACAGGATCGAGGGCGCACATGGCAAGGGTAGCCTATGACGAGCTCCCTGACGTCCTTCAGAGGATAAAGAAGAGAGAGTACTCGGTCGAAGTGCACAAGAGACTCGCCGTCTCCAAGAACGGGAAGCTCCTCGACGAGGTGTTCACCGACGTCTACCTGCAGAGAGGGAGCGACAGCACCTGCATCAGGTACAAGGTGGTGGTCGCCGGCCCAGGGATCAGCATCAACGAAGTGGCCATCGGCGACGGGGTCGTGGTTTCTACGCAGGCAGGAGCATCAGGATACTACTCTTACCTGGACAGGATCAAAGGAGACTCGATGGACCCCCGGGCGCACTCGAGCATTGCAGGGGACGAAGTGGGCGTCTGTCATGTGTCGCCGACTTTCACCGAACGCGAAGGGTCGACGGTTCGCCCGTTACGGTATCGAGTTCCATGGGAGAGCAAGATACGGCTGTCCCTGTTCAGGATGGCGGATGCCAGGCTCTACGGCGCTTCGGACGGACGCGCGGGGGTGAAAGTAGAGCTGGGGGACGAAATCACAATCGGTGCGGGAAAGAAGGTCACCAGGCTGATATCGTTCGACCAGGCGTCCGGAAGTTAGCCGACTGGTTCAACGCCAGTCGCAATGTACTCGACCGTCTCCCCGATGTAGGTCGCGTGGTCAGCGATTCTTTCGAGATATCTGAGTATCAGCGTGGCTGAGAGGGAGCATCTGATGTTGCCTTTGGCTTCGAGCGTCATCCTGAGGTTATGCCTATAGCTTTCATCGACGGCGTCGTCGAGCGCCACTATCTTCCTCGCCGTCTCCACGTCCCTTCTGGAGAACGCTTCTACGCTCATCCTGATCATTTCCTGTGTCTTTTGTGCCGTCGTTTCGACGAATCCGTGGTCGCATTTTCTGAGGTCTCCGAAGATGTCGAGAACCTCGGTGATGTCAAGCGCGTATCTCCCATACCGGAAGAAGCCGTAAGAGATCTCGAGGCATGCCTTGAGGAACCTGAGGTCTGAAGCCACGGGTTGGTACCTCGCGATCATCTCTACCGAGAGGTCGCTGACCTGGCGATGGAGCCCCTGCAGGCGGTCGGACATCTCCTTCACCTCCGCGCCCTTCCCTCCCTTGACATATGCTTCGATCGACGCCGCGACGGCAGCCTGCGAGAGGTTGGCCATCTCTATCAGGGTCGAGTTGAGCTGGTCCAACCCCAGATCCATGAGTCTCAATGCTACCCGACCACCAACTACAGCGTCCCCCGGATGTACTTCTCGGTCAAAGGGTCCCTGGGGTTCTGGAAGACCTCGTCAGCGGGTCCGAACTCGACCATTTCGCCCCTGTATAGAAACGCCACCATGTCCCCTACCCTCGCTGCCTGCTGCATGTTGTGTGTGACGAGGACCACTGTGTAGTTTCTCTGGAGCCCAACCATCAGCTCTTCTATCTTAGAGGTAGACGCTGGGTCGAGAGCCGAAGCCGGTTCATCCATCAGGATGACGTCAGGCTTGACTGCGAGCGCGCGGGCGATGCAGAGCCGCTGCTGCTGGCCGCCGGAAAGCTCGAGCGCGCTCTTGTTCAGCCGCGAGTTGACCTCCTCCCATAGGGCTGCCTTCTCAAGGCTGTCTCGGACCAGTTGGTCGAGCTCCGACTTGGAACTCGTCAGCTTGTGGATCCTCGGACCGAAGGCGACGTTGTCGTATATCGAGATGGGGAACGGATTCGGCTTCTGGAACACCATTCCGACTTTTGTGCGAAGCAATATGGGATCCACGCTCCTGGAGTAGACGTCCACGCCGTCGAGGAGGACTTGGCCGGTCACCCTGAAGCTGGACACTCCGTCGTTCATCCTGTTTATCGTGCGGAGAAGTGTCGATTTTCCGCAACCCGACGGCCCCATGAAAACGGTGACCCGGTTGCGTGCGATGGAGAGCGAGATTTCGTTTAGCACCTTCTGGGCGCCATAGAACGCGCTCAGCCCCACCAGCCTGATCAGGCCTCCTTGGTCTGTGTAGGGGTCAGATTTCTGCCTGGTTCGGGACGCCTCTTGCCCAGGGGCGTCCATCCCCCCGCCAGCCGCTGGGTGCAGGACGTGGTTTGCCTCGTTCATCATCTATACCTTCGACATCCTCCCGAGCACCACCCTTGCAACTACGTTGATGGTAAATATTGTTGCAATCAGCAGGAAGGACGACAGATATGCCAGGTCGTGGGCGCTGCTCGACGGCAGCAGGGAATAGACATACACCACGTATGTGAGATATCCCACGGGGTTGTGGACCAGGCTCGAAGTCGGGAGATAGTTGGAGAAAGAGGCCGTGAAGAGCAGCGGGGCGGTCTCGCTCAGGGCTATGCTCACTGAAAGGAGTATCCCTGTCAGGATTCCCGGCATCGCGAATCTGAGCGTGAGCCTGTTTATCGTCGTGCTCTTCGTGCTGCCGAGTGCCTTCGCGCCGTCCCTAATGTCGTTGGGGACCTTGCGCAGCGCAAGCTCGGTAGTCCGGAACACGTAGGGGAACATCAGGATTGAGAGGGTCAGTGCGCCCGCCAGCGCGGAGTATCCCCAACCGAAGTACAGGACGAAGACCAGGTACCCGGCGAACCCGACTACCACTGAGGAGTTGCCGGCCATGACGTCAGAGGCGAACCTGAGCGCTTCTGACAGCCTGTTGTTGTTCGAGAACTCGGCCATGTAGATCCCGCCTACGAGCCCCAGAGGGACGGTAATCAGAGTCGCCAGCCCGACCAGGAGCCCGGTACCGGCTATGGCGTTGGCGATGCCACCCCCCACGAAATCGACGCCGGTGCCGACGGTGATCGTAGTGAGCTTCTCCCAGGAGATCACTTCAAGCCCCCTCAAGGCGAACATGTAGACTATGTCCGCCAGCGGTACCATGACCACTGAGATGCTGACGACGGCAGCAGCTGTCATAACGTAGTTCAGGATTCTCCTGCGTCGGTAGTTCGCCGGAGGGGCTGCTCCCCAGTGCGCAGTGCGGCCTGCCCGGGAGCCTGATCCCCCCGCCTGTGCGCCGTCAGCCGAATCTCTTACGCCCATTTTTCTCACTATACCTGGACTAGGTGCTCTGCGCTAGAGATGAAGCCATGCCGCATAAGCAGGCGCGCGACAACGTTTACCGCTGTGGTGATAACGAACAATACCAGCGCCAGCTCGACAAGGGCGCTGACTTCCATTCCAGAAGGGTCGGTGAAAGCGCTGTCGAAGCTCACGGCCATGAAGGCTGAAAGGGTGTTAATCGGGTAGTAGATGCTCCCTGGTAGGATGTTCAACGCTGACTGCGACACCATGACTACAGCCATGGTCTCGCCCAGTGCCCTTCCAAGCCCGAGGACCAGAGACCCGATAATCGCCGTCTTCGCGTAGGGCAACACTATCTTCCGCGTCACCTCCCAGTTCGTCATCCCGAGCGCCATCCCTGCCTCCTTCAACTCGACCGGAGTCTGCGTCATGGCGTCTCTGCTGATCGCCGCTATTATCGGGACTATCATCAAGGATAGGATGACCCCCGAGGCCAGGAGTCCGTAGCCGTAGACTGGGCCCCCGAATCCAGGGATGAACCCCAGATACTGGGCCAGGGCTGGCTCGATGACGTTTACCAGCAGAGGGCCGAGGACAATCATCCCCCAGAAGCCGAACACGATGCTCGGGATTCCGGCGAGGAGTTCAACGAAGAAGGACAGGGATTTCGAAAGGCGCTTTGGGGCGAGGGTAGCGAGGAACACCGCCACGCCGATGCTTAGAGGGGCCCCGATCAGCAGAGCGAGCGCTGACGATATCAGGGTGCCCGAGACAAAGACAAGCATTCCGTACGAAGCGCCTGACATGGCCGGAAAGCCATTGATGTTCACCAGTTCTGTAGAGATACCCGGATTCCACGTCACGCTGCTGAAGAACTTCGACCCGTTCACTACGATAGACGGATAGCTGAACACCGCCAGCACAACAAGAATAAGAAAAAGGAAAAGGAGCGCGCTGCTTCCCAGCAGTGCGGAGGCGGTACCGTAGACCCTATCCGATTTCCTCCTCGCGCCATTTTCTGACTTCATTCGCGGGCCTATTCTAGGCCTATGGGCCTATCTGCGCGACCTGTGCGTAGCTGAGAGATGCGATTGAGCTTGGCAGGGGCACGAAACCCACCTTGTTCAGGTAGGAGGCAGCGTTGCCGTGTTCCGGCATAACGCACCAGTTCAGGAACGTTCTGACGACAAGCGCCGTGTTGGCGTCAGCCTGAGTCTTTGATACGATGGCGTATTCGTAGTTGATTATGGGGTACGAGTTTGCTCCCGGCGCGTAGACCAACGAAATGGCCTCGTTTGGCGGGGTCGCAGTGACCATCTGGGAAGCTGCTGCCTGGATGTTAGCCTGTGTGATGTCTACGAAGTTGCCTGCCCTGTTCTGAAGGTAGGCATATCCGAGACCTGCAGCTTCGGTGTTTGACTGGAAGCTGATGCCGATGTAAGCTATGCAGTATGGAGTCTGTGCACATCCTTGGACCATCCCTCCGTTGCCGTTGTAGGCCGCTGCGGTGGGGATGCCTGGGAAGGACACTGAAGTGGCGAAGCCGACATGTTTCGCCCACCAGGGTGAGGTGTCAGAGAGGTAGGTCGTGAAGATGAATGTGTCGCCGCTCCCGTCTGACCTATGGATTGGATGGATGATCTGGTGAGGCAGGGTAACGCCCGGGTTGATGGCGGCTATCGCCGGGTCGTTCCAGTAGCTGATGGTCCCGTTGTATATGGACGAGAGGATTCCCCCCGTCATGTTGAGATGGGTCGAAGCCGACAGTCCTGGGATGTTGTAGTTGATCATCTGTGCAGATATCGCGAGCGGTATGTCGAGGAGGTTCGGGTACTGGCTCATCTGAGCGGGCAGAAGATAAGCGTCAGATGCACCTATCTCGACGGTTCCTTTCGCCGCACTTGAGATGCCAATGCCGCTCCCGGTGCCTGCTGTGTTGATCTGGATGTTCGAGTATGTGGAGTTGAAACCCGGCACCCAGTAGTTGAAGAGCGGGTAGAGCAGGGTCGAACCTGTCTCTGAAATGGTCGCAGCTGGCAAGGAGGCCGGTAGTGATGGTTCGACGCCGCTGCTGGTGGTTGTCCCAGCGTATACGGTGGTCGTCGAATACACCGTCGATGTGACCGTAGTTGTGGCCATGCCTGCGGCGAAGTATCCGGCTCCCGCGGCCGCCACCATCAGTACAACGACCACGACGCTCAGTATCGCACTGCTAATCGCGCGTCTCTTTCCTATGGCTTTCGTCGATGATGTCATTTTCAATCGAGACCAAGATTCAGCGGCGATTTATCGGTCGCCGAATTACTCTATATTGAAGACAATAGAGTATTGTTTCTCCTGACAGAATCAGCAGCGGTGAACACCCACACGCACAGGCCAAGCTGACTTCGAAGACCTGGCCAACCCCACGAGCCTTCTCGCACGCGTTTCAAATCACCGTTCCGCGTCGCGTCGACGCACCCAATGACATATTGTGATAAGGAATCGGTATATAGTGTGTATTGTGAGCTACCGGCAAGTTGGTAGCTGACGCCAAGAGGCAGGAGTTCAGGAAGATTCAGAAGACAGGAGGAGACAGCTACGTGGTATCTCTCCCCAAAGACTGGGTGAAGGACGTTGGACTCCAGGCAAAGGACCCGGTCGCGGTGCAGGTCCAGCCTGACTCCTCGCTCCTTATAGTTCCCAGGAAGGACATCAGGGCGGTTCAGCACCCGGGAGCCATACTGGAAGCACAGGGGCTGGACAAGGACTTCCTCCTCCGGCATTTCATTTCTTACTATCTCGCCGGTTATGATACCGTGAGAATCACGCTTGGGAGGGGAGATTCATCGCTCCGCGGCTTCATACGAGAGGGGATCAGACGGAAGCTGGTCGGGGTCGAAATCATAGAGGAGTCGCAGGGAGCCATTCTGGCGCAGTGCCTCTCGGGATATGTCGAGCTCCCGCTAAAGAAGGCGTTCGAGCGGATGGCGATAATCGCGGGCGGCATGCTCACGGACGCTGTCGCGATACTTCAGGGAGGGAACAGGGAGCTGGCTGAAGAAGTGATTGAGAGGGACGACGAGGTGGACAGGTTCTATCACTTCCTGCTAAGGCAGCTCAACGTAGCAGTAAGGGACAGATCTGTGATTCAGGAGATCGGTCTAACCTCAACCAGGGACTGTCTTGGGTATAGACTCGCTGTGAAGAGCGCGGAGCGAGTCGCTGACCACGCGGCAGGCATAGCCGCACAGGCTGAGAACCTGCTGACGCTTTCCGAACCCGCGGCGAAAAAGATCCAGGACATGGCGGCCCTTTCAAGGAAGGTGTTCGACAGTTCGATTTCATCCTTGCTAAGGTTAGATGAGAAACTCGCGGAGGAGGCGATTGCGAAGGCCAAGGAAGTAGGACGGATGGAAGAGAAACTGAGCGGCGAGGTGTTGGCACCCAGGATGAGCGGGGCCCAGGTTGCGTCTACCAAGCTGATGCTCGAGGGGATCAGGAGGGTGGCGGAGTACGGGTCTGACATCGCTGAGATCGCCATCGATCTTAATGTGGCGGAGCCGCTGACACTATAGACAGTACACCCCCGGGAATTCGCATCGGCGCGAGGCCCGAGCGGACATCTCCCTGAGACGCCAGGTCAGCCAGGCCGCTCGCCCGAACCTGAACATTGCAGATTTCACACAT
Source organism: Nitrososphaerota archaeon (assembly GCA_029784825.1). The sequence continues at coordinate 574 of JAFMAU010000047.1, read as the reverse complement.
GTCTTTGATGTCACGTCCAACTATTCGTTCAAAGATGTTGCATTATCTGCAGCTGAGGCATAAACGGCACCATGGGGGTGAAAAACAGAGAATGAATCAAGAGGATGCATACTCGCTTTCCCGCGCGATACTGCTGATCGGCGGAATAGTAGCCATCGCCCTCGGGGCCACCGCCCTGGGAGCCAACATCACCTCGTTCAGAACCTTTGGTAACGCCCTTGCCAATACCACGCCCTTACTCACCGTGATAGTCGGTGTGGTGGCGTTGGTCGCATCGAATCGGGTCAAAGACGAAGCCATCGACATAGTCCTAGCCGTGCTCGGCTTCCTCGCGGGCGGTCTGGGCGGAGTCCTAGTCGCCATCGGAGGCATCTGGGCGCTCATCGCCAAATACACAATCAAGGGCCAGGCGTAGTGAGCAGGAGCGCCATCAAGCATCGGGCAGCTCCACCCGCTTCTTTTTCGGGCCGAAGCCGATTGAAGGATTTCAGTGTTTCAACCGTGAGAAGGCTAGACCACGTTCATCCTGTGACCATGATGAGCAAGTCGCACGCAGCCGGCCAGCCTTTGGAAG
>JAFMAU010000046.1 GCA_029784825.1 Nitrososphaerota archaeon | reverse complement strand
CTCTCCTCCGACTCTAGCGTTCCCTTTGCCTTTACAAGAATGCAGGCCGAGTCCTTGGGGCCGACTTCCACCTTGCCGCCATCTTCTTCCAGATCAAACAAGACTCCTTCGTTTCCATCCGACAGCTGTCTTTGAATTGATTGAAAACTCGAATCTCCGTGAGGGACGATCGGCATCAGCCAAGGAATCACAAAGCGCGGCTTTGAAGCCGCGAGCCAAGTCCTGTAGTTGGACATGTCCCACTCCGTCTCGCGGATGAAGGAATCCATGAACTCGGCTATCGTGTGGGCCGCCAGCAGGTTCTTGTTCCTGTAATCGTCCCAGCCTACCCTTATCTGCTTCGGGAGCTCGTCCACAATGGAAGACCTCGAGTCGAGCATCGACTTCAGCCTGTCTGCCTGGAACCTGAGCTCCTTGTTGTCCATCAGTATTGGCGCGTCCGAGTATTTGATCTGGTAAGCCAGGTTGAGCACTATGCTGATGTGCGCCGGTCCGTAGATGACCGGGTCCCATCCGAACTCTGGGAGGATCCCGAAGGTGGCGATGGTGGCGTGACCGAGAGTGTCGCTCCCCTTCACGTAGGACATGAACTCGGAGGAGAAGGAACCGCCCGTCCCGCCCCCCATGCTGAACGGCACGATGAACCCCCGGACCGGCTCCGGGGAGATCGCCTGTATCCTTGACGCGATGTCCTGCTTGCCGACTATCTCGTTCCTGAATCTGGTCCGCCCTTCAGCCCAGTTCCTGGCGGCCCCGCCGAGACCGTACACGGCGTGCTTGTCCTTCATGGCGAAGAGCTGAGGATAAGATTGCAGGATCAGGTTGGCTGACCTCGGGTCGAGGTCGACGAGCAGCGCTCTGGGGACCAGCGGGGTCTCCCCTTTCCTGAGGGATGCGCCGAACCTGAGTATTGTGCCCCCATAACGCCTGAGGACCTCGAGCTGCTGTTTCTCCCCCTTCAAGGTCGGCGCCATGGGATCGGCTCCGACGTCGAGGAGGACCCAGCGGTAGGCCTCTGCGCCGATGCCGACGCCCGCGTGGCCCATGCAGGCCATGATCACCGGGTTTGGCGCGAGAGGAGCCTGGTTCGCGACCCTGAAAGCCAACGTTCAAACCCGGAATACATCTGTTTTATACGTTTGTTACGTCGTGGCGAGGCCAGTGACCTACGACGAGTCCAAGGCCGAGGACGTCCTGTTTCTGATCGACGGCTCCAGGAGCATGGGAGGGAAGCTGAAGTCTTCAGGGATGACGAAGATCGGGATGATAAAGGAAGGGCTGATGGAGTTCGTCACGGAGAAGTGGCCGGTCTCCTACTTCCCATGGCCGCTTAGGATAGGAGTCACGTTCTACAGGCTGCTGGGGACGCCCGGGGGGACGCAGCTGGACGTGGTCGTGCCCCTGAACCCGCCCCCCGCGACCCTCGAGCTCTACAGGCTGGATGGGATGCCGTGCAAGGGAGGGAGCCCGCTGGTGGACGCGGTACGTTACGCGATCGGAGAGGTCGGAGGCTCGATGAGGAAAGACAAGGTGGTGAAGCTGATCAGCGACGGAGACAACGACGGCGCCCCGGTGAAGTCGATGTCCGACGAGCTGAAGGCGTCTCCGGTACCGGTGGACGCTATCGAGCTGTCCAACTCGGCTTCCATCGAGCTCCGGGAGATAGCCAGGCTGACCCATGGGACGTACTCGAGGCCGCAGAGCATGGCCGACTTCCAGAAGGCCATCAGGAAGTAGCGGCGTCACTTTCGGAGTGCCCTCCCTTTCGGGGTTGTGCGGAACCCCGCAGTCCGCTAAATGCCTGACCGTTGGTTCAGGGACCTGGCTTTGGCAATGGACTTGGGAGCTGCGGCGGCGTCCAAGTTGGAGGGCAGAATCTTTGACTACCTTTCGAAGCATGGCCCCGACACTTCCTTCACCGAGAGTTTCTGGAGGAAATGCGAGCCCCACACGTACGAGGTGGGACGGTACCCCCTCTACGTGGAATGCATGCGGCTCTTCAGGGAAGGCAAGTCACTCGGAGAGATTGCTGATAAGATAGGTGTCAATTGGCAGTCAGTAAATGCTTGGACTAAATTCAAACAGAAACCAAAGCTAGCGCATTTCCTGAGCCTTTGCCTCCAGTTCGGGACACCGAAGGAGGGTTGGGTCTGGTTAAGCGTAAACAACACCTCTGGACATGCCGTACCGCTTGGGCCTGTCGTAGAGGTTCCACTGCAAGTTTCAAACTGGGGCGACGTGGCAACCGTACTTGCACAACTCAAACCGCTTGAAACAAACGAAACAGAACTGACTAGAGAATACATCTTCGGGTTCCTCATCGGAATGATTATAGGGGATGCAGCCAAATCGAGGGCAAAGAACTGGCACCGACATTTGGGGCTAGTGCTGAGCAAGAAATACAGGACGAACAAGAGGATTGGAGATTTCACCTGTTTCTGCGCTCGTGATGTCGGGTTACGCATGCACAGTGTCGCTGACCAACCGAAGAAAGGCCGTAAGCCCCACGGTTTCTACGAGTGGGTTTCGCAAGCGTCCCCCTTGGTGGATTGGATTTTCAACGTCGTCCTGGGGCTCAAGGACGGAGAAAGAACTACCTATGATGCCGTGAGGATGGGTTGGGTTGTTGAATCCCCGGTGGATTTTAGGAGGGGCCTGATACAAGGAATCGCGGAATCAGACGGGTCCGTAAGCATTGCTTCCCAGACTGTCGAATTCTGGATCGGACCCAACTGGGAATTCTTCAAAGCGGTTTTGTTAACCTTCGGAGTAAGGGGATTCCAGAATCGGGAAGCTCTCTCTGTAACGAAGTCCCAAATTGCGAAACTTGGCGTCATCCCACCGTTCTCCCCCCTCCTGAAGACCGTAAGGTACCGGCGGTTCGAGAAACTCTTCACCGCCAAACACATAGGCCATGGAAGACGAGTGCCTCTGGAGATAAGAAAGTTCATTCTCGCGAACTGCCACGGAATCTCGGTGCCGAAGTTGTCCGAGAAGATTGTCGACACGTTTGGATTTGTACTTGGCGTCGAGGCAGTCCAAAGATGGATGAAAAGGGCACTAGCGCAGGGTGATTCGGGTAATGCTGACCTAGGAGAGGGTGAAAGCGAGCTGTATTGCCATAGCAAGCCCCAAACTGAGTGCCAGTAGCCAAAGGGCCTTCAGCTTGCGCGCCTCTCGCTCAGTCTCCCTTAAAACAAGCACGTCGGCCAGCCTGATGGGGCCCTTGACGTTCCTCGTGAGGATCCGCCCCTTCTCCTTCCCTTCGAGGATCTTTACGCGAACCTGGGTTATCTCGCCCGCGACGCCTGTCCTGCCGACGATCTGCACGACCTCGGCCGGGGTTAGAGTCTCTGCTTCTTTCTTGCTGCTCATGCGGTCTTCTTCAGCCTCGAAAGCTCCTGCGTGACCTGCTCAAGGATCTGCGAGCCTTCGCCTGCGTCGAGGACCGCCGCTGCGGCCGTGGACACGTCGATCCCTATGGCCGGGCCGATCTGGTCCTTTGAAGGGACGAAGACATAGGGGATCTTCCTTTCGTCGCAAAGGATCGGCAGGTGTGCGACCACCTCAGGAGGAGTTACGTCTTCGGCTATGATCACGAGCTTGGCGAGCCCCCTTTCGATAGCCTTCGTCGACTCGTTGGTCCCCTTACGGACCTTGCCGGTACGCGATGCCTGCCGTAGGACCTCGTAGGCGGCCTCCGAGACCTCCTTGGGCGTCTCGAACTTGATGTAGTAAGGCTTCTTGTCTGGGGTCATCCTTGAATCTCCCAAGCGAGCCCGATTCGCCCAGCATATAAACGGTTGTGGGAGGCCCGGGTCTCCGTCGGGTGCTGGAAGGTGGATTTCAGCCGGGGCCTGTTTTCGACCTGGCCTGGTCTCCGAGCCGCGGCGCTCATCGAGGCAGACTGCTGCCGTGACGTTCGTCGCGCTCGGCCGAATGCGAACGCCCCAGATAACGGCGTTAGGATCGAGCCCGCGATGACTCCGGGCATCTAACTCGCTCCGACGGTAGTCGTAGAATACGGTCGCCCTGAGGTCAGGAAGCGCGTATGAACGATGCTGTCGAATCCAACCTGCAGAACCCGAACCTGGGGAACTGCACGATGTCCCCCACGCTCAGACCGGAAGCCGCCGACTCGACGTAGCCGCTGAGCTCCTGCAAGCTTTCTTTGTTGTAGACGTCCCCTTCGAGGAAGAGCTCTCCCGGCGAAACGACGGTCGCCTCGAGGTGCTCACCGGTCACCCATTGGACCTTCTTCATTCCCGGGACCATGTCATCGCCCGCGTACTCTCCCTCTGGCTTGGCGCCGCCCGAGGTGAGCCGGACGTTGTACAGGTCCATCAGGCGGACCACCGCCCCCTCGGCCAGTCCGACCAGGTCGTCAGATGGCAAGAAGAACTCCCCGGAGGTCCTGATGCGCCTGCTGCCGAGGTCCTTCTGCGGGTGGAACGGGAGGTCGACGACCTTCTCAGGGGCGCCCTTGACCGACAGCCGCACCGGGCGCGGGACGAAGAAGAAGCGCTTCGAAATGGGGTCCAGCAGCTTCCTGTTGACTGACAGGAGTATGCTCCAGTCGTATTCGTGCTCCGTCTTGGTGTACCCCACCTGGAGCGTGAACTCCCGGATCGCCTCGGGGATTATCCCGCGGCGTTTCATCCCGTCCACCGTGGGCATCCTTGGATCGTCCCAGCCCGTGACCACCTTCTTCTCAACGAGCGGCCTGAGGAGCCTCTTCGAGACGGGAGCTCCCTTGAAGTTGAACCTCGAGAACTGGATCACCTCGACGTGCCTGAATCCCAGGGCGTCGCGTAGGAGCTGCTGGAGCTCGTTCCTGAACTCCGAACTCCTGAGGACGTGGGTGACTCCGCAGATTTCGTCCTCGACCGCGTTGGCGATGTCGTATGTCGGCCAGAGGGTGTACTTCGTCCCGGTGAGCGGATGCGGCGACCCGATAGTCCTGAAGAGGTTGGTGTCCCTGAGCGAGTAGTTCGGGCTCTGCATCTCCCCCTTGAACCGAATCACGTAGCTCCCTTCCTTGTGCTTCTTGGCCAGCAGCTCGTCCCACACCCTGAGGTTCGTCTCCACCGGGCTGGCCCTGTGTTCGCAGGCGACCCCGTCGAACCGAAGGCGCTTCACCTTCGCCTCGTCGCAGGAGCAGGCGTAGGCTTCCCCCTGCTCGAGTAGCTTCCTCCCGTGCTCGTAGATGAGCTCCATGTCGTCGGAGACGTTCTTCTCGTGGTCGTAATGGATCCCGAGCCAGTCGATGCCGCGACGGAAGCTGTCGTAGTAGATGGGCTGCACCTTGCGCGGGTTGGTGTCCTCGAAGCGAAGCCAGAGCTCGCCGTCGTAGTCCTGCTTGTAGATGTAGTTGATCGTGAACGCCATGGCATGCCCGACCGTCATGAACCCCGACGGCTCGGGAGGGAGCCTGAATGCGGTCTTTCCCTTCACCGCGTTGGGGAGGGGCGGGAGCCCCGTCCTCCCCTGCTTCTGCTGGTCGTCGGAGAAGTCAGGATACTTCTCAGCCAGCAGTTTCCGCTGGGCGCCGGGAGTGAGTGCGCTGACCCTCTTCGCAGCGGCAGCAGCTTCTTTCAGGATCTGCCCCGCCTGTGGCTTCAGGTCGGGGCGTTCGGCGAGGACTCGCCCGACTATCGCCCCTGCTTCCGCCTTGCCGTCGTGCTTCAGGGCGTTCGTCAGCGCCGCCCTTTCGACTAGCTCGTGAAGGCCGTCGTCGGCCGAGGCTGCTACCATTTTCTTTCTACTGCGAACTTCGAGAACGCCGTGAGGAGGGCCGCCGAGTCCTTGTCCCCCTTCCACCTGATGCCCCTGAGCGACACGAGGGAGTCTTTGAGCAGTTCCGCAGCCTTCTTCCTCGCGTAGCCGATCGCATCATATTTGTCGACCAGATTCAGGACGTATGCCACGTCGGCCGCCGTCTTCTTCGCCCGGGTCTTGTTCATGATAGCGACCACCCTGTCCCGTTCGCTCTGGGTGGCAGTCGCCAGTAGCCTGAGGAGGATGAGGGTCCTCTTACCCTCGAGGATGTCGTCTGACTTCGCCTTGCCGTACTTCTTTTCGTCTCCGACGAGGTTGAGTGAATCGTCCTGGATCTGGAACGCCACGCCGAGATTCGTCCCGAACTCCATGAGCTCGCGGAGCACCCCCGCGTCGGCGCCGGCTATTATCGCCCCCATCCTGCACGGGCTGGCCACCGTGTACCAGGAGGTCTTCCTGGTGCACATCTCGAAGTAGTCTTTCTCGGTCAGGTCCCACCTTCCGTGGACGACCCATCCAAGCTCCATGTGCTGTCCCTCTGTGGTCTCGTTCACCATCCTGGAGAACTCCTTCATCACGGAGAGGGTCCGCCGCGCCCCGAGCTCGGGCATGTTCCCAAGCAGCGCTTCCCAGGTCCTCGCGTGAAGCGCGTCTCCTGCGTTCAGGGCAAGCGGCGCCCCATAGGACAGATGGAGCGCCGGGGAGCCCCTCCGGAGCTCCGAGCCGTCCTCTATGTCATCATGGATCAGGATCCAGTTCTGGAACAGCTCGATGCAGGCAGCCGTCAGGAGAGCCGAGTCTTCGGTCCCCCCCGCCGCCTTGCATGCGGTCACGCAAAGGAAGGGCCTCATCCCCTTCGCGGGGCGGGCAGGATAGTCCCTCATCATCCTGTAAAGCAGGTCGACCTCCCTGATAGGGCTGGATTTGGGGAGGAGCTGGTCCAGTATTACCTGGTCTATCCGCTCTTTGACGCGCTTCATTTCATCCTGGAGGTTTGCCATGCTCAGGACCTGCACAAATGGCTGGCTTAGGACCTGACCACTGTCCCGTAGAAGTCGAGGCCCTTCAGCGCCTTCGAGAACTCGTTCCGCCTGTATCCGGACACGAAGCAGACTTTGGCGCCCCCCACCGCGATCCGGGCCGCCGCGTCGAGCTTGAGCTTCATCCCTCCCGTCGCGTCGTCGCCGCTCTGAACCTTCATCCGTCTTACCTTCGACGCCGTCAGCTCCGGTATTATCACCCTGGTGTTCTCCTCGTAGACCCCGTCGACGTCGAGTGCGAACACGCACCGTTCGGGCTCGAGAGTCTTCGCCAGCTCTTGGACGATCACGTCTCCAGATATCACCTTGAAGCCTCCGGGCGCCAGCCCCACGTCCCCGAAGGTGACCGGCGTCAGACCCTCCTTGAGCAGCCCCCTGAGCCAGGACGCAACGGCCTCACCCCCCGCTTTGCTGACCGCGTCGTACGGCGAGAAGGGGTATGGGTTCAGCTTGAACTCCAGCATGGTCTTGCAGACCAGGCGGTTCAGTTCGTACATCGCGCCCCGAGTCTGGGCCACGCCCGCGGCGGGCGCCTCGCCCGGCTGTGCGTTGATGCCGTGCTGCTTCGCCACTACGTGCCCGAAAGAGCCGCCTCCGTGCACGACCACCACCTTCTGGTCCGACGACGCGATCTCCTCCGACAGGGCAGAGACCACGTCCGGCCTGTATGAGAAGGGCTTGGACTTGTCGGTGATTACGGAGCCGCCCAGCTTCGCGACCACTACTCTAGCCAGCTTTTCACTCCCTCGGTCGGTATGCGCGCTGCGAACGTTTCGAACCCTCGCGCGGACAGCCCTGAAACAATGCTTTTTTCCTTTGCCTCTGGCGCAAACCCGATGACGCTCCCCCCTCCCCCCGCCCCGGTCAGCTTCGCCCCGTAGCAGCCGAGGGATGTCATGAGGTCGACCATGGAGTCGAGGGTCTCGCTCGACACTCCCATGGAGTCAAGGGCGGCGTGGTCAAGGGCCAGGAGGTTACCAAGTGCTTTCAGCTCGCCGCCTGCCAGCTTTTCGCCCGCCTCGACGCTGAGCCCGCTGACCGCCTGGGACAGCCGTGTGAAGAGCCCCGGGTGCTTCTCCTTGGTCTGGGAGACCCTCCCGATCTGGCCCTTGGTCGCCCGTTTCACCCCAGAATATGACACTATGACTGTCCGCCGACCCTTGAGGCTGACCCTCCGAGGCGCCGAGCCGGGCCTGTAGAGGATGACCCCGCCGTAGGCGCACACGGTCGGGTCGATCCCCGAGGGCATCCCGTGGACGTCCCGCTCTCCCGCCATCGAAAGACGGACGATGTCGTCAGTCCCGAGGCCGAGCGAGTGGAAGCGCGAAAGTGCCGAGGCGACTGCGACCATGGTCGAGGCGGAAGAGCCCAGCCCCGCGCCCCCGGGCACCTGGGATACGATGGAGACGCTGACCGGCGCCCTGGCCGAGTATTCCCGACCGACCTCCTCAACCACCGTGCGGACGGGTGCAAGCTCGGGAGACTTCGGGCCGAACTTGTCGGACCGAACTGACGGCGACGTGGAGGTAGTCACCTCGACCCTTACCTTCCGAGGGAGGGCGGCCGCCAGAGCCCACGCGCCGTGGACCACGAAGTGCTCTCCTGTTATGATTACCTTCGAGGGGGCCTCGGCAACAGCCTTCATGTTATACGAATCTCAGGGCGCCGTAGCCCACGACTTGAACGTTGTCTCCGGACGTTTCGCCGCTGGAAGCGTACTTCAGGAGCTCGCCCCTCTTCAATCCTAGCGCACCGGCCGTCAGCATGACCGTGGCTATGGCTCCGAAGCCGCAGGCGGTGACGTTCAGCCTCTCCAGGGTCGAGTAGAACCCTTTCACGTCCATCTTCACCACCTCGCGGAGCAGGGCCGTGTCCTTCTCCCTGGCGGACTCTGCGGTCTCATAGTGAGTAAGGTCAGACGACGCGACCAGCACGGCCCGCTTCCCCCGCACCACGGTTGCCAGCGCTTCAGAGACAGCCGCAGCGGTTTCAAAGTCCTGGAAGAGGAGGGACACAGGCAGGAAGGGGATCCTGTCCCCGTAGAGCTTCTGCAGAAAAGGGAGCTGGACTTCGAGGGAGTGCTCCAACCGGTGGGCGGCCGGGTCCACCGATACCAGGTCGCAGAGCTCCACGAGCCGGCGGGAAGCCCCCGCGTCGACCTTCATGCGCCCCAATGGCGTCACCCACTCCCCTTCCTCGAAAGTCGACACGCCGCTTCCGACGCCATAGTGGTTGGGCGCGACGACGACGATTAGGTCGGGGCTCCGCATCGACGAGACGTGAAGGTACGAATGCGCGGCTACAGGTCCCGAGTAGACGTAGCCTGCGTGGGGTACGACGACCGCAACCGCTTCTGCTTCGGTGGGAGGAGCGGGCGGGAGGCTCCCGGGCCCGAGCTTGTGCGCGTAGCACGCTTCGACGAGCTCAGAAAGTTCGATAGGGTCGGAAGGATAGAACTGTCCGGATACGGCGGGGTGTCTTACCGTCACGGATGGCGCTATTCGCGCCTTTCTGATAGGCGTTCCTCGGTGCCCTCGGGGTGCGGCTCTTCCTCGGCCTTGGTCTCGAAGTCCTCGATGTTTGCGCTCAGAGGCGCGTCTTCGGCGAGCTGACCGGCGTGGGTGAGCGTAGACCTGGCAAGCAGCCAGAATATCGCCGCTATGGCCTTGCGCCCCCTGTTGTTCCCCGGGATGACCAGATCGATGTCGTCGGTGATGTTGTCCGTGTCGCACACGGCGATCACAGGGACTCCGAGCTTCCCCGCCTCAACCATTGCTTGCGTGTCCGACATGGGGTCGGCTACGACTACCAGCTCAGCGTCCAAGTGGCCTGGGTAAAGCGGGTTGGTGAAGGTCCCTGGCATGAACCTCCCTATCCTCTGCATCGCTCCTGTCAGCTCGCAGAACTTCTCGACCGCCTTGGAACCGTGCTCCCTGCTCGTGTAGACCACGGTGTTCTTTGCTCCGGTGGCTGCGATGAACTTCCCCGCTACGTCGATCCGCTGCAGAATCTTCGGGTAGTCAAGCATGTGCAACCCGTCGGGCCTCGGTCGGGCGGTGAACTGCTCCATTGTCTTGGTGCGGACAGGGGTGCCTATCCGGATCCCGGTGGCGAGGAGCGCCTTCTCTGAGAACCCGGGAGCCACCATCTTGTCGGCCGAGCCCGCGTCATCGTCGTCGAATTCAGACATCAGATCGCCTTGGCCTAGATCTCTGCCTTCCTGCTGAAGAAGGGAAGGACCTGGTCTATCACGTCGACCGAAGAGATCAGCATCCGGCGGCAACAGTACCTCTTGAGACCGAGGTCATCGAGCACTTTGCCCGGGTCCTCTCCGCCCTTCGCCCTGGCCTGGAAGGGGGCGAACTTGTCGCCGATGAGGTTGCCGCATGTAAAGCACCGTATTGGGATCATCATGGCAGTCTACCTGTAGGATTTCTGCCTCTTTCTGCGCGCGCCTGGTCCGCCGAATTTCTTGGGCTCAGCTTGTCGCGGGTCGCCCGATAGCAGGTATTTATTGTATGCATTCAGCCTGTCCTTTACCTCGCTCCCCCTGACCTGGTCTACGAAAGCCCGCGCGATGGCCATGGCCGCGGCGTCGGCCTGCCCCATGAAACCCCCTCCGGAGACGCTCACGTCGAGGTCGTACTTCTCCCTGAGCTCCCCCACCACCTGCACCGGACCGAGGAGGTGCAGCCTAGCCGGCTCGGGCTCCCAGAGCTCGACCGGAGTCCCGTTCACCCTGATCCGTCCCCCTCCGGGCGTGATAGCGGCGGTCGCCCTTGCCGTCTTCCTTGCCCCGGAGTAGAGCTTCGGTCCCTTCTTCGCCTGAGCCTTGGTGGTCGCTGTCGGCATGCCTACTCGTTCCACCCCAAGCTCTTCGAAAGGTCCGCCATGGTGACATAGACAGGAATCGGCCTCGTAGCGGCCGCGTCGTCGAACTTCGCCAGCTTCGAGGGGTCGACGCCTGCCGGGACCCCGATGTAGACCCTCAGCCTCTTCATGGCTGACGCCCCTTTGGGCTTCTTCCTCGGGACCATCCCCCGCACCATCCGCCTCAGGATGTTGTCGGGCCGCCTGGGATGGATCGGGCCATAGATCGGGTTGACCCTGCTGCTGAGCTCCAGCCTCTCCTTCCACTGGTTGATTACCGACGTCCTCGAGCCTGAGACGAGCGACTTCTCTGCGTTGACTACGATGACCCTGTTGCCCGAAAGCAACAGCTTTGCGACCTTGGAAGAAAGCCTCCCCGCGATCTGGTTCGAGGCGTCCACGTAGACAGTCTCTTTACTTGACAAGGCGGACTCCGCTCCCCTTTGGGTACTTCTTCAGGAACTGTTCGACCGAAAGCGCCGACCCTCCGACGGACTCCAGCTTGGACTTCGCCGAGGCAGAGAAAGAGAAGGCGCCGACGATCAGCTTCTTGTCCATGACCCCGGTGCCGAGGACCTTGCCAGGCACGAATAGCGCCTGCCCGCTTTCAGCCATCCGCGAGATCCTGCCGATGTTCACCTCGACCCGGTTCTTGGTCTCCCCCGCAAGCAGCCTGGACGCCAGGTCCCAGATAGGCGCGTCCTGCTTCTTCGCGGCCCGCTCCAGCATGACCGCGGCATGCCTGAGGACGGGGTTGGACGAGGTCAAGCCGTGCCCTCCACCGCGTTCTGGATGTCCTTCAGTTTCTTTTCGATGAGCTCAATCGCCTTCAAGACTATCTGCTTGGCCGGGAGCCCACCCGCTGACTCGACCGTTAGCACGAAGATTCCTTCCTTCTTCCCGTCTGTGAGCGACGCGACAGTGCAGGGCTGCCACTTCGCATGCTCCTTCCCTCTGCCGAGCCTCGCGTAAGCTTCGAGCTTCACCGACTGGCCGGTCGCCAGCTTCAAGAGCGGTATCGTCTCGCTCACCGGACGGACTTCCCTGTCTTCAGAGACCAGGTCGCCGGAGGTCACAGTCGTGATCTTTTCCTTCCCTTTCGCGTCGAGCACGAACAAGACCCTGCATTTGTGGCACCCGAGGGGGTTCCCGCAGTCGCATTCGTCTGGAAGGTTGTATTTCTCGAGGTCGGTCCTGATCGGGACCATTCCGAGCCTGTGCGCGAGTATCTCGTCGTAGAGGACGGAAGAGTTCTCCAGGATGACCACGTCGTCGATCGCCATCGACGGCACCTCTGCGATGCAGAACCTGCGGACCGCGTTGGCGTACGACCGGTCTATGCCCTCGAGCTGCAGGGAGACGGTGCTTCCGCTGTCCTGAAGGACCTTTACTTCAACCAAAGACTTCACCGGCTGGCGCTGAATTAACTCTCATGAAACGTCGCGTTTTGAAGTCGGGATTTCGTTCAGGTTAAAAAGTTTTGGAGGTTCAAGGGGGGTTTCCCGGTAAGAATATCGTCGGCTTTTCAACATGAGAGCGTTCAAACCTTATATCCGAAGGGCGAAGGGCAGGCCCAGAACATGTCGGAAGCCCAGGAATTCAGGCACCTGGTCAGAATCTCGGGACGGGATCTTGACGGAGGGAAGAAGCTGATCGTCGCCCTTTCGGACCTGAAGGGAGTAGGGTACAACTTCGCCAACGTCATCACCTCGAATCTCAGCTTGGACCCGCGCACAAGGCTCGGGACGCTCACGGACGAGCAGGTGAAGGAGATCGAGGGCGCGATACAGAGCACGAGCAGGTCTGCGCTTCCAAAGTGGTTTTACAACAGGAGGAACGACCCTGAGACAGGGGAGGCCAAGCAGCTGCTGGGCGCCGACCTCGACTTCACCCAGAAGAACGACGTGGAGGACGAGAAGAACATCCAGAGCTGGAAGGGGATAAGGCACGGCCTGGGGCTGAAGGTTCGCGGTCAGAGGACCAGGACGACGGGGAGGAAGGGGAGGACCGTCGGTGTAAGGAAGGCTACGCTCGTCGCTGCGGCCAAGGAAGCAGCGAAGAAAGAAGAGAAGTAGAATGGGAGACCCGAAGAAGTCAAGGAAGCAGTATAGCAGGCCCAGGAGCCCTTGGAGGGCCGACCAGCTGGCTCAGGAGCTATATCTGCTCGGGACGTTCGGGCTTCGGAACAAGAGGGAGCTTTGGAAGGCCCAGACGCAGTTAAGCTCGGTAAGGAAGCAGGCGAGGACGCTGCTCGCCGCAACCCAGGCGGTAAGGCTTCGCGAAGAGAAGAAGCTCCTGGACAGCCTGAGCAGGAGAGGGCTGATCGTAGAAGGGGCGACCCTGGACGACATCCTCAGCCTTACGGTCGAGGACATGCTCGCCAGGAGGCTCCAGTCGATGGTATTCAAGAAAGGGATGTCGCTCTCTCCTCTTCACTCTCGCCAGCTGATAGTGCACGGCCACGTGTCGGTGGGAGGGAGGATAATCACGGTCCCTGGATACGAGGTCGGGGGCCGGGAGGAAGCGACCATCAGCCTGGTAGGCGGGGTCGCCCAGAAGGCGGAACAGGAGGCGCAAGCTGCCGAACCCCAGAAGACAGACGCGCCGGCGGCCGAGCCGGCCAGGGCGCAGTGAGATAGATGTCAGAGGAAGAGATTCTCGCGGATCGCTGGGCGGTCTGCCACATCTACTCTTCCTACAACAACACGATAGTCCACATCACAGACCTGACAGGAGCGGAGACGATCGCGTTCTCCTCCGGAGGAAGGCACGTCAAGGCGGACAGGTTCGAGTCTTCTCCCTACGCGGCCATGAGGAGCGCATCCGCAGCCTCCGAGGTCGCGAAATCGAAGGGGATTTCCGCCGTGCACATCAAGGTAAGGGCGGTCGGCGGGACTGGTCCGAGGACACCCGGGCCGGGAGCCCAGGCGGCGATCCGTGCCATCGCGAGGGCCGGATTCAAGATCGGCAGGATAGAAGACGCCACCCCCATCCCCCACGACACCACCAGGAAGAAGGGCGGCCGAAGGGGAAGAAGGGCGTAGGTATCAGATTTCCTTCAGCACTTCCACGGAGTCAACCTTTCCATCCCCGTCTTTGTCGACCCCATGCAGCAGGGCGGCGAAGCGTCCCGACCTGTACTTTGCGAAGAGCGTCCCCGCGTAGTTGCAGACCCCGATGATAGCAGCCTTCGTGCCGGCGCCGGTAAGCCCTGCGATCACCACGCAGGTCTTCGACGCATCCCAGGGGTTCGGTATCTTGGCCACGAGGCAGTCGAGCTCGGAGGCGTGGGTGTTCCCCTCGTCGTCGATGATTGCGCTCCAGAAGCCGCTCTGGCTGAACTTGTACGGGAGGCGCGGGTTCAGCTCCTCGGCTATGACGTTGTTCCTCGGACCCCCGACGATGACGAGGTTGGAAGAAAGGAGCTTCTCCGCCCTAAGGTCGACGTCGAGCTTCACCGGGAACCTTTCGGGCAGGTTCACGAACTGCCCCAGGGCGAAACCGAGCTGCACGGCGTAGTGGCCGTCGCGCGCCTGAGTCCCTGCGGCTCCGTGCTCCATGGGCGAACCGACGACCACCCACCCGTCGAACTCGCCGTTGTTGAGGAACTCGCTGAAGAACCTGCCCAGCGCCTTTGATCTCCCGGCGGACTTCAGCGTAGGGAGCGCTTCTCCCTTCACCGGGAACTCCACGGCGTAGCCGTCGGAAGCGAGGGCGTACAGGTTGGCTTCCCCACCGTTGATCAGCTCGCTCCTCACCCGGGTGATGAGGCCGGATTTCACGAGGCGGCCGACGTGGTAGTAGATAGTCTGATGGTGCGCCCCGAGCGACCTGGCAATTTCTGCCGGATACTTCGGGCCTGTGGCGAGCAGCGCCAGGATCTTCTGCCCCATCCGGCCGGATGCCGGGCGGAACCCGTCCGGCCTGTCAGAGACCAAGACGCGCATCGCCGTCCGCGCTTCAGACTTTGGGTCGTAGAGTATCTTCTCCTTGGGCAACGCCGGACCGGCGGGGTGACCCTACATATACAGTTTTGCACGGTGTCCCTCCCTCGTGTCCCCTTCAAGGCGCGACCATGCAAAGGCGACTGTGAGTGGTAGAGGAGATTCTTTTGCTGGGTTTAAACGGCCACAGGCTGTCGACAGGCAGAGATGTGCGGGATAATCGGGTGCGTAGCCGAAGAGCCAGTGGCGGACATCCTCCTCGAGGGGCTGAAGCGGGTCGAGTACAGGGGATACGACTCGGCAGGCATGGCGACCATAAGCGGCAGAAGGCTCGGGGTAAGGAAAGGCGTGGGCAGGGTCAGCGAGATCGAAGAGAGGAAGAAGATGTCTGAGATGTCCGGCAGCACAGGCATGGCTCATACGAGATGGGCGACGCATGGCGGAGTGACAGACGAAAACGCCCACCCTCACGCTTCCTGCAGGGAGACGGTAGCAGTGATCCACAACGGGATCATTGAGAACTACATCCCTCTGAAGAAGGGGCTGCAGGCGAAGGGGCACCGTTTCAAGAGCGAGACCGACACAGAAGTCATCTCGCATCTGGTAGAAGACGAATACAAGAGGACGAAGGACCCGCTGAAGGCGACGGTGGCGGCGGTCAAGAAGCTCAAAGGGCAGTATGCCATCGTGGTACTTTTCCAGGACAGGCCGGACGTGATGACGGGTGCCCGTA
>JAFMAU010000045.1 GCA_029784825.1 Nitrososphaerota archaeon | reverse complement strand
CAGCTCCTTGTCAGGGACACCGGGAGCCCCTTGGTCTTGAAGAAGCTCATGGCCATGTTCTCAAGGATCACCTTCGAATAGTCGTAGGGGACGCGCGGGTCGAACGGGGAGTCTTCGGTGACAGGGTTCTTCTTCGGCGCCCCGTATACGTTCGCCGACGACGTGCAGAGTATCCTGGTGACCTTCTTCCGGAGGGCGAGCTCGAGCATGTTCAGGCTCCCGACGCAGTTGACCTCGAAGCAGAGCCTCGGGTCCTCCACGGTCTTCTTGATTTCGGTTATCGCAGCCATGTGGATGATGGCGTCGTAGTCCAAGGAGGCGAGGGTGCCGAAGACGAAGTCCTTGTCGAGGAGGTTCCCCGACACCTCGCACCCTGAAAGGTCGGTGGGGACCACTCCGACCCCCTGCTCCCTGAAGTATGACACGAGATTGCGGCCCACCATTCCAGAGGCGCCGGTGACGAGGACCTTCATTGGACGGCCCGCCGCGGCCGAATCTATTTAAGAGGAACCGATGCCCGAACGGGCAGACAACTCAGCGACCAAGGCCGGGTCTACGACGCCGTACCCCATCGCCTCGGTCCCGTCCGTCATCACCATGGGGAGCCTCGAAACATGATATGGGACCTCGAACCCGGAAGCCCGCTCCTCCCCCTCCGCCTCGAACCGCTTGGCCCATGCCCCATTCCGCCTCTCGAAGCAAAGCACCGCCGTGACCTTCCGCTCCCCGAAGCCCCCGCCCCTCCCCCCAGCGGCCAGCGAGCCTTCCCCGATCTTCAGGATGAACATCCTCCCCTCCTCTCTGCCGGGCCTCAGGTCGACGTCCCGGTCAGAGATCACGACGGCCCTCGAGGCGCCGGCGAGATGTGAAAGGAGCTCTTCCAGAGGGCTCAACGTGCGGAAGTCCTGATGCGCGTATAAAAGCTCAGGAGGGTCAACCGAGATAGTCGGCGAGTATCAGCCTGGCGTCAGGCGTCAGAGGGCCCCCGTGGAGCATCCCCCTTAGCTCTCGCTCGGTGACGTCCTTCACGGATTCGAGCTCGGCCCGGTCGATTACGCAGGGGGAGTCCGTCTTGCAGGTGAACAGGGCCACCCTTTCGCGTTCGGTCAGCCCCCTGTCAGACACTGGAGGCATGGCGTACTTGCGGACGAGGGTCAGCCTGCCCTCGATGCCGAGCTCCTCAAAGAGCTCCCTCCGGGCCGCTGCCAGGTACCCTTCTCCCTTCTTCACGTGCCCGGTGCTCGAGATCGTCCAGAGCCCAGGGTGCCAGAGGTCTCTCCGGCTCCTCTGCTGCAGGACGAGCATGCCCCCGGACCTGACCACCAGGACTGCCACCGCGCGGTGGGTGAGCCCCTCGGCGAGGCACCTTTCTATGGTGGCAGAACCGACGACCCTGTCGCGGTCGTCCACAAGGTCGACGACCTCGCCTCCCATCGGCCGAAGCGCAAGCCTGGGGGAGAAAAGCCTTGGCGGGCGTTGCTGTTCGCTATCTTTCTGCAGCCGGGGTGGGTCCGCCGGCCGGTGCCGGGTTCGTGGCTGCTTCGTAGATCTTGGGGGCCTTCCCTATGTAGACGTTGATTACGATGATGGCGATGACCGCGAGCAGTATTATCGCCAGCTGGTACTGGAGCTGGACGAAGTAGGAAAGCGAGAGAAGGGCTATGACGACCCCCCAGCCTGAGTAGTAGCTGCGGTCCTTCCGGTCGACGACCGCGAACGCGGCAACCACCGTCCAGAGACCGACGAGGAGGAGAAGAAGGGAGATCGTTGCCTGCGGAGGGAACGAGCCGATCAGTCCCAAGGCTACAGCGAGAAGGACTGCGACGACCATCCCGATCCCCCAGCCAGGTTTCAAAACGACGTCTGCCTAGCATCCCCGCCTCCGGGTTTGATATTAAGGAGTCGGCGCGCCTAGGCAGGAGGGGAGGGGTGGGGACCGAACCTCTCCTCGTATGCGTGGGCAAGGCGCAGGAGCCCTCCTTCGTCGAACAGCCTCCCAGCGAGCTGGACGCCTAGCGGGGTGCCGTTGCACGACCCCGAGGGCATGGAAAGGACTGGGCACCCGACGTAGTTGAAGGGGATCGGTAGCCTGTTCAGGGCAGAGTACACGGGCATGTCCCTGCCTTTCACGTTCACCGTCGACTGGTCCAGGAGAGGGGCCGAGACAGTGGTCGTGGGGAGGGCGAGCATGTCGAAGCCCCCCATGGTCGCCGCGAAGCGCTCCATGATCGAAGGTCGGGCGTTTATGGCCGACACGTAGCTGACCGCGGAGATGTCCCTCCCCTGCTCGAGGAGCGCTCTGACGTCATCCCCGTATAGTTCGGGCGAAGACTGGAGCCACTTCAGGTGGAAGGCGGTGGCCTCCGCCCGCCTTATCGGGACCCACCTGTCGTACGCCTCGGAAATCCAGTCGGGGGCGACCTTCTCAGCGGTGCAGCCCAGCTCCTCCAGCCTCGAGACGAACCTGGAGAGATTCTCTTCGACGGCCGGGTCGATGCTCTCCTCGAAGTATCCTCCTACAACGCCGATGCGCGGGGGGGAGAAGGGCCCGGAGAGCGCGCTGAGGTAGTCCGAAGGCTCGGTCTCGACCGTGGTCAGGTCACCGACCTCGTGCCCAGAGATGGACTGCAGCAGAGCGGCCGCGTCCCACGCGGAGGCCGAGATGACCCCGACGACATCCAGGGACGGCGCGAGCGGGATTACGCCGAGCCTGCTCACCCTGCCGTAGGTGGGCTTGAGGCCCAGGACCCCGCAGAATGCCGCCGGTATCCTGACGGAGCCGCCGGTGTCTGTCCCCAGCGCCACTGGAGCCATCCCAGCAGCCACCGCGGCCGCGGACCCTCCGCTCGAACCCCCAGACATGCGCCTGGCGTCCCAGGGGTTCCTGACGGAGCCGAAGTGCGGGTTCACGTTGGTGGTCCCTGCAGCGAACTCGTGGAGGTTCGTGGTGCCGATGAGGACCGCTCCGGCAGCCTTCAGCCTCCTTACGACCTCAGCGTCATAGGTGGCGACGTTGTCGGCCAGCACCCTGGATCCGGCGGTGCACTTCGTCCCTTCGATGTAGATCAGGTCCTTGACCGCGACTGGGATTCCGTCGAGGGGGCCGAGGGAGGCCCCAGCTTTGAACCGCAGGTCCGACTCCGCTGCCTGCCTGAGCGCAGATTCCTTGAGCACGGTGATGAACGCGTTCAGCGTCCCGTTCAGCGACGCGATCCTTTGAAGGCAGTCGAGAGTCGCGGCTGACGGGAGGAGAGAGCCATCCCGGTATGAAGAGGCCAGACCCCGGACGGTCCTCGGGAAGCCCGACGCTGCTGAGGCCAATTGACCAGCCTGCTAGCGCCAGCGATAGTACGCAGGGTGGCCCTTCTTCACAGCCACGAAGGTCCCCTCCATGGTCGCCGTGACTGCCCCGCCGACCGTCAGCTCGCCCGACACGCTCACCTTGTCCCCCTCGATCTTGGTGGCCCGGGCGGTCAGATGCCAACTATTGTCTATCGCCGAGGGCTTCAGGAACCTCACGGTGTACTGGGCGGTCACCGTTCCGGGCGCAGACGACAGGCCCCTGGATCGCATCAGGGCATGGGTCGCAGCCCAGTTCCCGTGGCAGTCGAGGAGGACCGAGATGATGCCTCCGCTCCCGAAATTCCCGAAGGCGACGTGGTCCTTCCCCGGAGTCCAGTCGGCGACGACCGAGTCCCCGTCTGGGAAGCTCTTCAGACGGAGGCCGCCCCCGTTCTTAGGCCCGCAGCCGAAGCACACCCCGTTGGGGGCGTATCGGTCCTGCAAACTCCCGGTCGGTTTCTCGGTCACGGCCAGAGGCGTCTCTTCCCATTATGATAAGAGCTTGTCACCGGAGAGCACCCCCGGGTCCGCCCAGATGGCTTCCGCAACAATTTTACCCCCGAGCGCGGGGTCCCGACGCAGAGGAATGCCGGACCAGACCCCAGAGCAGCCTTCATCCCTGAGCATAGGTACGGCCCCATCGGGGCCCTTCACCGTAGACGCGAACCTCGTGGTGACCGGGAGGACCTGCGTCCTGGGGAGCAGCGGGAGCGGCAAGAGCTACACGGTGGGGGTCCTTTGCGAAGAGCTCTGCAGGAACGAAGTTCCTTTCGCGATCATAGACACTGAAGGGGAGCACACGGGGCTCAAGGAGAAGTTCGAGGCGATATGGGTCGGAGACGAGCAGGACAGCGACATCTCCTGGGATGGGCTCGATCTCAGGGACCTCGCCAGGCAGGCCCCCGACATATCCCCGCTCATACTGGACGTTTCCGACCTCTCGGACCCCAAGGAGAAGATGGCAACCTTCGTGCAGGCCCTCTACGAAACGCTCACCGAGAGGAAGACCCCGTACCTGCTCGTCGTCGAAGAGGCGGACAAGTTCATCCCTCAGTACGGGCAGAGGGTGCCAATCTTCTCCGAGGTGGCTCGCAGGGGGAGGAAGAGGGGCCTGGGGATCATGATCTGCTCCCAGCGCCCTTCGCTGGTTGACAAGAACGTCCTGAGCCAGTGCGGGAACCAGCTCATCGGGAAGCTGATAATACAGAACGACCTCCAGTCGGTAGAGCAGTTCTTCCCCGGGAAGGGGCTGCCGAAGCAGCTCACGACGCTCAAGGCGGGGCAGTTCTTTGCGATGGGGGGGTTCGCGCAGTCACCGTCCCTGGTCACGATAAGGAAGAGGGTGACCGTGCCAGGCGGAGTGACTCCCTCCCTTTCTAAGAGAATGGTGAAGAAATATGTCGGGCCGATGAACCTGAAGGCGGACCAGGAAGCGGACGAAGAGGCGGGAGGATCCCAGGGAGGGAAGGTGGCGCTCGGGCTTCCGCCATCGATCAAGGCTGACGACCTTCCGATGATTGTGAGGCGGGAACGGAGCTTTGGGATATTCGGTCCAAGGGAAGCGGTCACAGGCGTCGTCCCCCAGTTCAGGACGCTCGTCCAGTTGGGGATCAGGAAGAGGAGGGGGTTCCTAAAGCGGAGGTTCGAGACGATGTACGCCTACCTCGACGGGGTGACCGGGAAGGAGGTGTCGATCGACAGAGGACTAGACATCGTAAAGGGGTTTGAGAAGCTGCTGGGGCTCACGACGCTCCAGGTCGAAGTCCTCCGGGAGGTGAAACCGGAGAGCGACACCAGCGCTATCGACGTCGCCAGCGCCCTGGGGGAGTCGAAGTCGTCTGTCTCCAGGGTTCTCAACCACCTCAACGACAAGCGCCTCGTGAGGACGATCGAGGTCAGGAACCGGAAGCTCTACAGGAGGCTGACCGATCTGCCAGGGGAGCCTTCAAGGTTCGTCCCGCTTGAACTGGAGCCGGTGGACGTCGAGAAGGCGAGGATCGTGCATCCCAAGATCAGGGAGGCGGACGTGAGAGACGCGGTCAAGGGCCTCTGGGAGGGCGCAGACGTTGACAGCTTCGAGCCGTTCCTCTACCCGGTGTTCAGGGTGGAGCTGGTCGTGAGGAGGAAGCACAGGCAGGTGCTCATCGACGGGAGAAGCGGCAGAGAACTGGTCTTCTAGGAGCGGCGCCTAGACCCGACCGCCTCGGCTTCTCAACTTTGGGAATTGTGCCCCCCGTTTAATATGAAGCAGGGGAGCAATTCACGGGAGTATTCTTGCAGCGTCACATGGGGCCCCTGGCAAAGGACTTCATGAGGAGGGGGGTCATAACCGTCATGCTCGATTCGACGGTCGAAAAGGCAATCAGGGCGATGGACGAGAACAACATCGGGAGCGTCGTGGCGCTCGACGCCCTCGGGCCGTGCGGAGTCTTCACCGAGAGGGACCTTCTGAGCAGGATCCTGGCCAGGGGGAGGGATCCCTTGACCACGACGATAGCCGAAGCGATGTCCCCGAAATTCCCTTCCATCAACTCGACGCAGACCCTTGAAGAGACCGCGGCGTCCATGATCGACAGGAAGAGCAGGCTGATGGTGTTCGAGGGGGCGGAGCTCGTGGGCATGGTGACGCCGACGGACCTGGTGAGGGTCCTGAAGGGGGCGGGAGAGGACTTCTCGATCCTGAAGGTGATCTCGACCCGGGTGGTCACGGTCCCTCCAGACACCCCCATGGACGCGGTCGTGACACTGATGGACGAGAGGAAGATCGGGAGCGTGATCGTCACAGAGGACGACCGCTGGGCCGGGATCTTCACCGAGAGGGACCTTCTGAAGAAGGTCCTCGCCCCGAGGCGAAGGCTCGACACGCCGGTGGCAGAAGTCGCGTCGAGTCCCCTGGTGACTGCAGAGCCCGGGATTCTAGGGAGGGAGGCTGCAGGGACGATGGCACTTCATGGGTTCAAGCGGCTCCCGCTCGTCCTGAAGGGGGAAGGAATCGGGATAGTGACAGCCAGGGACCTGGTGGAGGCCTTCGCGACAGCGAACCGACCGCGCGCCCCCCGCGTGGACTGGATACAGTGGAACTGACGGCTAGGCTCTGGCCGAGCGGATGCGCTCGTTGGCCCGGACTAGGGCCTCGAGCCTCTTTCCGCCCACTTCCGTCGCCTCGAACCTGACCCTGGCCACCGGCTTCCGGATCCGTATCACGCGCGTCAGGTCGGAAGGAGTGCCGAGCACCACTGCGTCGCAAGAAACGCCGTTGATGCTCCTCTCAAGCTCTTTCAGCTGTGCGGGACTGTAGCCAAGGGCAGGCAGGACCCTGCGGAGCTTGGGGAACCTCTGGTATGCCCTGCGGATTGAGCCGACTGCCTTCGGCCTCGGGTCCACCAGGACCCCCTTCGCGTTCCTCGCTGCGACAGCGCCTGCGCCTTCGGACAGGCCCCCGTGGGTGACCGAAGGCCCGTCCTCGACCACGAGGACTCTCTTCTTGCGGACCAGCTCGGGCTTGTCGAGCGCGGCCACCGAGTTGGTTCTGATGACCGTCGCCCTAGGGTTGAGCGCCCGGCATGCCTTCGCGACTGCTTCGACCGCCTTCCTCGGGGCCACGTTCGCCTTGTTGATAACAAGGACGTCTGCCAGCCTGACGTTCGTGGCTCCGGGATAGTACCTGGACTCGTCCCCGGGCCTCATCGGGTCCACCACGGTGATCGTAAGGTCAGGCCAGTAGAAGCTGAAGTCGTTGTTCCCTCCGTCCCAGATGATCACGTCCCCTTCCTTCTCGGCCTCCGCGAGTATGGCTCCGTAGTCGACCCCAGCGTAGACGACGACTCCCTTGTCGATGTGGCCTTCGTACTCCTCCCTCTCTTCGATCGTGGCGTGGAATCTGTCCAGGTCCCCGTGGGTCGCGAACCTCTGCACCGCGACCCTGAGGTCCCCGTACGGCATCGGGTGCCTGACAGCCACGGGTTTCAGCCCCATCCGGATGAGGATGTCGGCGACCATCCTGCTGATCGTGCTCTTGCCTGCGCCGGTCCTGTTGGCGACCACGGCGATCACAGGCTTGGACGCCCTGAGCATGGTGTCCTTCGGTCCGAGTAGGTGGAATCCGGCCCCCTTCGACTGCGCGATGGACGCCAGGTTCATCACATACACGTCGGACACGTCGCTGTAGGCGAAGTAGACGTCGGTGACGCCCAGGGACTCGATCAGCTCTTCGAGCCTCTCCTCCGGGTAGATGGGGATGCCTTCGGGATAGGAGGGGCCAGCCAGCGACGCGGGGAATGTCCTGTCAGATATGTACGGGATCTGCGTGGCCGTGAAGGCTACGACGCGGTACTCGGGGTTTCCCTTGAAGTATACCAGGAAGTTGTGGAAGTCCCGTCCAGCCGCGCCCATTATGAGGGCGTTCTTTGTCACTTGGGAACACCAAAGCTGCCTCGGCGCCACCGTATATAACGAGAGAGCCGGTTCCCAGACATGAGAACTTCTAGGCGGGTGAGCCTGAAGGCGCCGGGGGTAGGATTCGGACCCACGCGACCGATAACGGTCACGGGCTCTCAAGGCCCGCGCATTAACCACTCTGCCACCCCGGCGCAGTTCTGCCAGGTCCGATCCTGTCTTCTTATCCTTTAGGCGCCTTCATAACCGAGCCACATTGAGCAGGGCGGATGGACGCAAGGGTCCGCCCCGCGAGGCAGTCGGACAAGAAACCGCTCATGAGTTTCATCAAAGACGTCTGGGGCGGGCACGACTACATCCCCTACGTCTGGGACTGGTGGATGAAAGACCCCAACGGGAAGATGTTCGTGGTGGAGGTGGACGGGGTCCCGGTGGGCATGAACAGGGTCAGGTTCCTAGAGGACGGCTCGGCTTGGTTCGAGGGGGTGAGGGTCCACCCTGACTTTCGGGGAAGAGGGCTTGCCACCATGCTCGGTGAGAACTCGATGAAGGTCGCGAAGGAGATGGGAATCGGAGTGTTCAGGCTTGTCAGCGGATCCCGCAACTACCTGGCGCACAGGCAGATAGCCCGGATCAGGTTCGAAGAGATATCGAGGTTCAGCGTCTACGAGCCCCCCAAGGGGAGGCGGCGGGGACGGAAGGTCGCAAGGAGGGCGAAGAGCGAAGACGCTCCAGCGGTGATCAGCCTGATCGAAAGGTCAAAGGAATACAGGACTGGCGGAGGCTTCTTCTTTCACGGCTATACCGCGGCTTCGCTCAACCCAGAAGTGATAAGGAAGCTCGTCAGCGAGGGCGCCATCTGGCGCTTCGGCGAGGCGGTGGCTGTGACGCGGGAGTACGGGGAGCGCTGGACATGGGAGGAGATCTGCTTCGTCGGAGGGCCCGCCGAAGATGCCTTGGAGCTCATCGATTCTGTCCTGGGGTGGAGCAGGAGGGCGAAGGTCCGGTGGGTCTTCGTCCCGCAGGGGTCTCCGATAATTCACGGGCTCAGGGCCAGAGGCTTTCGCAGGAACTACTCGGGGGTGCTCTTTGAGCGCCTGGCCGCCAAGGGTTAAAGCGAGCTCGGGAACCCCTTCGGTTATGGCTGGCAGCGCGGGCAAGATCACTGTACTGGGGGCGGGCCTGATGGGCCACGGAATCGCCCAGGTCGCATCCCAGGTGGGAGGGTACGAGGTCTCGATACTTGACGTGGAGCAGAGGTTCCTGGACAACGGGATGAAGATGGTCCGGGAAAGCGTGGGCAAGTTCGTTGAGAAGGGGAAGATCACAAAGGAGCAGGGGGAGAGCGCGCTGAAGAGGGTCCACCCTACGCTCGACCTCGCGGAAGCGGTCAAGGGGAGTGCCCTCGTCATCGAAGCGGCCACCGAAGACCCCAAGCTCAAGCTCGACCTCTACCGCCGCATATCCGAGCTCGTTGGGAAGGACACCATTGTGGCTTCGAACACTTCCTCGATCAGCATAACCCTCCTTGCGTCGGCGCTGAAGAACCCGGAGAACGTCTGCGGGATGCACTTCTTCAACCCGCCCCAGCTGATGCCCCTCGTCGAGATCATCAAGGGGAAGAAGACCTCCGAGGAGACCGTGCGGAAGGTGAGGGAGGTCTCGGCGAAGCTAGGGAAGGAGACCGTGCTGTGCAAGAAGGACTCGCCCGGGTTCATAGTGAACAGGATAATCGTCCCTGCGCTGAACGAGGCGATCTTCCTCGTCCAGGAGGGGGTCGCAGACCCCGAGGACATAGACAAGGCAGTGAAGCTCGGGCTGAACTGGCCCATGGGCCCCCTCCAGCTTGCAGACTACGTGGGGCTCGACACCCACTTCAACATAACGCAGGTGTTCATGAGCGAGTTCCAGGACTCGAAGTACAGGCCGCCCCCGATGCTGAGGGAGATGGTGAGGGCGGGCATGCTGGGAAGGAAGAGCGGGAAAGGGTTCTACGAGTGGAGCTCCCCGAGCTCGACTAAGACGAAGTGAGCCTTTCCTTCAGCTCGGCCGGGAAGGGGACTTTGTTGCCGCCTTTGTCCGTGAGGACCTGGACGGTGTGCCCAGTCGCGAGCAGGATCATCTCCGGCAGCTTGTAGACCTCGTTTTCGAACCTGATGCTGCTGCTGCCGACGTCCGCGACCCTGGTCTTCACGAGGATCTCGTCGTCGAAGCGGGCCGAGGCCCTGTAGTCTGCGTGCGCCTGCACCACCGGAAGAAGCAGATCTTGCCTCATCAGTTCCCTGTGGCCGAGGCCGACGGTTCGGAAGAGGCTGACCCTGCCGACCTCGAACCATGTGAAGAACTTGCCGTAGTACACGACCCCCATAGTGTCCGTCTCCTCGTATCGGACCCGGAGCTTTTCTTCGTGCCAGCCCCCCATGACTTGCCCGCCTGCTCCGTGGGCTCTTTAACGTGACGAGGCCGGGTTCGAAATCCTTGAGCGATTTCTATGGGGATATCCTTGACAGCGGATGGCGGGACTAACCGTCCGCAATGGTTTCTTCTCACTGAAGATAGCGTTCCTTCTGGTCGCAACGCTGCTCTTCTTGTCCAGCATAGTGGACTTGGCATATTCGGATACATCTTACTGCCTCGCACATTCAGGAAGCCCCTATTGCGAAACAATAGGCCCCAATGGCTTCCTTCTCCAAGGAACCGTCAATATCAACGACGTCATGACTTCGGCAGTTTGGGGAGGGCTGTTGACGGTCGCTGTGCTCCTTGTCGATGTTGTGGAACACCTGACCGAGAAGTAGGCCCACCGACCTTTATTCCACAGGGAGGGAAAACGTTGAACCAACCAAGGACTTCACAGAGCCCGAGGACGCTAGGGTTATTACAATCACGGGGCGGCCATCGAGTCATGGTCTACGAGACGATCCAAGTGTCGAAGGAAGGTATGATCGGAGTGATCACGCTCAACCGCCCGCAGGCGCTCAACGCCCTGAACGCGAAGATGGTGGGGGAGCTCATCGCCGCCCTCGACGGTTTCGAAAACGACGGCGCCGTAAGATGCGTCGTGATCGCCGGGAGCGAGAAGGCGTTCTCTGCTGGCGCGGACATCAAGGAGATGGCGGACATGACGGCAGTACAGATGACCATGACGGGGCACTTCTTCCCGCTCTGGGACAAGGTCGGAAGGTTCCCGAAGCCGATCGTAGGGGCGCTCAGCGGGTTCGTGCTCGGGGGCGGGCTGGAGCTGGCGATGAGCCTTGACGTCCTCGTGGCCTCCGACACCACCCAGCTCGGGCAGCCCGAGATAGACATCGGCGTCATGCCGGGCGGGGGAGGGACACAGAGGCTCACCCGGGCGGTCGGCAAGTCGAAGGCGATGGAGATGATCCTCACAGGGAAGCGCATCGGCGCTGAAGAAGCGAAGACGCTCGGCCTGGTGAGCAGGGTCGTGCCAAAGGAAGCGTATCTGGACGAGGCGAAGAAGGTCGCCAACGAAGTCGCGTCAAGGTCCCCCGTGGCGGTGAGACTGGCGAAGATGGCAGTGAACAAGGCCTTCGAAATGGGGCTGGGGGACGGCCTGGACTTCGAGAGGGAGCTCTTCTACCTCCTCTTCGCTTCAGAGGACGCGAAGGAGGGGATGAATGCGTTCATGGAGAAGAGGAAGCCCGCCTTCAAGGGGAAGTAGATGCCCGAGACTGTAAGGACCGAGTCGAGGAACGGCGTCCTCTGGATAAGCCTGAACCGGCCCGACAAGCTCAACGCGTTCGACGAGCAGATGGGAAATGAGCTGCTGGAGGCGCTGAGGGAAGGGGAGAAGTCCGAGGCGGACAGGTGCCTGGTTCTCACAGGGGAGGGGAGAGCCTTCTCCGTAGGAGAGGACCTTGGCGCAAACAGGGCGACCTACGACAGTGGCAGACCGATGCTCCTGGGGGAGGTGCTCAAGCGGAAGTACAACCCGATCGTGCAGAGGATCAGGAAGATGGACAAGCCGGTATTGGCGGCTGTGAACGGAGTGACCGCGGGGGCTGGGCTCGGGCTGGCTCTCGCCTGCGACCTCAGGGCCGCATCTGAGAAGGCGACGTTTCACGAGGCATTCATCAAGGTGGGCCTCGCTCCTGACTCTGGGACGAGCTTCTGGTTGCCGCGCATCCTCGGGCTGGGGAAAGCGATGGAGGTGGGGCTCCTCGGAGAGCCCATCGACGCCAGCAGGGCGCTCGGGCTTGGACTGGTGAACTGGGTCTTCCCTGAGCAGGGGTTCAAGGAGAACGTGGCAAAGATCGCTGAGAAGCTGGCGAAGGGGCCCACCAAAGCCATGGGGCTGACCAAGAGGGCTTTGAATCGGGCGGTGGTGGTCGACATGGACTCGGCGTTGGAGTACGAGATGTACCTCCAGGACATAGCCGGACGGACGCGCGACCACGTCGAAGGGGTCAAGGCCTTCTTCGACAAACGGGACCCCAGCTTCACCGGACAGTAGCTGTGCCCGCCACCGATGATCCTAGATGGAGGAAGGCCTCGATTGATGCGGTACAGGTCAGGCTTACGCAACCTTGGTCGCTTAGACTGGGATGGACCGGACTCCCGTCGGCGTCGGGCCGGCAGAGACGGCCTCGGACCGGCCTACTGACCCGCCTGCTCCGCAGGCTTTGGCTGTTCCTTCAGCTTGAAAGTCGGCCCCAAAACTATCCACAGCACGGAGGCCCCTGACACCACCGTCCCGATGACTATCGTCTGGACAATCCCGAAGCTGCCTGCGAAGATCCCGCCAAGGATGGCGCCGACGGGGATCGTCCCCCAGACGATCGTCCTCATAGTGGCGTTCATCCTCCCTTGGAGGCGGTTGGGGGTTATGATCTGGCGGAGGCTCACCTGGTTGATGTTGTAGATTGGGACCCCCATGAACGCCACGAAGAGGCCCATCCCGATCACGAACACCGCCAGGTCTCCGCCGGCGAGGAGGACGATGAGGAGTCCGAAGTTGGCGACCGTCGCGAGTGCGATCGCCCTACCGAGACCAAGCCTGGCCGTGACGCGCCGCGATATCAGGGCGCCCACCAAGAACCCCGCCGCGCCGATGGAGAAGGCGATCCCTATGGTGGTCTTGGATATCCCAAGCACCCGATAGGCGAAGAGAAGGAGAGCGACTCCCGAGATGTTTGAGCCCAGGTTCGAGGTGCCTGTGCATCCAGCCTGTGTCCAGAGGAGCTTGTTCGACGTGATGACGCGGATTCCTTCCTTCATTTCCGAGAAGAAGTGCCGCTGGCCGCCGGCGGGGATCCCCTCTGCCGCAGGCTCGGGCTTCCGGATGAAGACGAGGAGCAGAGCGGCAGCGAAGGTCCCTAATGAGTCCGACAAGACAGAGCCGGCGGCCCCCAGGACCGCCATCAGGCCGCTCGCCGCGCTCGGTCCCATCACCTGCGCTGCGGAAGCGCTGACCTGCAGCTTCTGGTTCCCCTCCACCACGTACTCTCTGCCCACGAGGCTGGTGAGATATGACTGGTATGCGACGTCGTAGAAGAGGGTGGTCGTCCCCATGACCAGGGCGACCAAGTAGAGCTGATACAGCCCCAGGACCCCCAGAGCGAATGCCAGCGGGACGCTGGCGAGCGTCGCAACCTGGATCAGGTTCATCGCGATCATGACTGGCCTCCGCCTGACCCTGTCGATCCAGACGCCGACGGGGAGGCCCAAGATGGGGAATGCGATGAAACCCAGGGCCTGTAGGATCCCGACTTGGAAAGCCGTGACCTGGAGGACGAGGATAGCCACGGTCGGCAGAGCCAGGTCAGAAATCTGACCTGTGAACTGGGTTATCGTGTCTCCGACCCAGAACTTCATGAAGTTCAGGTCATGTACGAGGGAGGACCGCTTCTCCACTGCGAAGGACATTCATGGTATGGATAATAATCTACCTCGCCCCGGAAGAAACTTAAGCCGCCTGCCTCGCGGCGGTCCTGTGACGAGCCCGGCCGTAGTCGTAAGCGCTGTCAGGTCCCCAATCGGCAAATACGGAGGTGTCCTGAAGTCTGTCAGGCCAGACGACCTCGGCGCGCTGGTGCTGAAGAAAGCCCTGGCCAGATCGAAGGCGGAGTCCGCTTCGATCGACGACGTCTATTTCGGGTGCTCGAATCAGGCCGGCGAGGACAACAGGAACGTGGCCCGGATGGCGGTCCTCCTCGCAGGGATCCCGTACTCGGTCCCCGCAGCGACAATAAACAGGCTTTGCGGGTCTGGGCTCGAGGCACTCAACTCCGCGGCTAGGGTGATAGCGGCGGGCGAAGGGGACGTCTTGGTTGCAGGGGGAGTGGAGAGCATGACCCGCTCCCCCATGGTCATGCTGAAGCCCGAAGCAGCGTTCAGGAGGGGGTCGACCGAACTGGTGGACAGCACGATCGGGTGGCGCTTCGTCAATCCTGCGATGCCCGATGAGTATCCTCCCCTGTCCATGGGGGAGACGGCCGAGAATCTCGCTGGAAAGTACGAGATAACCCGCAGAGCTCAGGATGAGTTTGCGCTCGAGAGTCATAGGAAGGCAGTGGAGGCGGCCAGGGCAGGAAGGTTCAGGGATGAAATCGAGGCGGTGAAGACGCCAGAGAAGCCAGAGGGGGTCATGGAAGACGAAGGCCCGAGAGGGGACACTTCCTTGGAGAAGCTTGCTGCCCTCAGGCCGGCCTTCCGGAAGGACGGAACGGTCACAGCGGGTAACTCCTCCGGGATCAACGACGGCTCGGCGGCCCTTGTCCTGATGAGCGAGGGGAAGGCGGAGGAGCTCGGGCAGAAGCCCATTGCCCGCGTCCTCGGGTCGGCGACCGCGGGCGTCCATCCGAGCTACATGGGGATCGGGCCGGTCTACTCGACCAAGAAGCTCCTCGCACGGCTGGGGATGAGCATGGACGAGTTCGGGATAGTGGAGCTCAACGAGGCGTTCGCCGCCCAGGTCCTGGCCTGCGCCGCTGAGATGCCGGAGTTCGATCTCAAGAAGGTGAACCCCAATGGAGGGGCCATCGCCCTGGGGCACCCGCTCGGCTGCAGCGGCGCGAGGATAGCCACCACGCTCCTGCACGAGATGAAGAGGTCAGGGTCGAGGTTCGGACTCGCCACAATGTGCATCGGCGTCGGCCAAGGGATTTCTACAGCCTTCGAGCTCCTGAAGTAAGTCTTATCACCCGGCAGGGGCCAAGTTCCTTGGAATTGCAGGCAGAGTCGGTGCCGAATTACGAGATGTTCGTCGGCGGCGCCCGGGTTTCCTCTCGTTCGGGGAGGAGCTACCCGGTATTCAACCCTGCAAGTGGGGAGGTCCTGGCCCGCGTCCCGAAGGGGGACTCGGACGACGTCCGGGCGGCAGTGGACTCCGCTAAGAAGGCGTTCGAAGACCCCGCATGGAGGTCCATCGACCCCAGCAAGAGGGGGAGGCTGCTCAACAAAGTCTCCCAGAGCCTGCGGGAGAGGCTGTCGGATTTTGCCAAGCTCGAGACACAGAACAACGGGAAGCCTTTGGGGCAGGCGAAGGGGGACATCGCAATGGCTGCAAGGCATTTCGAGTACTTTGCAGGCCTCGCGGACAAGATCCAAGGGAGCACCATCCCAGTCCCTGGGAACAGGCTCGACTACACTGTCAAGGAGCCGCTCGGGGTCACGGCGCACGTGGTCCCGTGGAACTACCCACTCGTGATGGCTGCGAGGAGCATGGCCCCGGCCCTGGCGGCTGGGAACACGGTAGTCGCCAAGCCGGCGTCGCTCACCCCCCTGACGCTCCTGAAGTTCGCGGGTCTCT
>JAFMAU010000044.1 GCA_029784825.1 Nitrososphaerota archaeon | reverse complement strand
ACTCATCGCGCTCAGCTACGCTATGGTGGCGATAGCGCTGGTCTCCTTCTACTTCGACCGCTCAACAGGCGGGACGATCGCCCGCTATTCGGTCATCTCCTTCGTGTCGCTAGCGTCGGCTACGCCGCTCAACCTCCTGATAATGGAGACGGAGCAGAAGAGCAGGTGGGCAGGAGCCTTCGCCAAGCTCTCGCTCGTGTCGAGCCTAGGCAACGTGGTGGGGTTGCTGGTGAGCGTCGTCTGGGCAGACCTCCTCCCCGCCCAGCTGGTGCTCCTCTTCGTCCCGATGGGGGCGCTTTCGGTCACTTCGTCAGCCCTTTCAGTCGTCCTGATCAAGGAGCCCGAATTCGTGCTGGAGCGGGAGACCTTGGCCGCACGTAGGCCGAGCTTCTTCACCCGCCTGCTCGCCAACCCTGTCTTCTTCATCACCATCCCGTCGCTATCGGATTTCAGGAGGGCGTTCAGAGGGATGCGTTCGAGCCTCACGAGGGGCGTCCCACTCTTCTACATCTCGACCATACTCTTCTACGTCTCCAGCGGGCTTTTCAACACCTCCTTCGTCCCCGCCATGCACCTCTATTCCGTCTCCGACCAGGAGGTTTTCGCTGTCATCCTGGCAGGGATGGCGGTCCAGACCCTTTCTTTCCAGGTGGCGGGAAGGTTCGTCGGCGACCGTAACCTTGTGACGACATCGGTGCAGGGCCTGCTCCTCAGGGGCTGGTCGTACCTGGGCATAGGGGTGGCTGCACTGCTCCTTACGGGCCCCATATTCGTCGCCCCGGCTCTCGTACTATACCCTATAGCCGGTGGACTGGCTTTCGCCATCTACTACACGTCTGCCAACACGATGATGTTCACCACGGTCCACAGCAAGTCCGCAGGAGCTGCCCTCGGAGTGTACTCCGCCGTCGTGGGCATCGCGTCAATGTCCGGCTCCTTCGTTTCGGGCTTCATCTCTGTATACGATGGATACTACGTCACGTTCATCCTCTCAGGGGTGCTTCTGTTCACGGCCGTGGCAGTCATCGGCAGGCTCCCCAAGCCGAGCAGCAGGGACGAAAGCGCACTGCAGTAGGTTCAGAAGGCGGCTGGCAGCCGCAGGCAAGGTTTAATTAGGCTCGACCTAACGAAATTAGGTCTGATAAAATGAAAATTGGGCTTAGCCGCCGCGACTACGACTGCATCGCGTCGGTCTCAACTCTGTCTGCGGGAGGATGGCCAGCCAGGGTGAAGGACGTCGCCGCGAGGATGCACGTGTCGCCCCCCACGGCGGTAGAGTTTCTCGAGAAGCTCAAGGGGGTGGCGCTGGTGGAAAAGGGCCCGAGCGGCTACAGGCTTACGAAGGAGGGTCTCGCCTGCTCCAACGAAGCCACGAGGGCTCATCGTCTCCTGGAGACGCTCCTGGTGAGGAGCGGGATGCCCCTCGAGCTTGCCTGCAGGGTGTCGTCTTCGGTCGGGGTCCCCATCGCAGAGGAAGACCTCGAGAAGCTCTGCGCCAACATGCAGCATCCGGACACCTGCCCGCACGGAAGGCCGATACCTTTCGGTGGGTCGCATGTTTGACCTGAATTCAATACTGCATCCGGGATCGGGGCTTGCGATCCCAGTGGTCCTGGGCATCGCGGCGATACTTGGGATGCTGCACGGGCTCACCCCGGACGAACACACTTGGCCGATCACCTTCAGCTATTCAGTGGGGAGCTACAGCTCCAGGGGAGGGATGAAGGCGGGGTTCATGTTCTCCAGCGGGTTCACGGTCCAGCGGACGATCCTCGCTGCGCTAGGTTTCGCTGGACTTGCCACGGTCTATGAGACATACAACCTGGACGGCTACGTCTATGTCCTCGTAGGGATTGGGATGCTGCTCGCGGGGTATTACCTGCTGAAGGGCACCGACATCCACGTCCCTCTGGACAGGGTGCTCGGTGGGCGCGAGCACCACTCATCCAAGGCTGAAAGGGTCCCGATGCACGAGTCAGAAGACAGCGCCAAGGCAGTCCCCCTGAAGATGGCAACGGTGCACGGCTTCATAGCCGGCTGGGGGGTCGGTGCATACGCGAGCATCATCGTCTTCATCCTCGCCCCGCAGATGCCGAACATCTTCTACGCGGCGTTGGTCGGCACGTCCTTCGGCGTGGGGACTACCTTGATGCAGATCATCATCGGGTCGGTGTTCGCGAATATTATGCGGGTGAAGAAACTCAGCCTCAACCAGATCAAGTACGTTGGAAGGTCCGCGGCGGCGCGTACCCTGTACCTTGGTGGCCTGGCGTTCGCGGCCATAGGCGGCATCATCGTGGCGTTCCCGGCGATTGACTCGATCGCTATATTCACAGGCGTCCCCATTCCAAACCTCGGCTCCATCGGAGTCGCCTCGGTCCTCGTGCTGCTCACGGTCGGGGTGATTGGTTTTGGGAACCTCTATCTCGGCTACAAGGAGATAACGAACCCTCGAGGCGGTAACGCATCGCCTCTCCCAGAGAACGGTGCGACACGATGAAACGGCATACCATCGGCTGATGACTCCGAAGTGGGACCGGGGGGGATTCCACAGGCTTGTGCTTGTGGACCGAACCCTGTGGTTCATTCCGTCAGGAGCTTGAGTTCTGTTCGAATGACTAGTAGTATATACTCGGCTTTGGCCTTGGTGGTTGCTTTGAGGACCGAAGCGGTGGCGGTGGCCGTAGTCCTGTTGGTGGTCATCGGGTTTGGCGCCGGCTATTTCACAGGAAGAAACAGCTCTCAAACTGCGCCGTCACAGATCCCGTCCGCCCAGAGTAGTGTTTCGACGACAACGGTTTCGGACTCCCAAACCATGACTTCGGGTCCAGGCCTGGCTGTGTACGTGAGAACGAACGCCACTACCGTTCAAGGCAACCAAGGGCTAGAAGTGAATGTCTCAGAACTGAGCTCGTTCCCGGCTGCAGTCAACTTGTCGGCGGCTGACGCTTGGTCCCCATTGCTGGGCGAGCAGACGCTGGTAGCCGCACATCCTGTCGGCTTGGCAGTCCCTTGCGCGGGGGGTTGGCCCATCGGTGTAGGCCTCATGAGTGGCCATGAACTGATGAACAACCTATCCCAGGGGAGGTACATCACCCCCTGGGCCTACTCTTGCACCACAGTGTCGGCCAACTTCCTGTACTTCGTCTTCTCGCCGGGGAACAGCACTGCAATTGCCGGCGAAGCTAATTCGGAGGGAAGTTACCCGCAATCTTCAGTGCCAACGGCCGTCGACATCGTCCAGTCAGTAACGCTGAATCCGAACCAGCATTCTTTGGCGCCAGGAGAATACACGATCGTGGCTGGCGACGAGTGGGGCAATGTGGCTTTGACCTATTTCGCGGTCACCGCTTGAAATCACCGAAGTCCCAACCTGTGGCTCCTTTTGGGAGGATCGAATCGGTACTTTAGCGAAGATGCAATCAGAGGCACCTGATCCAGACTCGGACACTTGGAACGAACCCAAGTCACGCTCTTACAAAGAAGGATGGACCGGGGGGGATTCGAACCCCCGACCTCTCCCAGTCTGGATTTCTTTGCCAAGGGATTGGACGCACGCGCCGTATCCTACCAGACTAGACGACCGGCCCTCGTTTGTCGGCTCGTACGCCAGCATTCTTTAAGGCTTGATTTCTCTCTCGACGGTGAGCTCGATGTCTATCTCGATCGCCGACTTCGTGAAGGTGGAGATGAGGGTGGGCAAGATAACGTCAGTGGAAGACATCCCCGAGGCGAGAAAGCCGATGTACAAGCTACGGGTCGAATTTGGCGAAGGCGTCAGCAAACAATGCGTCGCTGGCATCAAGGACAGGTATACGAAAGAGGAGCTCATGGACAAAGTGGTGGTGGCCGTTGTCAACCTCGAGCCCAAGTCGGTTGCAGGGGTGGCGTCAGAGTGCATGCTGGTCGCAGCATTCAACGAGAACGAACTGTCGCTCCTCACCCCCGAGCGGAAGGTATCCGTAGGGTCCAAGGTCGGCTGAACAATCCCGGCCGCAAGCTTTTAACCTCCATTAAGACGCGACATGAAACGAGCGGTGGTCGTCTAGCCTGGTCCAGGACAGTAGCCTGCCACGCTACTAACTCGGGAAGTCATGCAAATGACTCGAGAATTCAAATCCCGGCCACCGCACCATTCTCCCACCAGTCGCGACTACGCTCTCGAATTGAACCCTGCGATCAGGTAGGCAAGGACCGACGCCGCAACTCGCTGCGAACTCCCCGTAGGGTCGAGGTTCGGGGCCAGTTCGACGATGTCCGCGACCATAACCTTGTCGTGCTTGGCGATTTCGTAAACCAACGTCAGAAGCTCCTCCGCGCTGATCCCTCCCACGCTCGGAGCGCTGACGCCTGATACCTGGCCTATGTCCACCGCATCCAAGTCCACGCTGAGATAGACGGCATCTGCGCCATCGGACGCAACTTTGTATGCTTCCTTCGCTGTCGCCGCCGCCCCATCCTGCCTCACGTCCCTCGCGGTGCGCACAGAAATGCCCAGCTTCGCCGCTTTGTCGAAATATTTCTTCGAATTCAAGAAACCATGCACTCCGATTTCGGCCACCCTGCGAGGGTCGAGAGCGGGGACAGTTTCGACCGCCAGGCCATATGACGAGCCGCTCGTCGGCTTCCCTGCGATCCTCCCTCTGAGGTCGAAGTGAGAGTCGATCACGATGAGACCCAGCCGCCCGAGCTTCCTCCCGCTCGCCCTTAATGCCGGAAGAGAGATGCTGTTGTCCCCTCCCAGGACGACGAGCAGCGAGCTTTGCAGCAGGTCTTTTGCGACCTCAGTCTCTATCAACGAATGGGCCCGTCTTACTTCTTCCCCCTTTGCGACAGCGAGGTTCCCGAGGTCAAAGACCTTCGCGCGGCTAACGTCTTCCCGCAGCTCGACGTTGAAGTTCGAGAAGGAGCTCATCGACTGGCGTATCGCGGACGGCCCTCCTGCGGCACCTTTCCTCCCGAGTACCGCCCCTTCGAACGGGATTCCCAAGATGTTCACCGCGCCAGGCATAGGCCGCGCCGCTTTGCCGATGATCTCCACCATGCGCTTGTCGGCGGGATCGTGATAACTTGGCTCAGGATAGGCTGCAGCCTTCCTCAATGGCTTCGGCAGGGCGGGAGTCGGGTTAAAAGGGTGTGAGCTATTTATCCGTCCGAGGACGGGGTCGGGACGATGGTAGTAGCCGTCGACGGACGCTCTCTCACCCTGGCCGGCGCGATGCAGGTGGCGGAGCGGGGGGAAGAGGTCAGGGCCAGCCCTGCCAGTCTCAAGCACATGGAGAAGCTCCGCGCCCTCCTCGAAGAAAAGCTGTCCCGTGGCGAGGTGGTCTACGGGGTCAACACGGGGTTCGGCTCGCTTTCGGACAAGGTCGTCAGGCCCGAAAACCTCGAGGAACTCCAGCTCAACCTGATTCGAAGTCACTCCGCTGGTGTGGGGTCGCCCCTTCCACAGGGGGTGGTCCGCGCCGCGATGCTCATCCGCCTGAACAGTCTCCTCAACGGCAACAGCGCAGTCCGCAAGGAGGTAGCGGAACTGATTGTGGGGATGCTCAACCGGGGGGTCACCCCCTACGTCCCGGAGTTCGGGTCTCTGGGCGCAAGCGGCGATCTCGTTCCCTCGGCTCACATGGCCCTCTCCATGCTGGGCGAGGGGAGGGCGTACAGGCGTGGCAGGCTCGTCGACTCCACGAAGGCGCTGTCAGCTTCCAGGCTCAAGCCAGTCAAACTGCACGCCAAGGAAGGGCTCTCCCTCATCAACGGCACCGCGTTCACCACTGCGCTCGCCTGCGTGGGTGTCCATCAGGGGAACACACTGCTAAACGCGGCCAACTCGACGCTCGCCGTAACAGCCGAAGTACTACGCGCCTGCTCGCAGGCGTTTGACGAGAGGCTCGTCGGTGTAAAGCTCGACCCAGGGCAGGGGTCGGTGGCCAGGGAGGTCAGAACTCTGTGGAAGGGGAGTCGCAGGATACGCTCTGAGCCGGTTCCGCAGGATCCTTATTCAATCCGCTGCGCTCCACAGGTGCACGGCGCCCTAAAGGACGCTCTCGGCTTCGCTGAGAAGATAACCTTGGATGAGATGAACTCGGTGTCTGACAACCCGGTCCTGCTGGAGGACGGCTCGGTCCTCCACGGGGGGAACTTCCATGCCCAGCCCGTAGCCATGGCCTCTGACCTGCTCTCCCTTTCGCTTTCTTATCTTGGGGTAATCTCGCTCGCCAGAATACATTACCTCCTCTCGAAGACGCCCCCCGAGTCGAAATACATGGCTGGAAAGCCGGGGCTCGAGTCTGGCCTGATGATCCTCGAGTACACCGCGACCGCGCTCACCAATGACAACGCGAAGAACATCTACCCACAATCCTCCTACCCTGCCAACGTCTCAGGGGGAATAGAAGACCACGCCAGCCACGGGGTTAACGCAGGGGTGAAATGCCTCCATGTAGCTGCGAACGTCTCGAAGATACTCGCGGTCGAGCTCATCTGTGCCTCCAACATCCTGGGCTCCAACGAAAGCGGGATCTCCGAGCACGCGAAGAAAGTCAGCGCGTTCGTCAGGGGGCATTCTCCTTTGCTAAGAGGAGACAGGGCCCAGGGGGGAGAGATAGAAATTGTCGCGAAGGAGACCCTCGCGGGGAACCTCCCCTAGACTTCACGGGAATACACTTCGCGTCCCTCCTTGATCACTTTCCGTACGTAGCTCCCGCCGAGGCGGTATGGAAGCTGCCGGTATCCGGTCAGGGAATGTACAACGAAGTCAGCCGAATTCCCTAGGCGAAGCGATCCTACGTCCGCCCGCGAGATGGCTTTCGCGGCATTGGCTGTGAACCCAAGCAGCGCCTGGGCGGGGGTCATCTTCAGTCCTGCGCAGGCCAGCCCCATCACGAACTGCGGAGATTCTATCCAAGAATTCGGGCTAAGATCGGTACCGAGAGCGACCGAACATCCCGCTCTGATGATGCCCTTCGCATCCGCGTAGCTGATGGACGAGTATAGAGATGTGCCAGGGAGCAACACGGCCACGACCCCCTTCTCCGCCATGGATTCGATCCCCGCGGGTCCGCTATGGCCAATGTGGTCGGCGGAAACGCACCCCGACTCTGCCGCGAGCGAAGCCCCGCGGGAGTCGGCGAATTCATCCGCATGAATCTTCAACGAGAACCCGAGCTCACGGGACGCCCTGAGGTACCTCGCACAATCTCCTCGGGAGAAAATGCCTTCCTCGCAGAAACAGTCAGAGAAGGCGGGCCGGGCCTGCGAGCGGGCCACCAGCGGAAGCATTTCGCGGATCGCGTAGTCGACATACTCCCCAGAATCATCGAACTCGGGAGGTTTTGCATGCAGCCCAAGGAAGGTCGAGACCACGTCTATTTTCGTCGCCTTCCTCAGGAGTTCGATCGCCTGGATCATCTTTAGCTCGTCCCGCGCCCTTTGGCCGTACCCGGTCTTCGTTTCGACTGTAGTGACGCCGTTCGCGACCATCTGCTCCACTCTCGCGAGCGACTGGGCGCAAATCTCGCGAGCTGTCGCCTTTCTCGTGTCTCTCACGGTCCTCTGGATTCCACCCCCGCTGCTGAGGATCGACACGTACGACTCGCCCCGGGTCTTCCTGTCGAGCTCATCTTCTCTGCTCCCCGCGAAGACAAGGTGGGTGTGCGGGTCTACGAACCCAGGGGTGACCAGGCCTCCGCGCGCATCCATTGTGCGCCGAGGCTTCCCGAATGTCTTGCGCCCTAGTTCCTTGGAAGTGCCTATCCACGAAATCCTGCCGCCGTCGACCATCAGGGCACCGTCTTCGATCACCCCGAGCGCCTCCTGGTCTCCGTCGCCCCCGCCGGCGCAGGTCACCAGTTCCCCAGCGTTGACCAGGACTAGTTCAGGCATCTTCCCCCATGAAAGAGCCTCCTCTGAGCGTGTTAAGTCTTGTCGGCAGCACCTTGCAACGAAGTCTTAAATCGAGAGGAGGTCGCCGAGTCAGAATATGCAGACGCACGTTGTGAGGGCCCCGCGCGGGTCCGAGATTTCGTGCAAGAGTTGGCACCAGGAAGCTGCGCTCCGCATGCTGATGAACAACCTCGATCCCGAGGTTGCAAAGGACCCCGAGCGTCTCATCGTCTATGGCGGGACGGGACGTGCCGCTCGGTCCTGGAAAGCCTACGACGCCATTGTGAAGGCGCTTCGCGGACTCGCCAACGATGAGACGCTGCTGATCCAGTCAGGTAAGCCAGTGGGCGTCTTCAGGACCACAACCGCTGCGCCGCGCGTGCTCATCTCCAACGCAATGCTTGTGCCCAAGTGGGCGGACTGGAGCTACTTCCGGGAGCTCGAAGAGCGCGGACTGACCATGTTCGGCCAGATGACGGCAGGGAGCTGGATGTACATCGGGACCCAGGGGATCCTCCAGGGGACCTATGAAACGCTGGCCGCCGTGGCGTCAAAGCACTTTGGAGGATCACTGAAGGGGAAGGTCGTGCTGACTTCCGGCCTGGGGGAGATGGGAGGGGCACAGCCGCTGGCGGTGACGATGAACGACGGGGTCGCCCTTGTGGTTGAAGCTGACAGGAGGGCGATCCAGAGGAGGTTGGACAAGAAGTACTGCGACGTGATGGTCGAGGACCCGCGGGAGGCCCTAGCGATGGCAAGGGACGCGGCCGCGGAGGGCAAGGCACTTTCTGTCGGGTTGCTGGGTAACGCCGCCGAGGTGCTCCCTCAGTTCGTAGAGTCGGGTTTCACGCCTGATGTCCTTACTGACCAGACCGCGGCTCATGACCCTCTGGAGGGTTACATCCCCGTCGGCCTCGACGTCGCAGAAGCCACAACCCTCAGGGCCTCCGACCCCGCGAAGTACCTAGAGCGCTCGATGGCTTCCATCGCCAAGCACGTCCGGGCAATGCTGAAGTTCCAGGAAAATGGCGCCATCGCATTCGAGTACGGGAACAACATCAGAAAGATGGCGAGCGAAGCTGGTGTCGAAGCTCCATTCAGGATTCCTGGTTTCGTCCCCGAATACATCAGACCGCTCTTCTGCGAGGGGAGGGGCCCGTTCCGTTGGGCCGCTCTTTCTGGCGACCCGGCGGACATATACGCCACCGACGAGGCCGTGCTCAGGGAGTTCTCGGGCAACCCGTCTCTGGTGAGGTGGATCAGGAAGGCGCACGAGAAAGTCGAGTTCCAGGGCCTCCCGGCGAGGGTCTGCTGGCTCGGCTACGGCGAAAGGGCGAGGTTCGGCAAGGTCATCAACGACATGGTCAGAGCGGGAGGGATTTCAGCTCCTGTCATCATCGGCAGGGACCATCTGGACGCGGGGTCTGTGGCTTCTCCTTACCGGGAGACCGAGGGGATGAAGGACGGGTCCGACGCGATAGCAGACTGGCCCGTTCTCAACGCCCTACTAAACGCCGTATCCGGTGCGTCGTGGGTGTCTATGCATCATGGGGGAGGGGTGGGGATTGGTTACTCGATTCACGCGGGGCTGGCGGTCCTGGCCGACGGCACCCCTGAAGCCGAAGCGAGAATCTCGACTGCCCTCACCAACGACCCTGGCATCGGCGTGGCCAGGCACGTGGACGCTGGCTACGAAGAGGCGGTGCGGACTGCCAAGGCCAAGGGCATCAAGATACCGATGATGGAGTAGCTCTCCTGAACAGGGAGAAGAGGTAATAGCCTATGTACGCTGCCGACATAACAGCCACAGCTCCTGAAAGGTAATCGATGACCACAGCTGACGAGGCGAACGAGGAAATCGCCTGTTGGCTCGAGCCGGCGAGGAATCCGGCATACACGAGGACGATCGACCATATGAGGCATCCGGCGACGGTCATCACGACGAACCGCCACAAGCCCAGTCTGAAGAGCCCTGCAGGAAGAGAAATGATCGTTCGCAACCCTGGGACGAACCTCGCGGCGAATACAGTCCACTGGCCAGACCTCTCGAACCAAGCCTCTGCCCGGTCCAGGGACCCCCTGTGCAACCGGAAGAGCCTGAGGATGCCGACGACAAAAGGCCTCCCCAGCCAGATTGCTAGGTAGTAATCCACGAGCGCCCCCGCAATGCTGGCGAGCGTGCTGACTGCAACTACGACCCAGAAGTTCATCGTGCCGATGTACACGAAATAGCCCGCCAACGGGAGGACAACCTCGCTGGGGACCGGGAGCGACGCACTTTCGAGGGCCATCAGCCCGAACAGGCTCAGGTACCCCCACTGGGTCATGAAGCCGTTCAGGAAGGCAGAAGAGAACACGGACCCGGTGACAGCTGAAGACCAGGCCCCGAACGGAAGCTCGATGGCGCCTGTCGCTTGAAGTGCGCCTACTATGAGGGTGACAAGCGTTACGGCCAGAAGGTACTTGCTTCTGGGGACTACAGAGCCCTGCTCCACCGGATTCCTCTGCATTCTCGCACCGGCGCCCGCGTTGGACTTATAGGAGTTACAGCCGCTGCGGGGTCAACTCTTCCCCGTCTTGGAGAGCTCTTCGACCAGTTCCTTGGCCCTGTCGAAGCGTATCTTGCGTTCCTCGACCATCCGCTGTGCGACGACATCGATGAGTTCTCCGGTCGCACCCGCTGAAACCGCTACGTTCCTGGAGTGCAGCTTCATGTGCCCCCTCTGGATCCCCTCGCTGGCAAGGGCCCGGAGTGCCGCAAAGTTCTGCGCGAGCCCCACCGACCCCATCACCTCCGCGAGTTCTGTGGCTGTCTTCACGCCGAGGATCTTGATCGAAGCCCTGGCAGCCGGGTGCGTCCTCGCCGCGCCACCTACCAGGCCCACCGCCATGGGCATCTCGAGCCTGCCCACGAGGTTCCCTTCTTTGTCCTTCTCCCATGTCGTAAGAGGCTTGTACCTCCCTGTCCTTGAAGCGAAGCTATGGGCGCCCGCTTCCAGGGCGCGGATATCCTGGCCGCAAGCTATTCCGACAGCGATTACACCGTTCATGATTCCCTTGTTATGCGTGGCGCACCGGTACGGATCCGCGTCCGCGAACGCGTAGGCGCTCACAATCCCATCGACAGTCTCTCCGCCCCCGACCGCCTCCTTCTCGAATACAGCCGTCGCCCTTACGAGCCTTCTGTCTGCCAGGTTCGAAATTATCCTTAGCAGCACTTCTCCACCCGTAATCTCCTCGACCATCGGAGCCACAGCCTCCGCCATGGTGTTCACCGCGTTCGCACCCATGGCATCCCCAGTGTTGACGATGAGCTCAGCGACGACCATCGGCCCAGCGATGCTGGACAATACCTTGACGTTCAGGTCCTTGGCCCCTCCTCCCAGAGAGACGAGCATCGGATCCTGCTCGTTGGCCTTCTGGAGGATCTCGGCCTTCTTCGCGAGCAGGCCAGCCTTGGCTTTGTCTGGCGCCGCAATCTTGATGACCTGGATCTGGCCTATCATGACCGGACCTGTGTTTGTCACTGTGAACCCGCCCTTCTCCCTTGCGATCTTGGCGGCTTTGCTCGCCCCAGCTACCACGGACGGCTCTTCCAGCGCCATAGGGATGAGGTAGTCTTTGCCGTTGATCCTGAAGTTCGTCGCTATGCCTAGGGGCATCGTGAGCCCACCGACTACGTTCTCGATCATCCTGTCCGCCACGTCAGAAGGCAGCCCCCCGGTGTTGGAGAGCGTCTTCGCCTCCTCGTCTGAAAGGCCGGTCGCTTTGGCGACTTCCTTCAGCCTCTCGGCCATTGGGAGCTTGTAGAGGCCAGGCATCTCGCTGTCTGTCATTCTGTATGGGAAGCGGCGGGTGTTG
The DNA here is from genome assembly GCA_029784825.1 of Nitrososphaerota archaeon. The sequence goes on along the minus strand of JAFMAU010000044.1, from coordinate 3,780 downwards.
GCTATTTAATCAATCGAACCCCACGCGTGTCGTCTCGTCAATCGGCGAACGTGTCTGGCCGGAACTTCCGGGCTGACCCGACTAAAGATAAAAGGCGGGTTCGATGCCCGCCCCTACAGGGGCCGGTCGTCTAGCATGGTTAGGACGTCAGGTCGGTGCCCGTCAGGCTCTGACACTTGCTGGCAGGAGACGGCGAAGGTCGGCGGTTCAACTCCGCCCCGGCCCACCAATCCTTAATACCCTCAGGGCCGAATTCCCTCGTGCTTGAATAGGAACCTGACGTTGTTTGCCCTCTTCTTGATAGTTCTTGGGGTTGGCTTCAACTTCTACTTGCTTTCTCTCTTCGGCGTTTTCATGCTCATACCGGCAGTTACCTCTCGGTCTCGGCAGGCGCCCAAGCCCAGCGGGCCGACCAGACAGGAGCCAGTGCGGGTGTCGCCGAAGCCCCAGCCGCCAGAGACGCCCCCCGTGTCGCAGCCGATGCCAAAACAAAGCGTGCCGGTGCCTATTTCTCCTCAGCCTGCATCCGACATCTCCTACTCTCCCTCCCTCTTCCCGAAATCCATGTTCCCTCCGATGTCGCTTATGGGTGACCTCCCGCAGCCCCCCACGGGAGCCGAGGCGAAGCAGTCCGGAAGGGACGAAGTGGTCGAGACGGGAGCGATGCTCGCGTTGCTCAGACTTATCCTCGGTTAAGGGACGTAGACGTTCATTTCGCGCCCCAACTTCCTGAGCCTTTCGACCCTGTGCGAAAGGGAAGGATGCGTCGAGAACATCTCCATCATGGAACTCCCCCTGAATGGGTTGACTATCCACAGCGACGCGGTTGCAGGAGACGGGGCGTTGTTAGGGCGAGTGGCGATGGGCTTCGTCTGGGCCTTGGCGCTAATCTTCTGAAGCGCCGTGACGAGGCCAGCAGGGTTCCTGGTCAACTTGGCGCCGTATTCGTCGGCGTTGTACTCGTCGTCCCTGCTTATCCCAAGTCTGACGAAGGTCGCACCGAGGGGCACGAGGATGATAGCCAAAATCAGCAGCGGGGACCCTCCATTCCTGTTTCTGTTGTTACCCCCGAACCACATGGAGAACATCGCTATCTGGCCTATGTATGATATCGCGCCTGCGAGCGTGGCCGCCACGCTCGACATCAGCACGTCCCGATGTACGACGTGCCCGATCTCGTGGCCGATCACCGCCTCGAGTTCGTCGGGACTCAACGTCTGCAAGATGCTCGAAGTGGCGCATACGACCGCCTTGTTCGGTCCCCTGCCCGTGGCGAACGCGTTGGGTTGTGGAGAATCTACTATGCCTACCCTTGGCATGGGGATGTTGGCCTTCTGGGAGACGTTGCGCACCGCCCTGAAGAGAGTGGGACTGTCACTTTCTTGGATCATCTTTGCCTTGCTCATCTTGAGCACCAGCGAGTCGCTGTAGTAGTATGACACGAAGTTGATCACGGCCGCCAGCACCAGGGCCAGCCCCACGAAGGTCACGGGATCTCCAAAGAAGTACCACCCGACGACGTACCCTATGACCATCAGAAGCGCTGTGAGCACGAAGAAAAGGAATGTCATCTTCGCGTAAACCGAGGCAGACATCATCTTTCGAGCGATGTTCTCCGCGTAAAAGCCTTTCTCGGGTTCGCTCAAATTCGAGCTCGGGCCGAAAACATAAATTCACGGAGCCGCGCATTGCTAACAGGTATGCCGGACATGGATGACGAGGGCGGCGACGAATGGCGAAGCCGAAAGCGGCACGGATCTCCCTTCGGCCCCTGGGGTTTCCCAGACATCGATGAGATGATGAAGGAAATGGAGAAGGCCTTCTCGGAGCAGTTCAAGGATCTCGAGAAGGAGCTCCCGAAGAGCCTCGTGAGGGAATCGAAGTCGCCGGATGGAAGGACGAAAAAGGAAATCGGGCCGATAGTCTACGGCTATTCGGTGACGATAGGGCCAGATGGGAAGCCCGTCGTCAGGGAGTTCGGAAACGTACGAAGCGGGGAAGGGAGGCCCTGGAAGGCCATACAGGACAAGCGAGAACCTCTCGTCGACGTAGTTAGCTCAGGGAAGGTGGTGAGGGTCATCGCTGAAATGCCCGGGGTGAAGAAAGAAGACATCAACGTCACCGTCAACGAAAGCACGATGGTGATATCAGTCGACAGTGAGAACAGGGGGTACTACAAGGAACTCGGCCTGCCGGGGGTCGTCGACCCGAAGGGGGCGAAGTCGACCTACAACAACGGAATCTTAGAAGTCACCGTGCCCTTGAAGTCAGCCGGAAAGGGCGGGGTGAAGCTCCGCGTGGAATAGGGTTACTGATAGGGGCCGCTCTCCGGCCCAAGCTCGCCGTATCTCGCCATCGCGTTCAGCGCAGCCTCGCGGTATCCCTGCTTTTCGGCGAGTGTCCGCGCGATGTCGCCCGTCGTGACCAATCCCATCAGCGCCCCCGCCTTGTCTATCACAACCAACCGCCTTATCCGGTACCTGGCCATGAGTTCCGCCGCAGCGGTAAGCTCCGCGTCCGGAGACACCGTGATCAGAGGCGTAGACATGATATCCCTCACGAGGACGTTCTTCGCGTCTATCGACTCGGCAAGGACCTTGGAGACCAAGTCCCTCTCTGTGACGATGCCAGCGGCGGACCCTCCCTGAGTAACCACCGCGCAGCTTACCCCGCGCTTGGCCATGGCCTTCGCGCAATCCTTCGCAGTGGTGTTCATTTCAACTGCCATCACCGTCTTCGTCATTATCGTCTCGACGGTCTTTTCTTCTCGCGCCATGACTCCCTGACGCCATTCGGTTCCATATAGGATTTGGGAATGTCTGAAGTGGACCGGGGGGGAATCGGACCCCCGACCTCCCGCGTGCAAGGCGGGCGTTCGTACCGCTGAACTACCGGCCCACTCTGTCGAACGCCCCACACGGTCGTTTTAAACGTAAGACGACAGATGTCACGGTCGACTCTTTCACGCTTAAAGAGGATGTCAGTCGCCCCGCCTGCTGGGCTGGTAGCTCAGCTTGGCTAGAGCACCCGACTGATAATCGGGAGGTCAAGGGTTCGAATCCCTTCCGGCCCATGAAACAGTTAGATCAGAGCTGACTACGCCTTGTCGTTCCCTCTAATCAACGCCCAGAGCCAGTCGATCTTCAGGGCCACTTTACTCGCGAGCAGCAATTACGACGCGAAACTTGTTCCGCATCCTGATGATGCCGCTGGGGCTCGTGTAAGGTCGCATCGCTTCGACCACCGCCTTCCTGACTACGTCTTCCCCTGCCGCGCGTATACCCCCTTGGATGGGCCCGGCCGACTTCTGAGCGCGCCAGGCGTCTTCCATGTTGGCGTACTCCATCGGGACGTCGACGAATTCGCTCGCAGTCACGGTGAGTTTCACTTGGTGGAGCAGTTGGTTCAGCACGTTCGGGTCGGAGAGGGCGAGAGGCTGGGGCGTCCCAGCCGGAGGGGGAGGCATCAATTTCCGCACCGCAGGGAACACTGCCGAGTCCATCTCACAGTCTTCAGGGCGCCCCCAGATTACGATCGCGATCCTCCCTCCGTTATCTAGGACCCTGACGAATTCGTTCAGCGCGGCCGGCGGATGAGCGGCGTACTGCAGCGAGTTAGATGAGAAGACGACGTCGAAGCTAGCGTCCGGGTACGGCAGCTCCTCCAGCTCGCCCACTTGGAACTTGGCCGAAGGAATCCTCTCCTGTGCGACCGCGATAAGAGCGGATGCCGCATCAATCCCGGTGATGCGGGCGTGGTATCGATGGGCAATCATTGCGG
>JAFMAU010000043.1 GCA_029784825.1 Nitrososphaerota archaeon | reverse complement strand
ACCCGTATGTGAAGCCGCGCCTGGTCAGGAATGTCTTCAGGACCTTCAGGATGGAGTTGAGGAAGTTCTTCGCCTCCTCGTTGCCGTAGTCCTTTGCGATCCTGTGGAGGAGGCTGTCCGGCTCCTCGGCGCCGATCACAGCCTTGTCGACCACGCCGGAGATGAGCTGGCCGTCCTTGACCACCACGTCGTTGGTGGAGCCCGTCTTGGAGGCCTTCGCCCACTTGGAGGTGAGAACGTAGTTCATCCCCTTGGGGAGGAAGAGAGAGAAGAGCTGCTTGCCTGTGTAGGCCCCCTTGCCGGCCGGCTCGGGCAGGTCTCCCTCGTAGCCCCCTATGAGGGCGAGGTTGGAGAACTCCGCGGAGGTGAGCAGGGTCTCGTCGGTCGTGAGCAGGAAGGCGCCGGTGATGAAGTCCCTGATCCCGCCGATGATGGGCCCGCCGTACCTGGGCGTGATTATCTGGTCCTGCACCTTCATGAGCATGAGAGCCTCCGACCTAGATTCCTCGCTCTGCGGGACGTGAAGGTTCATCTCGTCGCCGTCAAAGTCGGCGTTGTAGGGCGGGCAGACCGACGGATGCAGCCTGAAGGTCCTGTAGGGCAGGACCCTCACGAAGTGCGCCATCACAGACATCCTGTGCAGCGAGGGCTGCCTGTTGAAGAGGACGACGTCGCCGTCCATCAGGTGTCTTTCGACGATGTAGCCGGGCGCCAGCGAGTCCGCCAGTGCCTTCCTGTCGCTTGCAAAGTCCAGCCTGATCTTCACGCCGTCGGGCCTGATCACGTAGTTGGCTCCGGGGTGCTCGAACGGCCCCTTGACGACGAGCTGCTTGAGCGTCTCGATGTTCCAGGCGGACACCTTCTCGGGAATCGTCAGCTTCTTGGCGACCTCGAAGGGAACGCCGACCTCGCCTATGTCCAGGTTGGGGTCTGGGCTGATCACCGTCCTGCTGGAGAAGTCCACCCTCTTTCCGGAGAGCGAGCCTCTGAACCTTCCCTCCTTCCCCTTCAGCCTCTGGCTGAGCGTCTTCAGGGGCCTGCCCGAGCGGTGGTGCGCCTGGGGGATGCCTGAGACCTCGTTGTCGAAGTAGGTGGTCACGTGGTAGTGAAGCAGGTCGACCAGGTCCTGGACGATCAGGTGGGGCGTGCCCGACTCCTTGCTCTCCCTCACCCTCTGGTTGACCCTGAGTATGTCGACGACCTTGTGGGTCAGGTCGTCCTCGGAGCGTATGCCCGACTCTAGCGTGATGGAGGGTCTCACGGTCAGCGGCGGGACGGGCAGCACCTGGAGGACGAACCATTCCGGCCTGGCCGCCTTGGGGTTGAAGCCTAGGAGCTCGAGGTCCTCGTTGGTCACCCTCTCAAGCCTCTCGCGGATTGCCACAGGTAGCAGCCTGGTGGCACCGCCCTCCTCGGTGATCTCGTGGAAGATCGTGGGCTTTGTGAACTCGATCTGGAACTGCTGCTTGCCGCAGTGCGGGCAGAGCTTCACCTTCTTCGCCTTTGTGACTATCTCCTTGGCCACAGTCTCTACGATCGCCGGGGTGAAGTCAGTCCTGCCGGCCAGCCTGGCTCTGTAGGCGTCGAGCTCCTCGGGCGCGAGGAGGAGCCTTCCGCACGTCCTGCAGGTGGTCTGAATCAGGATGTTGATCTCGTCGACGAAGGCGATGTGGAGCACCGGCTCCGCCAGCTCGATGTGACCGAAGTGCCCGGGGCATCTGCCCGCGGTGCTCCCGCACGTGCCGCACTTCTGCCCGGGCTCGAGCGTTCCCAGCCTGCTGTCCATCAGGCCTCCCTGGACCGGCATGCCGTCTTCGTCGTAGGTCTCCGGTTGCGTGATCTCGGCGACCGAATAGCGCCTCACCTCGTTGGGAGAGAAGACTGCGAAGTCGATGCCGCCTATTGTCTTGAGGGCCTGTTCCATCGACATTTCTCTACACCTTGTCCTTCAGCTGCAGCCTCGGAGCAATGTTGAGGCTCATCATCTCCTGCAGCAGGAGTTTGAACGCGTAGGCGACCACCACGGTCGAGATCTTCGCCTGGTCTCCGTCTATCTTGCACGTGTACTTCCTCTGCTTTGCGTCGTAATAGGCAATCAGCCCGCACTTTTCGCAGACGTAGATCTCTGTCTTGTCGGCTTCGTCGAGCAACCTGTCCTTCAGCACCATGGACGCCCCGTAGGCGATGAGGCAGTCCCTTTCCATCTCGCCGAACCTGAGCCCGCCTCCCCTGGCGCGCCCCTCGGTGGGCTGCTTGGTGAGCATCTGAACCTGGCCCCTCGCCCTCGCGTGGATCTTGTCGGCGACCATGTGGTGGAGCTTCTGATAGTAGACCACGCCCATGAAGACGTCTGCAGCGAACTTCTTCCCCGTCTTGCCGTCGTACATCACCTCTCTGCCGGTCGGCTCGAAGCCCCTGGAGCGCAGGACCTTCTCCAGCTCCTCGATGCTTTCGCCTGCGAAGGCGGAACCGTCGACGGGCGACCCTCTCAGCGCGCCCGCCTTGCCGGCGATCGACTCTATGAACTGGCCCACGGTCATCCTGGACGGGAACGCGTGGGGGTTGATTATGACGTCTGGAACTATTCCCTCGGCGGTGTAGGGCATGTCCTCCTGGGGCACCACCAGGCCCACCACACCCTTCTGGCCGTGCCTGGAGGCGAACTTGTCGCCGATCTCCGGCACGCGCATGTCCCTCACCCTGACCTTGAACATCCTGCCGCCTTCGACGTTCTCGGTCATGAAGATGGAGTCGACGACGCCGGACTCGGACGGCCTGACGGCCACCGACGTGTCCCTCCTGTAGGGTCCCTTGATCTCGAATTCCTTGTACTCCTCCATGAACCTCGGCGGGCTTGTCCTGCCGATCACGACGTCTCCTCCGGAGACCTGTGCCTCGTGGGAGATGACCCCGTCGCCCTCGAGCAGCCTGTAGAACTTCTCGCCCCTGTATCCCCTGATGTTGGACTCGGCCGAGGGGACTTCGAAGGTGTCCCTCATGCCTCCGAGGTACTGCTTCGCCTCCCCCTCGTAGAGTCTGTAGAAGAACGAGCGCGCGAGGCCCCGCTCGACGCTCGACTTGTTCATGATTATCGCGTCCTCGATGTTGTAGCCCTCGAATGAGAGCACCGCGACCGTGCAGTTCTGGCCCAGCGGCCTTTCGTCTATCTTCAGCAGGTCAAGGGTCCTGGTCCTCACCACCGGAGCCTGCGGGCTGACCAGCAGGTGCTGCCTCACGTGGGGGGAGATAGGATAGGTGGGAGAAGAGAAGCCCAGGCTCTGCTTCGCCATTGCTGACTCGTAGGTGTTCCTGGGAGACTGGTTGTGCTCCGGATACGGAATCACCGATGCAGCTATGCCGAACATGGCCGCGGGGAAGAGCTCAATGTGGGTGTGCTTCGCCGTGGCCTCCTCGGCGTCCATGCAGACCAGCGAGTTCTCTTCCTCGTTGGCGTCGATCAGTTCGACGACGCCCTGCTCGACGAGGTCCCTCCATGAGAGCTGTCCGGCGGAGACCTTCTCTATCAGCTCGGGCGTGAGCAGCGACCTTCCGTTCTCGGAGACTATCAGCGGCCTGAGGACTCTGCCGGAACTGAGGCTGATGTAGAGCCTCGGATACGCCTTGTCGTTGATGGGAGGCACGAAGAGGACGCTAGCGCCGGGGTTGATCTGGCCCTCCCGCCTCAGCTTCCTGAACGCCTTGGCGAGCCTTTCGCCGTCGTCCACGTAGCCGAGGAACCTTCCGTCCATGAATATCCTGCAGCCGTTGACCTGGAGCTTCTGCTCCGCATCCCTGATCGGTTTGGCGCCCAGCTCCCACAGCTTCTCCTCCACCTCCGTGGAAGGGACTCCCACCGAGATTGTGGCGGAGAGGGCCAGGTTCTTGACCAGGCCGCAGTTGACGCCCTCGGGGGTCTCTGAGGGGCATATCCTTCCGAAGTGGGTCGCGTGGAGGTCTCTGGCCTCGAAGTTGGGCTGGCTCCTGGAGAGCGGGGACTGGACCCGCCTCAGGTGGCTCAGGGTGCTGAGGTAGTTGGTCCTGTCGAGCAGCTGGGTGACGCCAACCTTGCCCCTGCCCCAGTTGCCAGTCGCAATCGCGTTGTTCAGCTTGTCGGTTATGATGCCCGTGCGGATGGCCGCACCCACGACGTTGCCGCCCCGCTTCTGGCCTGTCCTCTCGAGCTGGTACTTCATGTCCCGGACCAGGTTCCTGAACGCGGTCCTGAACAGATCCGCAAGCATCTGTCCCGCGAACTTGATCACCTTGTTGCCGTAGTGGTCCTTGTCGTCGGGGCCTATCCAGCCGAGCCTCAGCTCGAGGAGCTTGCAGACCGCCTCGCCCATGAACATTGCTTTGTCGTAGCGTCTGTCGTCGGTCTTGCCCAAGTGCGGCAGGAGCCCCCAGTCGAGCATCGAAAGAGCCCTCTTGACACGGAACTCCTCGAGCATGCCGTGGGCGACCCTGTTGCCGATGTACACCAGGGCGTCCTTGTCCGTCGGCGCCTCGCTCGCCTTGTCGAAGGAGACCTCGAGGAGGTCCTGTATCTCCGGCTTTGGCGATATCGAATCCGCGATGTCCTTGTCGGATTTTATGCCAAGGGCCCGCATGACAATCACGAAGGGAAGGTCGACTGGGCAGCTGGGCACCTTCACGTTGATGGCGCCGTCCTGCTTCAGCGTCAGCTCAAGCTTCGACCTGTAGCCCACGACCGAAGAGTAGACCCTGGACTTGTAGGTCGTCGCGCCCGACACCTTCTCGGCGTCCACCAGGATCTTGTTGGGCGAGAGGTCCTCCAGCCCGACTATGACGCGCTCGGCGCCGTTGATTATGAAGTAACCTCCCGGGTCGTTGGGGTCCTCGCCGACGTCGATGAGCTGTTCCTTGGTCTTGTTGGAGAGCTGGCAGAGCTCCGACTTCACCATCACCGGGAGGTCGCCGATGTGCTGCCTGGCTGTGTCCCTGGGGAGCCCCTCCTCCTCTATGGTCATCTCGAGCATTATGGGAGCCGAGTAGGTCAGGTTCCTGAGCCTGGCTTCCATGGGAAGGACGCTGCTGATGGAGCCGTCGATCTCCACCACGCGCGAGGGCCCGAGGGTGACGCGGCCCAGCTTGATCTTGTAGGGCGTGCTGACGGTCTCGACCTCGATCTCACCTATCTCGTCGATGATATTCTGCAGCCCCTTGGTGACGAACTCGTTGTAGCTGTTGAGGTGCTGCCTCGCCACCCCTTCCCTCTCGAGGAGGTCGCGTAGGATTATCCAGGAGTTTGACTTTATGATCTGTTTGCTCATGCCCCTCCCTCCACGACGTACCTGTAGTAGGTGCTGGAACCGGCGGTCTCGCTGTTGCGCGTTATGCGCACGAAGTCGCCGGGCTTGGCCCCGATCTCCTTGGCGAGCGGGTCGGTGGCGAGTAGGAAGGGAAACTGGCTAGGTTTCGCGTTCGACTTTGCGACTACCTGCTGGGCCTCTTCCTTGGTGAGGAGCTCGTGCTTTGGAATCAGGAAGTGAGTGCTGATCTTGAAGGGTGGGACCTCGTCCTCTTTGGCTTTCTTGCGCCTGACGGCCGGCTTCCTCGGCTTCGCTTCCTTTCTTGGCGCTATCTGCTCGCACCCCCATTCATAACTAACCCTAGGTTACCTACTATGCACAATACGCAGGGCCCAAGAATTCTCGGCAATCGTCGTGTATTTAGGTTTTTTTCTGAATCTGGGCTCGGGGACGGCTCCTGCGTCTTTCTCAGAGGTCGATGTATTCCGACTCGTAGGCCGGCGTCCCCTCTTGTCTCCGGGCGACGACCTTCGCAAACTCCGAAACCAGCCTTCGGACGATGGGTCCCACAGTTCCGGTCCCTATCTTCGTGCCGTTGACAGTCCCCACGGCGAGGATCTCAGCCTTGGTGCCGACAAGGAATGCCTCGTCGGCCGTGAGGAGCTCGAAAGGAGTGATGTCGCGCTCGGAGACTTCCAGGCCAAGGTCTGAGCAGAGCCTGATGATGCGCGAGCGGGTGATCCCATGCAGGATCCCCGCTGACGTCGCCGGCGTTGAGACCCTGTTGTCCTTCACGATGAAGATGTTCGTCCCGCTGGACTCGGACACGAAGCCCCTGTGGTCGAGCATGAGCGCGTCGTCCGCGCCCGCCCGCTTCGCCTCCATCTTGGCAAGGATGCTGTTCAGGTAGTTCAGGGACTTCACCTCGTGCGAGGTGCCGTCCACCGGGTCGCGTCTCACTGACGTGGTGAAGAGAGAGATGAGGCGCGGAACCCCGGACGCGAGCGTGCTCTGGGCTTGCTCGGCGATTATGAACAGGGTCGGCGTCTTGCAGGTCGATGGGTCGACCCCAAGGTCGCCCGCTCCCCTGGTGACGACCACCCTGATGTACGCGTCCCGCAACTCGTTCTTCCTCACAGTCTCCATTATCGCTTCTGCGGTCTCGTGGCGCGAGAGCGGGATGTCGAGGTGGATGACCTTGGCGGAGTTGAACAGCCTTTCGACGTGCTCGTCGAGCTTGAAGACGTTTCCGTTGTACGCCCTTATGCCCTCGAAGACGCCGTCGCCATAGAGGACGCCGTGGTCAAAGACAGAGACCGACGCCCTGGACTTCTCGACGAACTCGCCGTTCACGTAGACCAATGGCTCGCGCATGTTTTCCAGCGCGATTCTCCGACCGTTAAAATGGTTTCTTCAATGTACAGAGTTGTGCACTCTGGCCAGGACGAAGGGAAGGACTCCGCCCCGTTCGACATACTGCATCTCGGTCGAGTTGTCGATTCTGCACAGCACTTTGAATCTCTTCTCCCCCGCGGTGCCCCTGGCGACTACCTCTATGGATTCGTCGGGCTTGGACATCGCGGAGACACCGAAGATGTCGAACGTCTCGTCGCCCTCGAGCCCCAGGGAGGCGCGGCTCTGGCCTTTCATGAACTGGAGGGGCAGGACGCCCATGGCTACGAGGTTGCTCCGGTGGATCCTCTCGAAGCTTTCCGCGATGACCGCGCGAACGCCGAGCAGCTTCGGCGCCTTGGCGGCCCAGTCCCTAGAGCTGCCCGCTCCGTACTGCTTGCCTGCGATAATCAGCAGAGGAGTCTTGGCTGCACGGTACTTCACTGCCGCATCGAAGATCGACATCGTCTCCCCAGAGGGAAGGTGAGTGGTCCAGCCGCCCTCCTTTCCGGGGGCGAGGGCGTTTCTGAGTCTGATGTTGGCGAAACCGCCCCTCACCATCACCTCGTGGTTCCCCCTGCGACTGCCGTAGGTGCTGAAGCGGACCATCTCAACGCCCTTGGATGTCAGGTAATTTCCGGCAGGACTGTCGAATGCTATGGCGCCCGCCGGCGAGATGTGGTCGGTGGTGACCTTGTCGTCGAGGACCGCGAGCACCCTCGCGCCTGTCACGTCGGACTTCGCTGACCTTGACTGCTCCGGTTCGAACCAAGGAGGCTGTCTTACATAGGTGGAGTCGCGGTCCCAGCTGTACCTTTCGTCCGAGTTCGCGCCCAGCCCATCCCACCTGCTGTCGCCCTTCATGGCCTCGGCGTAGCGGATCCTGTAGAGCTGAGGCGAGAGCGATTTCTCGACCACCCGCCCTATCTCCTTCATGGTGGGCCAGATGTCCCTGAGGAAGACCTGCCTTCCGTCCTTCCCGGCGCCCAGGGGCGCGTTCTGGAAGTCGAAACCGATCTTCCCAGCTAGGGCGTAGGCGACGACCAGCATGGGCGACATCAGGAAGGCTCCCTTCGCGAGCGGGTTGATTCTGCCGTCGAAGTTCCTGTTGCCCGAGAGGACGGCGACGGCGTAGAGATCCCCCGCCTTGATTTCCTGCTCGATTTCTGGAGCCAGCGGACCGCTGTTGCCGATACAATTGTGAACGGCCACTGTGCCTGCAATGAATGCGTGCAAATCACTCACAGTCAGGTCATAGACCAATTTCTGTCCCGCTGGACTTCGGTCGACGACCTGAAGTGAAAAAGTCGGTAGAGTCAACGCTTCCTTTTCTACACAGTATCGCCTGCCGCGCTCAGTCTTTGCCGTACGTCGGAGCGGAGCGAACCACTCTCGCACACCAAGCTGCTTGAGCAACGTCACAGGTGACAGGAAATTGCAACTTTCGCGATGCAACGGCTGGAATCTGCGGTCAGTCGCCCTTGGAAGACGCGAGAACCGGTCGTAACCCTCAAGCAATGCATAATGAGGCGACACTACTGGAGGCAAAGGGTCCTCTGTCTCGTGACCTAGCAATGATACGGCTACCAGCTGTCGCGCCCGAGAAAATGACAACGCAGGTTCGTCTTTATGAAATTCTTCCAGGCGGGCCGCCATCCAGAGCCGCTGTCTTTGGATACCCTCCACAAGGCGCCAGTACACAGCAGCTGCACTGGCACGCATTGCCTTGTCTACACTGTAACGGAAACCCACATGTTCGATGAAAGAGAGGCCGTCCGGCAAATCTAGGCGCACTTCGATCCGTGGTACACCGTCTCGAGCTGCGGCATAAGACGAACTGCTCCTACGCGTTGGATATTCGCATACTCTTGCACCTTCAGTCTTGACACCGCACCGTGCCAATAGATGAATTACTTCGCGCATCATCTCCTTTGATTGCTCCAAATGGGCGGGAATGGTGCTCTGAGAATACGCCGGTGGTTCAAGGGTCGCGTCCTCTTCCCGCTTCCCCCAGCGATGCAGAGTAGGCGCATGCCCATCGGCTCCAAAGAGTCCACCCAGGAACTCCCGAACCACTGCCATGGGACAATCATTCTGGCACACAAACTCAGGAAGTATGGGGGGCTGATCGATACGCCTCCCCGTCTGCACGCCACGCAGTGCGATGATGGCCTTCGTAAGCGCCATTGGTAATATGATGGACCATTTCCGATCGTCGTAGCGATTGGCGGCCGGTCGAAGCCCCGTGAGTAATTCTACGTCGTTGAGTATCATCTCACGGTCCACAGCTTGGCCTGCGGTCATCCGGCCCTGCCCTAAGGCACTGATCGATCCATCGTTGAGAAGATGGCCGAGCAATCGTGCGAATGCCAGCGTACGAACTCGAGCTTGTTGCGTATCCATTCTGAAGACTAGATTGTCCGCGTGTAGAACATAACTAGATTCGTCGTCGCCTGGATTGTCAAGAGGCCCTTCAAGCCCTACGATTACGCGATCCTTCCCTAGTACGAGTTCATCCGCCCTGACCCAACACCCGTCTGAACGGAGAATCTTGTGGTCTGGTGTGCAAATCAGCGATCGTCCATCCTGCAGCACGATTCTGATACAGTCGCGCATACCCTTCTCCATGAGCACTGATTGTCGGGCGATTCCTAACCTGCCCTTGGCGGTGGGACCAAATACCAAAGCACCGCCTTCTGCTGGTATACTCTCGATGGGTCTGGCAGTGCCGTTAGCCAACAAGATGGGCGTTCCTTCGGCAATGCACGTCGTGCAGCCGTATCCCACGACGTTGAAGCCGAGCCTGTCGAGGTAAGGAAGCAGTCCAGAGTTGTTGAGGTAGTCCGTGACCACCGTCGAACCGGGCGCGAGGCTCCGCTTCACCCACGGCTTGGGGCTCAGTCCGGCCTCGACAGCCTTCTTGGCGAGGAGACCAGCCCCCACCATGACGGTCGGGTTGGAGGTGTTGGTGCAGCTTGTTATGGCGGCGATCACAACCGCGCCGTCTTCGAGGGCGTCCGCTTCGCGGCCGCGTTGGAGGGTCGATTGGGCCCCGGAGGAGGTGGGGACCGCCGTCTGAGGACTTGGACTCGCCGCCCTTCGGTACTCGGCGAGGAAGGTCTTCGCGAAGGCAGGCACCGACCTGAGCGGCCGCCTTTCCTCTGGGTTCCTCGGGCCCGCGATGGACGGTTCCACCTTGTCCAGGTCTATGACGAGCACTTCCGAGTACTTCGGTTCGCTGCCGGAACGGAGCAGTCCTGTCTCCGTTGCGTACTTCCTCACGAACTCGACGTGGGATTTCTCCCTTCCCGTGCCGAGGAGATAGGCGAGGGTCGCTTCGTCGACCGGGCTGTACCCGACGGTTGCGCCGTATTCTGGAGACATGTTCCCCAGCGTCGCCCTGTCGGGGACCGTCAGATTCCCGTATCCGTCGCCGAAGTACTCAACGAACTTGCCGACCACGCTCTTCTCTCGCAGCCTCTCCGTCACGGCGAGCACCATGTCCGTAGGCGTCACCCCTTCCTGCAGGCTTCCGGTGAGTTTGACTCCGAGGACCTCAGGTATCGGCATGTGGTAGGGCTCCCCAAGCATGACGGCCTCGGCCTCTATCCCTCCGACTCCCCAGCCCAGGACCCCCATGCCGTTCACCATCGTGGTGTGGGAGTCCGTCCCAAGGACTGTGTCCGGGAATGCCTGGAGCACGCCGGCGTCGTCCGAGGTGGCCACCACCTTGGAGAGGTACTCCAGGTTCACCTGGTGGCAGATCCCCTTTCCTGGTGGGAAGACCCGCATCCCTCCGAATGCGGTCTGCGCCCACTTCAGCAGCGAATAGCGCTCTGAATTCCGCTCGTACTCCCTCTCCAGGTTCGTGTCGAACGCGCCTTCGCTGCTCCAGGCGTCGACCTGTACGGAATGGTCGATTATCAGGTCGACCGGGATCTTCGAGTTCACGAGCTTGGCGCTCAACCCTGAAGCCGCCGCAGCGTCCCTCATCGCGGCCAGGTCCACGACCAGGGGCACCCCGGTGTAGTCCTGGAGCAGCACCCTGAACGGCATCAGCGGGAGTTCACCGCCCGTTCTCCTCGGCCACTCGAGCAGGCTCCGTGCAGCCTCCTCCGCCCCGGCCACCTTGTCGGCGTGCCTGAGGGCGTTCTCGAGCAGTACCTTGACCGAGTAGGGCAGCCTCTCGACTTCGTACCCGCGCGCCTTGAGCGACTGGGCGTTGAAGACCAGTGCCCTGCCGTAGGGAGTGTCCATCTTCTGTCTGGCTTCAGAAAGTTCGTTTTGCATCCTAGTCGGTTGGCTCGGAGCCCGCTGGCGTCGTATTTGAATTTCCCGTCCCCCCAGGCCATTTGTTCTCCCTCTTGCCCCTCAGAAGAGATGGAGCCAGCGCGACAGTGTTCAACACGGCCAGCGTGAGGTAGACCCTGTCGAGTCCCTGCGAAAAGAGCAGCCTCGTGGCCTCCGGTATGGCTGCCACGTTGCCCGAGGAGATGACTGCGGTGATGAGGGAGTACGGGAGGGAGAAGGCGAGGACGAGTATCACCAGGTTGAAGCTGAGCGTCAGCCCGACGTTGAACATGGTCGCGCGCAGCCCCGAAGCCACACCACGCCGGGAGGGAGGGACGGAACCCATGATCGAGCTGATGTTGGGGGAGGTGAAGAGACCCATCCCCACGCCGCAGATGACGAGATAGACCACGATGGTGGCATAGGGAGCGGAGGGGCTCAGAGTGGAGAAGAGGAAGAGCGCGAGGCTGGTTATGGACAGCCCCGCCGTTGCGAACGGCAGCACCCCGTGCCTGTCCGAGAGCCTCCCGCTGACCGGTCCGACGAACAGGAACGCGACGTCGAACGGAAGCACCGAGATGCCCGCCTGCAGAGGTGACTCTCCCTGGACCAGCTGAAGGTAGAGGCTAATCAGAAGCAGGAAGGCGCCGAACGCCATAGAGTTCAGGGTCTGCGCTGTCACTCCGCCCGCGAACTCTCTGATCCGCAGCAGCCTCAGGTCAAGGAGCGGGTCACGCTTGCGCCTCTCAACATAGGCGAAACAGGCGATGGACACCGCCGAGACCACCGCGAGAACGACCACGACAGACTCGTCGGCTAGCCCATAGGCGGCGAAGCTGAGGCACAGGAGCAGCGACGTGATGAAGGACGTGAAGGAAACGAAGCCCGTCCAGTCCATGGGCGCACGCCTGTCGGAGGCTCCCACTTCCTTGAGGCGCCTGCTCGCCCAGACAGTGCCGAAGACCCCGATCGGGACGTTGATGTAGAAGAGATACCTCCAGTCGACCAGTGCAAGGATCAGGCCACTGACCGTGAGGCCCGCCATGGAGCCCGCCCTGAAGGCGATCTGGTTCGTTCCCAGGGCGAGGCCCAGCTCCCCCGACGGAAACGCGTCAGTGATTATGGCTGCGCTGTTGGCGAAGAGAGCCGCCGAACCCAGGCCCTGAAAGACCCTGGCGAGAATGAAGAATGTTGGCGACGGCGAGAGGGCGGTCAGCAGAGAGCCGACGGTGAAGATGGAGAAGCCCAGGCTGTAGATCTTCACTCTTCCGAACATGTCGCTCACCCGTCCGATGAAGAGCAGGGCGATGGTGCTGCCTATGGTGTACGCCTGGGTGAACCAGATTGCCTGCTCCGCGTCCGCCTTCAGGGCTGCGGCCACCGTCGGCAGGCCGATCACCACTATCCTGGAGTCGATGCCGCTCATCAGCACGCCGACGGTGGTGACGGTGAGGACGGTCCACTTGTACTGCATCCGCGCTAGATTTCCTCCTCCGCCTCGACCGCCCGCAGCACCTTCTCGAGCGCTTTCAGGGTGACCAGCAGCTCTTCGTCGGTGAGTTCAGCGCCGAGCCTGCCCACATACTGCCTGAACCTTGACGATATGCTCCGAAAGAGCCTGGCCCCGTCCTCCGTGGGTTCGACCACGAAGAGCCTGCGGTCGCGGAGGTCTCTCCTTCTCCTCACGTAGCCCTTCTTGCTCATCCGGTCGATCAACCCAGTGACGTTGGCGGGGGCGACGAGCATGTGCTCTCCGAGCTTGTTCATCTGCGTCGGCCCTTCGCGGGAGAGGGCGAGCAGGACGCCGTACTGCGAAAAGGTAATCTTCTCGCGGGCGAGCCTGGCGTTCAGTCTCTTGAGCACCTTGCGGTAGATGCTTCTGATGCTCTGCCACAGCACCAGATCCTCCGACCCTGGAGCACTTCGCTCCCGTGGGCCGCCTCCTCTCATGAAGACCCCACCTCGGAGATGCTTAATATATTAATGAATTCGCTTCAGAGGTTCCGCGGAAGCTGCCGGAATCCCGCGGCCGGAGCTCGGTGGCGAATTTTGGGGCCGACCCTCCGGTACTCCCCGCCAGCGCCTCATCCGGCGGTGCGATCAAGATAATCATAAAAGCCCCGCCGAAGAAAATGGTCTCTCTTGTCCGGAAGACCGGAGAGCGCGCAAGGACGCGTTGGACCGAACGGGCTGGCAAACGAGAAGAGCCCGTACCTTCTTCAGCATGCGTTCAACGCGACATACTGGTATCCGTGGGGTGACGATGCGTTCAGACGGGCTAAGAACGACGGCAAACCCATACTTCTGAGCATCGGGTATTCGACCTGCCACTGGTGCCACCGAATGAGAAAGGAATCATTCGAGGACAGGAAGACTGCCGACTTCATCAACAAGAACTTCATTCCAATCAAGGTCGATAGGGAGGAGAGACCGGACGTCGACAGCTACTACATGTCGGCCGTCCAGGGATTGACTGGCCAGGGAGGCTGGCCATTGACTGTCTTCCTCACTCCCGATTTGAAGGCGTTCTACGGTGGGACCTACTTCCCCCCGGAGCCGAGATACGGGATGCCGAGCTTCAGGCAGGTCCTCGAGTTCGTGGCCAAGCTGTGGAAGGACAACAGGGCCGAGGTGACTGACCAGGCGAACCGCGTCCACACGGAACTCGGGAAGGCGCTGACGACCCCGGGCGGAGGCTCCGTCTCCTCCACCCTGCTGGATGATGCCTTTGAGTCGCTGGCTGCGTCATTCGACGCCGAACACGGCGGATTCGGAGGCGCTCCGAAGTTCCCCCTGCCGCTTTCCCTGGAATTCATGCTGAGATACCACTTCAGGGCTCGGAAGGAACTTGCCCTCAGAGTGGTCGTGAAGAGCCTGCAGGCGATGGCTTCCGGAGGCATACACGACCATCTGGGCGGCGGGTTCCACAGGTACTCCACCGACAGGGTCTGGCTTGTCCCTCACTTCGAGAAGATGCTCTACGACAACGCCCTGCTGGCGGCGGCGTACCTCCATGCCTACCAAGCCACCGACGACGAAGGATTTGCCGAGGTCGCCAAGGGCACGCTCGCCTGGATGATTGCCGAACTGGAGGCCCCGGACGGCGGGTTCTACTCCGCCCAGGATGCCGATACGGAGCAGGGCGAGGGCATCTACTACGCTTGGACCCCAGACGAAATCGGAGCGGTTCTCGGCGAGAGGGAAGCAGAGCGATTCCGTTACGCGTATGGAGTCACCAGGAACGGGAACTTCGAAGGCGGAAGGTCAATCCTCCATCTCGCCGAGTCAATCGAGGACACCGCCTCGAAGTTCGGGTTGACGTCTGCCCAGACCGTCGATGACCTGGCGAAGTCCAGGGCCGCGCTCTACGGGGCCCGACTGGAGAGGCCCAGGCCCGCCACAGACACAAAGATTCTGACGTCGTGGAACGGACTCGCCATCTCCGCACTTGCGCAGGCGTCTGAGGTGTTCGGCGATGCGGGCTATCGGAGGGCGGCGGAGAAGGCAGCGGCTTTTGTGCTCACGAGAAGCGTCAAGGACGGGGCCCTGCAGAGGAGGTATGCTGGCGGTGAGGCTGGAGTCCCGGCCACCTTGGAGGACTACTCCTTTCTCGGCATCGGTCTGCTCGACCTCTTCGGGGCGACCTCAGACCCGCGTTGGCTGAAAGAGTCGGTCGCCCTGGCAGAGAGGATGCTGAACCTGTTTGAAGACGCCGGAGGAGGATTCTTCATGAGCGCGACGGAGTTGCCCGCCCGGATGGTGGAATCGTACGACGGCCCAACGCCCTCGGGAAACTCGGCTGCCGTCATGCTGTTGCAGCGGCTGTCGGCGATAACGGACAATGCGAGGTTCAGGCGGTCTGCCGACAAGGCACTCCGGAGGTTCGCTCCGGAGGTTGAGAAGGCGCCAACCAGCCATCCGTTCATGCTGCTGTCCGTGGATTCCTTGGTCAACGGCACCAGAGAAGTCGTGGTCTCCGCCAAGAGCCGCGGCAAGGCGGACCCGTTTCTCGGCGGGCTCCGAAAGAGCTTCCTTCCGGACACCACCTCGTTCGTCTTGGACGGTGAAAATCGAGACTCCCTTTCGGCGCTCACGCCGCTGGCCGAGGGGCGGACCCCGCGCTCCGAGCCCGTGGCATACGTCTGCCAGAACTTCTCTTGCAAGCTTCCCGCCAGGAGCCCCGCTGAGTTGGAGATGCAGCTCGGGATAGCCAGGGGTTAGCGTTTTATCCTGGCAAAGGCTGCGCGATGAGCCATGGGCAAGGTCTGGGAGGTCAGGGGTCTGTTCGGGAACGAATACGCCATGGAGCAGGCCATCGAGGAGTTGAAGAGGCACCAGGGGTTCGAATACGTCGTCCTGGACAGGAGGAACCTGTCGGTGAGATTCCCGAGCAGGAGCGAGGCGACCGAGGCAGTCGTGAAGCGCACGCTTGAGATCTACCACGGGTTCGTGGAATCGGAGGCTCCCCTCGGCGATTTCGACAAGAAGAGGAAAGCCGAGAGGGAGAAGAAGCTGAAGAATGACGAGGAGAAGCGCAGGAAGAGGGGGCGCTAGGCCGGCGGATTCCTGAGTAAGTCTTGTCGAGGGAATCCTCGCGGTGGCTGGCAAACCGTTATAGTTTCAGTTGCAAGCATGAAGTGCGACGCGGGGGTCGCCCAGCCTGGTCAACGGCGCGAGGCTTAGGACCTCGTCCCTCAGGGGTTCGTGGGTTCGAATCCCAC
>JAFMAU010000042.1 GCA_029784825.1 Nitrososphaerota archaeon | reverse complement strand
GCTCCTCGGTCGTGGGGCTCCTTGCATTCGTCCTCTCTCTCGTGGCTGTCGGGGCTCCCCTCCCCTTGGTGACCTTTGCCAACCCGGTGACAGGGAGCGGCATCCTCGCCCTGGCCGCGCTGCTGCTGGCCCTCCTCGCAGGAGTGGAGGGGGGCACCATCAGGCGTCTCCTTGGGAAGGAGCGGTCCGAATCGGGCCCTCCCTAGGAGACAGGGAAGGTCGCAAAGGTGTGTGGCGCCGGGAGACAGAGGAACGCGAGGACGAGCGTTCCTATGAACACCCACTGCCTTGAGGTGGACAGTCCGGACACCTCGTCGAGGAGCCTGAGCTTGGCCGGCCTCCCGGCGAGCAGGAGGGCCACCATCGCCACCGCGAAATAGGCAAAGTAGCCCACGTCAATCATGAGGAGCAGGAGCACGCTGAGGTATGTTCCGGCCCTGGCCGCTCTCTCTCCCCAGGCGGTGGCAAGGAGGAACCCGCCGTCGAAGATGGCCATCGGGAGGAGCCCGATGAAGACCAGGATGAAGCCAACATCTGCCGTGTCTGCGATCGGAGAAACCAGGAGCGTCCCCGCGGGAGGGGTCGGCATGAACGGGCCGAGGATGTACCCTATGGCCGTCTCGATCACGTTGGGGTTGGATACGAAGGTCGAGTTCGACGAGTGCACCCACTGGTAGGCCACCTGGGACTGGACGGCGGTGAGGTCACCGATGGCGCCGAGCACCAGGGACAGGAGGAGCACCGCGATGGGACCGGCGATAATCACGTCGAAAAGGGCGTCCCTGTTGAGGGCGGGGGACCTCTGGGAACTTGCGAAACCAAGGGAAGGGAGGAAGGGGGGGATCAACAGCGGCACCCCAGGGATGGCGTAGCTGCCTGCGTGGCCAGCCCTTCTCCTGCTGGCCCTGTAACGCTGGCCGAGCTCATGGACGCCGAGCAGTGCAGCCACCCCCAGGACGAAGGTGAAGAAGACGAAGTATCCCGTCAGCGACGGCGCAAGCTGCTCGTAGTCGATCGTCTGGAAAATGGCGAAGACGACCAAAGAAGCCATGGTGAAGAGGGCGAAGACGACCGGGACCCTGGAAGCCCGCGGGCGGCTCCCGTCGTCCTTCCTCAGCAGGAGGACCGCCTCCTCTTTGGTCCCGCTGAGCTCGGGCCTGAACCCTCTGGGGCTCACTTCCGCCTCCAGCTCTGCGAACCTGGCCTTGGTAGACCCGTCGTAGGCGACTTGGAACTCGTACTCTCCGTCTGGGAGAGCGAAGAAATTCTGGACGGTGAACCTCGAGCGGACCGCCTGCTCTATGTCGAAGGTGCCTACCGACAACTCTCCTCGGGGTCAGATGCTTTCGATTTTAAGTTCATGGTGAGCCAGCAAGCTTTAACCGGCGGCCGAGCTGAAGAATTCGCCGGCTTGCAGAAGGCGATTGTTGCGAGAGTCGGCGACTATCAGGTCAGGCGCTGCGAGAGGGAGGACGTCCAGGCAGTCATCAACATCAACGCCGAGACCCTTCCGGAACACTATTCCGACTACTTCTACTTCGAGATACTGGCTGAGTTTCCGGAGACGTTCCTAATCGCCGAGCTAGGAGGGGACATCGTGGGGTACGTGATGTGCCGCATAGAGTATGGGTTCTCTCACCTGAGGAGGCTCGGCCTTGCTCGGAAGGGTCACATCGTGTCCATAGCGGTGAAGGAGCAGCACAGAGGGAAGGGGATCGGGACCCTGCTCATGCACACGTCCCAGGAGGCGATGGTAGGGAAAGCTGCCACCGAAGCCTATCTCGAGGTCCGCGTCACCAACTCCGAAGCGATCTCGCTCTACCAGCGCCTCGGGTACAGGGTGGCCAGCAGGCTGGAAGCGTACTACAAGGACGGCGAAGCCGCCCTCGTGATGGCAGCCCCGCTGGCCCAATGAAGAACAGCGCAACCTTCCTGGGCCTGGCCGAAACCCTGGAAGAAGTGAAGGAGACGACGAGCAAGAACGCCAAGGTCTCGCTGCTCGCAGGCTACCTCAGGAGGCTCAGACCCAATGACGCCCAGGTTGCGGCCCGGGTGGCATCGGGGAGGACTTCGGAGAGGGGAAGCAAAGACGAAACCCAGGTCGGGTACTCGACCCTACTGGACGTGCTCCGGGAGGTCACCGGGGCCACAAGGCAGGACGTGTCCGCGACATACCTGAAGCACGGCGACCTCGGGGAGGTGGCCGAAGACCTCCTCGCGGACAAGAAGGAGCAGTCACTCTTCAGCGAGCAGCTGACCCTCGAGACCCTGAACGATGCCTTCGGGCGCCTCCGCGCCACCAAGGGGCCAGGGTCGAGCGCGGCGAAGAAAGGCATCGTGAAGTCGCTGTTCCTGTCTGCCACGCCCCTCGAAGGGAAGTACATCGTCAAAGCCCTCACAGGGGAGATGAGGACGGGGCTGGTCTCCGGCCTCCTGGAGGAGGCGATAGCCTCGGCCTATGGCCTGTCGAAAGCGGAGGCTGCGAGGGCGCACATGGTGCTCGGAGACATCGGTGCCTTCGCAGCCAGGGCGGCCGAGGGGAGCCTGGGCGGGGTCAGCATAACCCCCTTCAGGCCGGTGAACTTCATGCTGGCTGAACCGTTCGCCACGGCCGGCGAGATCGCCGAGCACTTCGGCAGGCGCGTCTACGCCGAGTACAAGTACGATGGCATAAGGGCCCAGGTCCACAGGTCCAAGGGAGAGGTCAGGGTATTCTCGCGGAGGCTCGAAGACGTCACTCCGAGCTTCCCGGAAATCACAGCCTCCTTCGCAGAGGTCGAGGGGGACTTCATCCTCGACGGTGAGGCGGTCCCGTTCTCGCAGGGGCGGCCCCTCCCATTTCAGCTGCTTCAGAGGCGGCTGAGGAGGATGGAGGACTTTGAAAGCGCGGCGAAGAAAGCCCCCATCACCTACTTCGCGTTCGACATCCTCTACCACGGCGGAAGAGAGATGATCGATGTCCCCCTGGTAGAGAGGCGCAGGACCTTGCGCAGGGTGTTGCAGGGGACAAAGGCAAGGATGGCTGAGACGGTTGACGTGGAGACAGAAGGGGAGATACAGGCGGCGTTCAGGCGGAGCAGAGACCAGGGCTACGAAGGGCTGGTAGTGAAGGACCCAGCGAGCGTCTACGCCATGGGGAAGAGAGGCTACGGCTGGGTCAAACTGAAGGAAGAGCTCGACACCCTCGACGTCGTGATTGTGGCAGCCGAGTACGGCCATGGGAAGCGGGCCGGAGTCATCTCCGACTATACCTTCGCCGTCCGCGACGGAGAGGAGCTGAAGGTCGTGGGGAAGGCGTACAGCGGGCTCACTGACAACGAAATAGGCGAGATGACCAGGAAGCTCAAAGAGATCACAGTCAGGGACTTTGGGTATAGGAGGCAGGTGAGGCCCGAGATAGTGGTCGAAGTGGCCTTCGACAGCATCCAGAGGAGCGGAAGACACGACAGCGGCTACGCCCTCAGGTTTCCAAGGATCAAGGCCATAAGGGCGGACAAGGGCGTCGGCGAAATAGACACCATGGAGAAGGTCGAAAGAATATTCATGGCCCAGAAGCTGAAGGTCGACCAGCCGAAGTGAGCCGCGCCCATGTTGGTGCTTAAAAGAGCCGGACCCAGAAGCAAGGGCAGTTGTATGCTCAGCTCTTCATCGCCGTATCTTTCGTCATAGCGTCCTACGCTGACGTGAAGGAGAGGGCGGTCAGCGACCTCGCCTGGGCCCCTGCCCTCATCGGGGTAGGCTACATCATCTACTCCGTCTACACCCAGTCCACCTTCTCAAGCTTTGAATACCTCGTGCTCAAGATCGCCCTCATCGGAGGCATTGCCCTGGCGTTCGCCTTCCTCGGTGGAATCGGCGAAGCAGACGGGATAGCCATCGCCTTCGTAGCCGCTGACCCCTACCTGCTCTCCCCCCTCGCTCCTCTCTTTGCGACGGCTGCCGTCGCACTCGTTCACATCGGGTACGAGTTCGCTGTCGGGAACGCCAGGGGGGGCAGGAACATCCCCATGGAGCAGTTCCTGAAAGAGCAGCGGTGGATTCCAAAGGCAATAATCTCGGAGGGCTCCAGGACGGAGGTGAGCAGCGACGTGAACGTGGCCCGCGAGGAAGTCGTTGCCGCGAACAGACCCTCGGCCATGGTGGAAGTGAGGTACGGGGTCCCTACGGTGGCGTACCTTGGAGTGGGATACGTCATCTACCTAGTTTACATGGTCCTGTTCAATTTTGCGGCCTTTGCTGCATTGCCATGATTACTCCCGACAGGTTAAATCCGCATCGGCAGGAGCCAACTGCGCAAATGGCGTTCATTGTCCTCGAGGGCTTCTCGGGGACGGGCAAGACTTCGCTCGCCCTGGGGCTGGAGGCCCAGGGGTGGCTCAGGTTGCAGGAGTCCGCCCACGCGGTGCCGAGAGACGTGCCGGTGGCCGACAGGGCAGACACCGCCGCCGACTTTTCGCTCCTGGGGGCAACGATGATGTACAGCTCGGTCATATCGAAGCTCAGGCAGAAGAGGAACATTGTCTCCGAAGGGTATCTGCTCGGAGACCTGGCATATGCGAAGATCAGGTACGAGCTGAAGAAGAGCGACGCCTACCCTGACATGGTCTCCATCGTGAGGCGGCTGCTTGAGATACCTGCAATGCGCCCGGACCTCTACATCCTCCTGAAAGCAGGCTCCGAGACCATCAACCACCGCCAGCTCGGAAAGGATGAGCGCGAGCGCAACGTGACCGAGTTCTTTAGGACGAGATACTATACGGCCATAGCCGAGATACACCACGAGCTCGGGGAGGAGGACGCCGAGGTCGTCGAAACAGACTCTGACGTGGGGGCCACGCTCCGGGCCGTTCTGGAGATCCTAGAAAGACGCAAAGTGACCACGGCGTGAGGCCCGAAGAGTGGGAACGCGTCCTGATCCCTGCCACTGGGAGAGTCTGGCGAAGGCTGTCCACCTTTTCACGGAGGGCCGACCGGGGGAGGTCCGTCGGAGTGGGGGCGGCAGGCGACAGGACGCTCTTCGCTGATAAGCTGGCGGAGGACGAGCTCCTGAAGGTCCTGGACCGGGCCGGGGGGGTCAGGGTGCTCAGCGAGGAGGCAGGTTTCGTCGGCGATGGTGACGCCAAGACCATGGCGGTGGTCGACCCCCTTGACGGATCTTCGAACTTCTCGAGGGGGGTGCCGTTCTACTGCACGGCCGTAGCCATAGTGGAGGGCGACGGGGCCGAGGGGATCGTGGCCGGGGTGGTGCGCGATCTGGTCACTGGAGAAGTGTACTCTGCTTCGAAGGGGCACGGGGCGAAGAAGAACGGAAGGCCCATCAGGACGAGTGGGACCAGGAAGCTCGCCGACGCGGTCGTCGGGGTCGATCTGAGCAAAGGCGGGCTGGGAATGGTTCAGAGGCTCGCCCCCCTGCTTGCGGGGGTCAAGCGGCACCTGCACTTCGGCGCCAATGCCCTGGAGCTCTGCTACACCGCCGAAGGGAAGACCGACGCCTTCGTCGACATCAGGGGGAGGATCAGGATCACCGACCTGGCAGCAGCCTACCTCATAGCCTCCGAAGCCGGTGCGGTAATCACCGGGCCGGAGGGCGGGGAGGTGGCCCCGACCTTCGACCTCTCCCACAGACTCAGCTTCGTGGCATCTTCCAACCCCGACCTCCACAAACAGATATTGGAAGTGATATCCGAGCCGGGCGGCGGATGAGCACCCCTTGAAGGTGTCAATAATCCTGGGGACCAGGCCCCAGATAATCAAGAGCGCCACCGTGTACGAGCGGCTGAGCAAGAAGGGGGTCGAGTGTGAGATCATCAACACTGGCCAGCACTATGACTACGAGATGAACAGGCAGTTCTTCACAGAGCTGAAGCTCCCCGACCCTTCCGCGGACCTCAACGTTGGCCAGGGCACCCCGGGGGAGCAGGTGTCCAAGATCGTGGGGGGGCTGGACCGGATCTTCTCGGTCTCGAAGCCGGATCTGGCGATCGTGCCTGGGGACACAAACTCCGCACTGGCGGCAGGGGTGGCGTGCTCGAAGTCTGGGATTCCAATCGCCCACCTGGAGTCTGGGTGCAGGTCGGGAGACTACAGGATGGCCGAAGAGATCAACCGGCGCCTGCTGGACCACATGTCCCAGGTGCTGCTCTGCCCGACGTCGACCTGCGTAGAGAACGTGAGCTCAGAGCGCGTGCTTGCGCGCTCCGTTGCCAACGTGGGAGACACGATGTATGACACGCTACTCAAGTTCGTCCCCACCCTTGAGATGTTGGACGCCGCCGCCAAGCACGGGCTGGAGGAAGGTGCCTACGCGTTCATGACGCTCCACAGGGCCGAGACCGTCGACGATCCGCATGCCCTGAGGGCAGCCCTGGGAGCCGTTAGCGCACTCGGGCTTCCGGTCGCGTTCAGCGTCCACCCCAGGACGCAAGAGCGCATGGGTTCCTTCGGCATCGAGCCGGGCCCCAGCCTCAAGCTCCTGGACCCCTTGCCCTACCTGGAGACGCTCTCCCTGGCGAGCAGGTCCAGGCTTGTGATAACCGACTCCGGAGGCCTCCAGAAGGAGGCCTACTGGCTCGGAAAGCCAGTCCTTGTCATGAGAGAGAGCACCGAATGGGGGGAGATAGTGAAAGCAGGAGCTGCCTTCCTAGTTGGCACGGCGCCAGCAAAGATCAAGAGAGGGTATGCGATGTCGAAGAAAGTCAGGCCAGAGTCATTCAGGGCCACGAAGAAGATCTTCGGCCGTGGAAACGCTTCTGAAAACGTGGTCCGGGTGGTCACGAAGTTCCTCTCACCTGCCGGAAAGGTGGCCGTTGAGAACTAGGGACAGAACCCTCGGACGACAGCGGGTCGTGATGCTGCTCTCCAACCCTGCCACCTTCGACCAGAGGCCGCTCAAGGAAGCCCGCACCCTAGCCAGGGCTGGAAATGCGGTAACAGTCCTCGCCTGGGACAGGGACCTCGAGACCACCTCCGACTCGGCCTACGACGACGGACTGGTGATCAGAAGAATGAGAGTCGGCGCGGGACACGGGACCCCCGTGTTCACGGTCCCCAAGCTCCTCCTCTTCTACGGGTGGTGCCTTGCTCACCTTGTCCTAGCAAGGGTAGATGTGGTCCACTGCCATGACGTCGACACGCTCCCCGCAGGGTTCGCTGCCAAGGTCCTGAAGCTCGGGAGGCCGAAACTGGTGTACGACATGCACGACCTCCCCGAGGCATTTCTCAGGTTCTTCCCCCTAGCCAGGCTGACCCAGGCCATCTTCCTGGGCTCGGCCAGGAAGCTCGCGGATGCCATCCTGGTCGTGAACGACAGATTCGTGGCCCACCTCGGCAAGATCGGGTTCAAGAAGGAGAAGCTGGTGGTCATAATGAACGCTCCTCCGTCGGCCAGCGCAAGGAGTGCGAAGCGCCATTCGGATGGTTTCAACGTCCTCTACTATGGCTGGTTGGGCGAAGAGCGCGGGGTCAAGCTCCTCCTAGAAGCTGTCAGGGGCCTCCGCGGGGTGACCCTGATCCTTGCGGGGCGGGGAGAGCTCGAAGGCATGGTGCGGGAGGAAGCCTCGAAGAACCCGGGGGTCAGGTTCCTCGGGTGGCTGAAGATGGAGGCCCTGGATCCAGTAATCAGCGAAGCGGACCTGATACCTTCTCTTTACGAGCCGAAGACCAAGAACGCCCAGATAGCGACCCCCGGGAAGCTGCTGACAGCCATGTCGCTTTCCATCCCCTCGCTGGTCCCGGCCGGGACATATCAGGCCGAGATAGTGGAGAAATACAGGTGCGGAGTCGTGGTCGACTGGATGAACGCGGGTGAAGTGAGGGGAGCCATAGAACGGCTTTCCCAGGACCGCCCATACTATGACGAGCTGTCGAGGGCGTCTTACGAAGCCTTCGTGACTTCGTTCAGCTGGGAGATAATGGAGCAGAGGCTCAACGCGCTGTACGGTGGGTTTGCGGCCGGATGAGCAGGTCCTCGTAGACTCCGTGCCACCCAGCAGCCACCCTCCGAGGATCGTTCTCAGGAGGCAGGCCGGACAGCGTGTTCCCCGTCCAGTCGACTACTCTGCACCCCAAGGCAAGGGCCTCCAATGCCGCCTTCCCCACGGACCTTGCCACAGCATGCCCCGGCGGCCTTCTCAGGTCGATGTAGAACGCGAACTTGGACATGAGAGCGGGCATCTCGTTGTGCCTGACGCTCCACCTGTCCAGCCACGTCAACTTCAGGCCGAGGTTCTTTGCTGCAGCTTCAGTCTCTGCGTCCATGCCGTATCTGAAGGAGACCGCAGACAGGGGGTCCCTCCGCGCGACCGTGGGCCTGAAGATATCAGTGTCGACAGGATTCGGGACGTGTGAGGCGTTGGAAGGAGCGCCCTCCAGGAGGTTCGGCGTGGAGACCGCGACGAAGTCAGCTCTGCTCCAGCGGGACCTCTTCTCGTCCCACCTCCCTTCAATGTCAGTCCCATGGTAGTGCATCACCACCGGTTTGCCGTACAGGCGCTTGACCCAGGGGACCATCCTGTCAAGGGAGTGGACGTGCACGACGTCTGCTCCGGACGCCATGCGAATCCCCCTCAGAAAGAACCTGCCCGCACCGTCAGGATAGGCGGTGCCATATGTGGTCAACCCCACCCGGTCCGCAGCCTTCCTGGTGATCACCCTGCTTTCGGTGCCGAACTCCCTGTCTACGAACTTGGCTATTACGCTGGCGACACCGGCGGTGTTCCAGACGTGGAGGATCTTCATCTCCAACTTCATCACGGCGCGAGGGCGAGGGAAAAAGGTTCGCGAGAGGTAAAATAAGCCAGAAGGGGTGGCAGGGCATGAATGGAGCCGGGATCAAATCCAAAGTTGTCCTCTAGCTTTGGCCTTAGGTCGACCGGCCTGATAGTCTTCTCCGGGCGGCTCGTGAGCGCATTCACCGGGCTCCTGTTCACAGTGATGGCAGCACGTTGGCTGAACCCGTCGGGGTTCGGGACCTGGGAGGTCATTGTGACCTTCGTGACGTTCGCGTCGTACCCCGTCGGGACGGTAGCCTACTGGGCGACGCGCGACATCGCGCGGGGGAGGATGGTGGGGAGGACTGCCCTGGTTTCTGGGGCTCTTCTGAGCGGGGTCGGGCTCGGCATATACTTCGTATTCGCCATCCTGTCGTATGCGAGAATATCTGCCTCGTTCGTCCCTTTTCTGCTTGGGGCACTATTGGTTCCGCTCAGCTACTTCAACGCCGCCGCCAGCTCCATAGTCACAGGATACAGGCCCTCGGTATATGGGACGTCTCTAATATTCTCCGAGCTGGCGAAGCTGTCGGTAGCCTATGGGGCGCTGTACGTCTACCACCTCGGCATCGAAGGGGTGATCGTTGCCCTGATGACCGCATACTTGGTGCAGTCCATGGTGAGCACCGCACTCGTAAGGAACGCGACGGTGGAGGGGTTCGACGGGGCCGAGGTCAGGCGCTGGTCCAAGCTGGCGTGGCTTCCGGCCCTGAGCTACCTGCCTGCGTCGCTTGCGGTTGCGGACACCTACATCGTCGCCCTGATCCACGGGACGGCGGTGGTCGGGACATATCAGGTCGCGTTCATAGTGGCTTCGATAGTCACCTACGCTTCGGGGCTGGTCTTCTCCATGTACCCCCTGCTCCTGAAGGGAGGAGACATCCGCCTCCCTGCGATAAGCCTGGAGTTTTCGCTCCTCTTCGCCGTTCCGATGACAGCGGGGTGCGTCGTCCTCGCCGGGCCCATCCTGTACCTATTCGGGCCGAGCTACGCCGCCGGTGCTGCAGGCCTTGGCATCCTCGCCGTCATGTTCCTCTTCAACAACGTCTCGCTCTTGGTGGACCAGGCGCTCATGGGGACGGAGAAGGTCGACGCAGGCCAGACGCCGAGCTTCCGGAGGCTGATTGGAAGCAACCTGATATTCGTCCCCTTGGCGAACATTGGATACGGCGTGACCTACCTCGCAGCCCTCTTCCTGGCAGTATCCTTTGCCGCAACCAGCGGGTTCAACGACTCGGCCGATGTCGCGACCTGGGCGATAGTTCAGCTGGCGGTGACCCTGGCGTTCATGCTCTACAAGGCGAGGAGGGCCAGGCGCTACGCGAGGCTGATGCCAGGGGTCAGCGTGGCATACTACCTGGCTGCGGCGGCCGTGATGGCGGGGGTCCTGTATCTGATCTCGGGCGCTATTGCAGACCGGTCGTTGGACACGTTGTACTACGGACTCCGTCTGGTCGCCCTGGTCGCGGTCGGCGGGGGGGTCTACTTCGCGCTGGTCTATGCGATGGACCCCAAGTTCAGGGGGCTGGCAGGATCCTTCGTGCGCAGGCTGAGGTGAACCTCCTTGTCGCCGATGGGAAGGCGGGCCTAGGATAAATATCTCCGGGTCGACTGAAACTTGGGTTGGGCGGAGCACAGTCCGGGGAGCCGGAGGTCGGAGCCGGGACCAAAGCCGACGTGGTCATGCTCACCAGGAACTCCGTCAGGCCCTCCCTCCCCGAAACCCTGGCCTCGGTGTACGCCAACGTTCCAATCAACAGGCTGATCGTGGTCGACGGAGGGTCCACAGATGGGACCATCGAGTTCGTGTCGAGGCAGAAGAAAGTCCTATTGATCACCGATCCGACGGGCAACAGGGCCACTTCGAGGCAGAAGGGGATAGAGAGGGTCGAAACTGAAGTGTTCGCGTTCATTGACAGCGACATGATACTGCAGAAGAACTGGTTCTCCGAAGCCCTCGCCCTCCTGGGACCTGGGGTCGGGGCGATCAGCACCTATCCGAGATATTTCGGGACGGCGGAGAGGATGCAGAAGGCGCTCGAGAGGATGTACGGCAGGCCGACCAGGCGAAGGTTCGACACGGCTGCGGCCCTGGTGAGGACAGCTGCGGTGAAGGGGATACGTATCCCGAGCGAGGATGAGCAGGTTCCGAGCGAGGACGAGTTCATTGGGAGGGCAGTTCAGAAGGGAGGTTATCAGGTCCTGTGCGTCGGAACTCCCGTCGCCTTCCACCGGGAGAGCCCTCATCCTCCAGACCTCATGGCCAAAGGACGGCTGCTCAGGCAGAAGAGGTGGAGGTCGACCAGGTATATGGCGAGGCAGAGCCTCCTCTCGATTCCCGAGGGGATGTTCATCTGGGTCTACACCGGGAGCTTCAGTGCAGGTTGGCAGAGGGTGAGGAACAACGCCATTGCCCTTCTGGGATACCTGGTGGCGTCCGGCCCATAGAAGCGCGACCTAGGTCACGATCTCAGGCACGGGGGGAGAGCACGAACCGTTTCTCTAGACGTGTGTTTTCGTGTGCACGTCAAGATTCGGAGCGCTGACAGCATCGGTCCCACCTGCCCTGGCGGCACCAGGCGTGCCGACAGGATACAGGTATTCATCCCTCATCTGCTGCCAGGAGGCGTCCGCACTCACGGCAAACGGCGTCAGGCCGCAGAGGCGCAAGCCGCGGCAGAGTATCGCCAGCGAGGCGAGCCTGCCGTAGTCGACGCCGCATGTTCCGCACCTGCTCACAGCCCACTCCGGGTGCTCCAATTTGCCACCGCAGACGGGACACTCCGACGAGGTCCCACGTGGGTTCACGTAGACGGTCCGGTTCTGTGATTTGTATTCCACCATGGACTGATACAGGCGGTATGGCCACCTGTTGAGATACGTGCGGAGCTTCCTGCTCCCTTTCGCCCCCCTGCTCGTTCTCCTGATTCCCTTGAGGTCCTCGAAGACGTAAGACGTACCGGGGTTCCCCTTCACCGTCTTCGTCGACAGCTTGTGAAGGGCGTCCCCTATGCGGTTCCTCTGCCTCCCCCTCGTCTCCCTGAGCTTCTCCGCCCTCTTCTGTGGGTTCTTCACGTGCCTTTGCAGGGCTCTCCTCCTTCTTGAGAAGTCGTTCTGAATTTGCACTACCTTCCTCAGCGACTCCGTCTCCACGCCTTCTAGAGCCTGTCGGCTTCCAATCCTTGCCGAAGTCGAGTCGACGCTCCTGAAGTTCAGGTCCTGGGCCACGAGCCTGTTCCCGAGAGGCTTCCCCTCCTCTCCGACGACGAACGTCAGGCAGACCTTTCCGCCCGTGATGAGCAGTTCCGACGCCCTCCCCTTCGAGTACTCCTGATAGCGCTTGTTCGCCGTGCTAACTGGGAGCCAGACGTATCTGTTGGGCTGGAGTGTGATCCGCACCCGGGCGCAGACGACCCTGAACAGCTCCCCGTCTATCCTCATCGCCAGCCTCCTCACCTCTGGTATCCTCAGCCCCCCGTGGTGGTTCTTCCTGTACGATTTGAGCATCGCCACCGCTGCCCTGCAGACAGGGTTGATGTGATGCCTGGCATAGTCGTACCTGGAGTAGAACCACTTACTCCCTGACCTCCTTCCTCAGTGTGATCGGAGATGGGACCCTTTGCCTCTCGTCGGCGATGGCGTCTCTGTACGCCACCTGGAGGGCGTACCTGATCGCGTCCTGCATGTCGGTGAGGTATCTGACGAGTTCGTCGGGCTGCTCCTGTTCCCACACCACGGTCCTCTTATCTCCGCCGGACTTCCAAGGATGGCTCACTGCGACGATGTCACCTCTTTGACGCTCTGCAACAGCTTCCTCGTCTTGTGGCTCCTCGGGCCGTAGAGCTCCGCGGAGAAGGACGTGATCATCGCTGTCATGTCCTGGACCAGCTCCTCCTGTGGAGAGACTGCCTGTCTGCTATTAACGACCACTACTATCTCCGTCCCGTGCTTGGCGCACACCCACGACAGGAGGTCGAAACCGAACCTCGCAAGCCTGTCCTCGGAGGTCACGTAGATCCTGGAGACCTTCTCGCTGAGCACGTCGTCCAGCAGCCTGAGGAGATCCTTTCTCTTGAAGTTCAGTCCAGACCTGATGTCCGAGTACAGCTCTGCTCCGGGTGCTCTGCCCTTCAACGCCTTGACCTGACCGTCCAGGTCCGATTTCTGGTCGTGGGAAGAGACCCTTGCGTAGGCCGCCTCCTTTCTCTGTTCGGCGACGTTCATCAGGCGTCTGATCTCCGACTCCGGTACCCTCCTCCTTCCAGTCGGGAGCCTGAGGCACCTTATCCTGCCCTGCCTGTCCCAGACCTGTATCGTGTGTGTGGTTATCCCCAACATCTTCCCTGCCTCCTTCGGGCTGTAGATGCGCTCCAAGGTGTCTTGATATGTAGATACATATCAATATACATTATCCGTTAGCTGTCAAATGCCCTCCGATGGGACGCAGGACTGCCAGGGCATCTGGGCTTGCAACCGGATCCGCGAGTTCCTCCGTGGCCCCCTGGCATGGCCAGGGCGTCGGAGGAGCTACTGGCTCTTTGGCTTCGATTCGTCTGTTCCCGCCGCTGCCGCGGGCTTCTCCGGGGCCATCTCTGGGATGTCCGTGATCGGTTCAGGAGGAGGTGTCGTCGCCATGGTGTACCCGATCCAGGCAAGTATGGCAAGAAGGACGAGCACGGCCAGGAAGGCCGTTATCTCCAGCACCGCCAGCGGCCAGTACCATATCAGAAGGCCGTAGACGATGATCCCGAGGATGCTCCCACCGAGAATCCCGCCTCCGATAGCTCTATCGTTGGCCATGAAACGCTATGGCAGCGAAATGCAGTGAATATAACGCTTGTGGGTGGGAGTTCAGCCCAACAGGGCTTCCGCTACTGCGGGGTCTCCGCGGGTCACTGCGTAGACCCCCGGTTGCTTCTCGGAGCGCATCCTTCGGACCACTTCCCTCCCAGTCTCCAGGAGGTGCCCCTCCCCCTCCGCTGCGGCCCTGTGCAGTGTCTTCGGCAGGGTCCACTGGAACTTCCTCTCATACTGTCTGACGTCGTTCACCCCCCTGAATGGGAACACGCCGAGGATCACCCTGCCCTCCAGCCCCGCCTTCCTGACCGTCGAAGTGTGCCGGTCGAACGTCTCTTCCGCGTCGGTGGTCGGGGGCTGAGCAAGGAGCATGTCTGCCCCGGCTCGAAGCCTCCCCATTGCCAGGGAGACCCCCTTGGGGGACCCTAGGCTGTCTATGTTCACAGGCGCGAAGAACCTAGAAGTCGAACGTGACCTGGACCTTATCCTGGATGCGTCGCGTATGGCGGCAGCAAGGCTGGCGTAGTCTCTGACGTTGGAGGCCTTCGCGGATGCGGGGAGGTCGTCCCCCCAGGCAAACATCACCCACCTGAACTGGGCGGAGATCCCGCCCAGCGCCGAGGAAAGGAAGCGAGGTCTGTTCTGGTCTCGGACGACGATGACAGGTGCCGCGTCGACACCGAGGACCTCCCGGAGCATGGCAGCAGTCTGTAGGGAGTCCAGCTTCAGCAGAGCAGGGTCTTTGACGTTCGCCACCAGGAAGACGTCACCAAAGGCGCGAACGCTGCGCACGGCGTCCGTGAACCTTTCCGTCCCGGCAGCTATGTCCAGCGCCCCGTCCTCTTTGTCGGTGAACGGGAAGAGCGGAGGGAGGACTTCGAGGACCCTCAGGAATGACAACGGGGAGTGCGGCCCGGCCTCCGATAGAAAACAGTACCGGGCCAGAGGCGGAAGGACCCTGCTACTTCTTTCGGCGCGCCACTCGGACAGGGACAGCCAACTGCTCTGGCTCACTCGCCTCGGTCATGGCGGCCTGTTCTTCGAAAGCGAATTCCTCGCAGTCGCACATGGGCTCTCGTTGAGCGGCTCCTAACGGATAAGGGTTGCGAATGCAGCCAGAAGCGGTCCTGGGGAGCACACGCCGCCTATATAGAACGGCAACGCGGCGGCCAGGGAGAGCTGGATTGCCAGGAGACGCCTACAGACACCTCTCGAGCTCGTACGGAAGGAACCACTTCGAGGTGGACAGGCCGTTTCAGACGATCCTCCGGTACTTCACAGGGAAGGTCCCCGAGTTCTCTGGTCTTGGCTCCTTTGCGGGGAAGGAACTCTACGAGATTGCCGACTATGTGGACAAGACGGCGCACCCGAAGCACGTGATGTGGAGCGTCAACGGCGAAAGGGTAGACGAGGTCTGGCTCGCGCCTTCGGAAAGGGAGGCCCTGAAGAGGCTCTTCAAAGAGTTCAGGGTGAACGCCCCACCCTACAGAGGAGGGAGCTGGTTCGACCACTTCGCCTCGATCTACCTGATCTCAGACCCAGGCATTGCATGCATCCTGACCGTCACTAACCAGACCGCCTACGCCCTCTTCAAGTACGGGAGCGCCGAGCAGAAGAAGCTCGTCCCGGGCCTGATCGGGGAGGGGGAGGAGGTCACCCTTGGGGCAACCTGGTTCACGGAACTCCAGGGAGGGAGCGACCTCGGGGCCAATACAGCCTCGGCCGTCGAGAAGGATGGCGCATGGCTGATCGAAGGCGACACAAAGTACTTCGCCAGCGACGCCGGTCTGGCTGACTTCGCCCTCGTCACCGCCCGCCCGAATGGCGGGCCCCCGGGGGTGAAAGGGCTGGGGCTCTTCCTGGTCCCCAGGCTGGATTCGAAGGGAAGAAGGAACTACCTGGTAAGGAGGCTCAAAGACAAGAGCGCGACGGTCAGCGTCCCCACCGGGGAGGTCGAGTTCCATGGCTCTGAGGCGAGCCTGATAGGGGACCTACGGAAGGGGATTTACTACACCATGGAAGACCTGATGGTGTCACGCCTGGCGAACTCCTTCGGCGCCCTGGGGGTGGCCCGAAAGGCATACCTTGAAGCATACTACTACGCGAAACGGCGGAACGCCTTCGGGAAACCGCTCGTCGACCACCCCC
>JAFMAU010000041.1 GCA_029784825.1 Nitrososphaerota archaeon | reverse complement strand
CGACCCTGCACGGTTCTCCGTCGATGATGATGTAGCGCGCTTCCTTCACGCTTCCAAGCTCGGCGGGTCTGCTCAATGATAAACGGGGTGTGCCTCGCCGAACAAGCTAAATAAACGTCTCATCGACTGACAGTCCTGTCCGGATAAATGGCACTGCGACTGTCATCCGATTCTTCGGCAAGGCATGAATGATTCATTGAAGGCATCCTCAATTGTCTGAGCCGGCATACGTCCTCGACTCCACGGCGTTCTACGCTGGGATACCCTACCAGGGTAGCGGCCGATATTTCACAACCTACCTCGTGCTCGAGGAGGTGAGGCACCACAGCGTCGGGTCCTCGCTCATCCATTCGAGGGTACAAGTTACCGAGCCGACCCCTGGTTCGGTGGACAGGGTGAAGGGGACGGCGGCAAAGACCGGAGACATAGGGGCGCTCTCGCTTACTGATATCTCGATCCTTGCCCTCGGCCTTGACCTGAAGAACGGAGAAGGGGGGGTCAGCCTGGTGTCAGATGACTTCGCCGTACGGAACGTCGCCGAAGTCCTGTCGATACCGTTGGCGTCGACTACGATGAAGGGCGGGGAATGGAAGAACATCACCTGGAAGATCTACTGCAGAGGGTGCGGCAAGACGTACACGAACCCGAAGCTGACCACCTGCCCGGTCTGCGGGACCCAGCTCGTAAGAAAAGCCTCGAGCAGCTGAACCAGCTCACCGTACCGGGGCTCATTTATACCAGAAAGGCAGCCAATCCTCCAATGGACCTAGCCGTTCCGCTGTTCGCGATAGGCGGCGCCGTCCTGGCCGTGAGCATCTACAAACTCAGCCAGATGTCGAAGGAGCCCGACGGCTGGTGGACGACTTCCATTCTCGAGGGGAGGAAGGTGAAGGTGAAGACAGATTGGAACCTCTGCATGGGCGCCGGCAGCTGCACGGAGCTCGCCCCAGGGATGTTCAGGCTCGACTGGAGCAAGAAGAAATCCAGGTTCGACCCCGCTCCGCTGGAGATGCTTGACGACAAGACGACGAAAGCGGAGGAGATCTTCAGGGCGGCCCAGTCGTGCCCCTATAGGGCGATAATCCTCGAAGACGCAGAATCTGGCGAACGGCTTTTCCCGGTCTGACGCCGCTACGCGGGGGCCCCCTCCCTCTCATACTGCCTTGAAGCGACGCGCTGGACCGCTTCCATGATTCCGCCTAGCCGGCTTTTCTTCATCGCCTCGGGGGCGAGCATGGATTTCATCTGCCTGAGGGGGACCAGCTTGTTCTTCGCATGGGGCTCGAAAGAGAAGAGCCTGACCTTGAAGCCCAGCGTCTGGGACCTGTCGCAGTACTCTTCCACCAGGAGCAAGCGGGTGAGAGCTTTGAAGGCTGTGAGGTCGTCTATTACGAAGTCGAGTTCCCCATGGAACTTCGCATCCTGACAGCTCTTTACCTTGGATGGGACTTGCTTCACCTCATCCAGCCCCATCAGCGCGTCGACGATCAGAGTCTGCTTCCCTTTGGAGAAGGCGGCAAGCGGCTCGAAGGGGCCATAGGACCCAACGAACGGCTTCATGCCGAACTTGACGCCAGGCAGTTCTTCGACCGCCTCTTTCACCTCGGCCCGGAACCGCTGTGCGGCGGGAATCATGTTTCTCTGACGAAGATGCGGGAGTCTGCCGGAGCCAAGCCCTGGGACATTGAGGTTGAACGAGAGGTGCCCGGGGAAGAGGACCACCACTACGCTGCTGAAGACCACGCTCCAGAAGATCGTAGAGACGGCTATCTCCAGCAGCGAGCTCGACGCAGGAATCCCGATCAGGATGAGGCTCTGCGCCATCACTGCGTTGGACAGCCCTCTGGGAAACATCATCGTCATCAGTCCTGTGTCCATACGCAGTATCGAGTCTCCAGTCGTGGAGATCATGACCGCGAGATACCTCGCTCCCAGAAGTAGAAGGCTGACGCCGCCGCCTATCAGGAGATAGATTGGGTCGCTGAGGCTCAGGAAGAGCCCCAGGTAGACGAAAAAGAACGTCCGCAGGGCGAACGAGATCTGCTCATGGAACCTCCGCGAGACTCCTTCTACCAACGGCGCTTCCTTCATCCCTGCCAGCCTCCGCACCTCGGCGCTGTTCCCTACGATCAGACCGATCATCAAGGCGCTCATCACCCCGCTTCCGTTCAAGGCCTGCGACACGGCGTACGCCCCCAGAAGGAACCCGATCGTCGCGATGTCCTTGTATGGTTCGTCTCCCAGCTTTTCCAGCATCTTCAGCCAGACGATGCCTCCGACCACGCCAATCACCCCGCCTATGACGAAGGACTGCACGATGCTCTGCAACACGAAGGCTATCCCGCTCCCTGCGGTCCCCGATAGTATCTCGATGAGGACTGCGGTAACGACCAGGATCGGGATGTCGTTCAGCGCCGCGTCGAGGCTCACGATCGCTGCTACCTTCTCAGAGCTCTGCGTCCTCTTCAGAAGCGAAAAGACAGCCACGGTGCTGCTGCCTCCCAGCGCCGACCCCAGGACCATCCCTACAAGCGGCGGCCACTTCATGAACCAGGCGAGGGCAAGCCCCACCACGAAGACGCAGATCAGGTATTCCGATACGACGAGAGAGAGGGCCCTCCCAAGTTGGGAGGCGACCCTCGCCAGCCTTAGGCGGATTCCCCCTTCAAAGAGTATCACCGTTACCGCGAGCGCCGAAAAGAAAGGGGCTATCACGGCGAGCGACCCGACCTGAATCAGCCCGGTGACCGGACCCAGGGCTATCCCAAGAACTATCAGGAGAGGGATGTCCGGTATGTTGAATCTCTTCGAGACGAGGTTCGCGAGGACGCCGACGAGGATCACGCCGCCGGCTATGCCGAACGCCAGCTCAACCCCCATGATATCGCTTTCAGCTGCTTCGGCGTATCAAAAGCGCCGGGTCAACACCGAATGACTCTTTTGTCGCAGTCGAAGATTGACTTCAGCGACTCCCAGAGGGTCCCGCCGCCATAAAACGCCCAGCAGGTAAACTCCACAATACCAACCAAGTCCAGAAATACTACCACTTTATATACAACTACTGTTTGTTTACCTCAGTGAATAGATTGAGATACTCCAGAACATCGGCCGTTCAGGTTTCGGACAGCTGCCCTCACTGCGGCAGAAGGACGCTTGTGGAAGACGCGAACTCGGGAGAGCTCACATGTAGCAACTGCGGCTTCGTTGTCAACGAGCGGTCGATCGACCAGGGCCCGGAGTGGCGGTCTTTCAGCGACGAGAAAGGCGCGGACAGGGCTCGCGCCGGGGCGCCGACATCGATCACCTACAGGGACATGGGACTTTCCACCATGATAGGGCGTTCCAACAGAGACGCCTCGGGGAGGGCGCTCGGCTCTCCAATGCGCAGCAGCATCGACCGGCTCCGGAAGTGGGACAACCGCTCACCGGCGTTCGGGAACCAGGAGAAGAACCTGAGCATCGCTCTGCGCGAACTTGAGAAAATGGCCGACAAACTCGGGGTATCCCA
Source organism: Nitrososphaerota archaeon (assembly GCA_029784825.1). The sequence continues at coordinate 12,238 of JAFMAU010000041.1, read as the reverse complement.
GGCGGTTAGGGAGAGGGCTGCGTACATCTACAGGAAGGCGCTCGACCGGGGCCTTCTCAGGGGCCGCTCGATCATCGGCATATCGGCCGCGTCGCTCTACGCTGCCATGAGGGATACAGAGACCCCCAGGACGCTAAAGGACATAGCCGCTGCAGAGAACCTCGACCGGAAGGCTGTGGCCAGGGATTACCGGATACTCGTCAGGGAGATGGACCTGACCATGCCAGTGGCAGACGCCGCCAGGAACGTCAACAGAATCGCGTCCCACGTCGGGCTTTCGGAGCGCGTCGCCCGCAAAGCGATCGAGATCGTCAGGATCACAGAGGAGAAGGAGATCTCAGCGGGGAAGTCCCCAATGGGGCTGGCAGCTGCATCGCTCTACCTCGCAGGGGTAATCGAAGGGGAGGTCAAGACCCAGAAGGAGATCGCAGAGGCAGCGGGGGTCACGGAGGTCACCGTCCGCAACCGGTACAAGGGGCTTAGGGCTGACCTGGGGAAGGAGCTGGGACTGACCGAGACAGAGGGCACGATCACCGCTCCCACGGTGGCATACACGCCTCCGACGGTTTAGATACCATTCCCATATCAGGCGCAGCGTGGCCGAGAAACCAGCTGGGGGCCCTAGCTACGGCGCCCTTCTGAAGAACCGGTCTTTTTCATACCTCTGGGCCGGCCAGCTCATCTCTCAATCGGGAGACGCGGTCTTCGACATAGCTCTCCTCTGGCTCGTACTCGTCACGACCGGCTCGACGGAGCTGGTGGGCCTTACCCAGGCGGCTGTCCTGCTCCCCGCAGTCTTGGTGTCCCCCTTCGCCGGGGTATACGCCGACCGGAAAAACCGCAGGAATGTGATGGTGGTCAGCAGCCTCTTCCAGGGTGCAGTCACACTTGCCGTCTCGCTCCTATACGCCGCCGACTCCCTCGATTTCTCGCTCCTGATCTTCTTGGTGCTGCTGCTCTACTCGGGCGCCCAATTCTACAGGGCCGCGAGCGGGGCCATCATCCCAAACATGGTGAGCAGGGAGAACATCGGGGCTGCAAACGGCCTGTTCTCCCTCAGCCAGTCGTTCAACCAGTTGCTTGGGTACTCGGTGGGCGGAATCGTAATCGCGGCCTTGGGCCTGGCGGTCCCTGTCACCTACGACAGCCTCACTTTCTTCTTTGCAGCAGCGATGATGTTGCTCATCGCGAAAAATTACGGGTCACCGAGGCCAGTCGCGGAGGCAGCCGCGACAAAGAACAGCTTCACGAAGGACTTCGCCGAAGGCATCGGGTTCGTAAGAAAGAGCAGGCTCTTCCTTCAACTGATCTTCTTCGGGCTCGTAATCAATTTCTTCGCCAGCGCTCTGACTGCGTTGCTCGCCCCATACGCGAAGTTCTGGGTCCACGGAGGTGCGTCGACTTACGGCTTCCTCTCCGCAGCCTTCGCCCTTGGCTTGATTGTGGGGTCCGTGCTGATTGGCAGGGTCAACTTCAGAGGCTACGTGGGCAAACTGCTCTTCTTCGGGGTCATGGCGTTCGGCGCCGTATTTGCCCTGGTAGGTTTCGTCACGACCACGCCGGCGGCGCTGGTGCTTTTTGCGGCTATGGGCGTCATACTAGCTGTGGTCAACGTCCCCATCAACGCCCTCGTGCAGACGCACGTCCCCAACGAGATGCTCGGAAGGGCAGGCACCGCGCTGACGGCGTCTCTGTCGGCGGCACAGCCAGTCGCCGCCGTGATGGCGGGGTTCCTTGCTGCCTTTTTTTCCATCGGCTCGGTCATCATCGCTTCAGGGGTGGCGGTCGCGGTCGTCGCCGTGGCGCTCTTTCCCTTCTTCAGGGAGCTGAGGGAAGCCAAGTACTAGAGAAAGGTGGACCGGGGGGGAATTGGACCCCCGACCTCCCGCGTGCGAGGCGGGCGTTCGTACCGCTGAACTACCGGCCCACTCGGTTTCCGCCTCGCCCGGTTCCTCGTATAAGAGTTAGTGGACCTTGCAGACCTCTGGCTTGCGGCGCTTGTGCGCCGACCTCTCCAGTCTGCCCAAGACCAGCATGACCTCGTCAGTCTTGATCCCGAGTCTGGCAGCGGTTTCTCCGGCGCCCTTCTTCTGGTCGACATGCAGTCGGAGTATGTCGTCGATAACTTCGTAGCCCGCTCCGAGCTCCCCCTCTGCCGTCTGGCCCGGCCATAGCCTGGGGCTGCTCCGTTTCGTGATTATCCTCCTGTCTACACCGAGGACCTCCCCCAGCTTCCTCACCTCGGTCTTGTACAGGTCCCCGATCGGGAGTATGTCCACCCCGCCGTCGCCATACTTGGTGAAGTAACCCACAAGCGCTTCCGAGCGGTCGCCGGTCCCCACCACAATCCGATTCTGGGAGTTGGCGTAGTAGTAGAGCAGAGCCATCCTGATCCTCGCCCTGAGATTCCCTTCCGCCAGCCTGTTCTGCACGAGCCCCTTCATGAACGCCCGGTGAATCGGGGTGATGTCAATCATCCTCGCTTCGACGTCTAGCTCTTCCGCCACTTCCTTGGCATCGGACACGTCAACTTGCGGGGTCACACGGAGGTCCGGCATTATCAGGGCCATCACCCTCCTGCTCCCCAGCGCCTCAACCGTGAGGTATGCAGTCACAGCGGAGTCTACGCCGCCGCTGAGCCCCAGCACTGCTCCGTCCGCACCGGCCGACGACGTCCGCCTTTCGATGAAAGAGACTATCCTCTTCTTCGCAGCCGCAAAGTCGAGCTCTCTGGACGCCAACATGGAAGTCGCCGCTCCGCCGCCAGAAATACCTTTTCAAGAAGCGGCTTCGTCGGACCTCACATGTCCGGCTTCGACCTGGACGACAGGACCTTCTGGCTAGCGAGCGGGCGGGAGATAAAGAAAGGTGACACAACCGACGTCTACTTCCGCCACACCGAGGAAGTGCTCCGCAAGAGCGGCTACAATCCGCGGGTTGTCATGGAAGTGTACGCCCGCGACCTCCCATACGAGCAGAACTGGGGAATCCTCAGCGGCGTCTACGAGGTCGCGAAGCTGCTCGAAGGAATCCCCGTCGAAGTCAGGGCGATGGAGGAAGGCTCGGTCTTTTTGGCTGATGGCTCGACGGCGATCTACGAGCCCCTGCTCACCATCGAGGGGAGATATCTTGACTTTCTCTGGTACGAGACAGCCATACTCGGGCTCCTGAGCTCCTCCACCAGCATCTCGACACGCGCGGCAAGGTACCGTCAGGCGGCGGGAAGACGGACGCTGTTGAGTTTCGGCACCCGCAGAGTTCACCCCGCACTTTCGGCGCTTGTGGAGCGCGCCTGTTACATCGCGGGGTTCGACGGCGTATCCAACGTGCTGGGGGCGAAGCTCCTCAAGGTGGCGCCGGCAGGGACGATGCCGCATGCACTTGTGCAGATCGTGGGTGACCCGGAGAAGGCATGGAGGCTATTCGACAAGTACGCGCCCAGGGAAGCCGCTCGGATCGTGCTGGTGGATACGTTCTGGGACGAGAAGACCGAAGCCATCAGGGCGTACGAGACGCTCGGCAAGAAGCTCTGGGGGATACGCCTGGACACGCCCGCGTCACGACGAGGGAACTTCAGGCAGATAGTCGAAGAGGTCCGCTGGGAGCTCAACATCCGTGGTGGCAAGCACGTGAAGATAATCGCGTCAGGGCGGCTCGACGAGGACGCCGTGGCGGGGCTCAGGGACGTAGTGGACGGTTTCGGCGTGGGGACCGCGGTCGCCTATCCGCCTGTCATTGATCTTAGCGCGAAGATAGTGGAAGTGAGAGGACGCGGCGGGATGGAGTTCAGGGCAAAGAGGGGCGGCCTTGGGGGAAGGAAGCAGGTCTACCGGGGTCGTGGATACAACGACACGGTGACGCTCGAAGGCAAAGCGGCTTCGTCGGGAGAGCCGCTGCTCAAGCCCCTGATGAAGCGAGGGAAGATCGTTCGAAGGTACGAGGGTCTGGAGGCCATAAGGGCCCGCGTCGGGCGGGAGCTGAAGGGCCTTTCCGCCGCCGACCCCAAGATCTTGTGGAGGTGAAGCCTTGGCCAAGGCAGCGCTCCTTGTCGTGGACGTGCAGAACGATTTCTTTCCAGGCGGTGCGCTTCCGGTCCCCCACGCTGACGCGATGATACCTGACCTGGACAGGGTCATCTCTGCCTTCGCAGACGCGGGGCTACCGGTTTTCTTCACGCGGGACTGGCATCCGGTAAATCACTGCTCGTTCAAGGCGCTGGGAGGACCCTGGCCCCCACACTGCGTTCAGGGCACCCCTGGGGCGGAGATACACAAGAGCATCCCGATGCCGGCCGGCTCTCAGCTGGTAAGCAAGGGTGATGACCCAGACAGGGACGCCTACTCGGGGTTCCAGGGGACGGACCTAGCCGACAGGCTAGGAAAACTGGGGGTGACCGACGTCTACATAGGCGGCCTCGCCGTCGAGTACTGTGTCAGGACCACGACCAAAGACGCTCTGCTAGACGGATTTGGCGCGCACGTGATCGTCGACTGCGTGGGGGGGCTGGAGGTTCGCAAAGGAGACTCGGCAGCCGCCCTCAGGGAGATGGAGGACTCCGGCGCTTCGACTGTCACGTCTTCGGAAGTGATCGCTTTAGTCGGCGCGCAGCAGTGATGTCATCATCCTGACCTTGCGAGCCAGTCCAGATCGCCCGTCGTAGCACGCTGCGCGCCGGACACGGTTTACCGCCACTCTCGCTATTTATCCCTTGGGAACAGGCAGAACGCGTCGCTCGGTTTTATTTAGTAGCGACCGTCTAATCGGCACGCTTTGAGCGACGAACGAGAGGAGTATGCCAGCTGGTGGCTGGCCCTAGCAAGGGACCCCGAATACTACACGAACACGGAGCAGGGCCAGAGGGAGCTCGCGGACATGATCCGCAAGGAGTCAGAGCGCCTCCTCGAAGAGATAGGGAAGCTGGTCAAGCCGACGAAGGAGATCATCTGGCTTTCGAACTTCTGCACCTCATGTCACTACTTCAAATCCGAGGGGAGGACGACGTTATGTAACAAATGGCACGTCCGGATTGTGAAGCCATTCCACGGTCGGGCGATCTGGAAGCAGGTCCCCAAGGCAGGGGACGAGAAGGAATTCGTCGTGGACGGGGTCGACTGGGACGCAAGGTGGAAAGAGGTTTCCGAGAAGATTGTGGACATGGCGGTCGGGATGGTCAACGGCGGATATCCGTACTTCTGCTACAAAGGGACCTGAGCTCCCATCAGAGTCCGCCGGCTCGTAAGATCGGAGGGGCCGCTCTCTAGGCGACTTTGTCGAGGAAATCTCCGTGGACGCGGAAGAACTCCTGCGGGTTCTCCACCACTATAAGATGCGAACAGTCGCGGAAAACGCGGAGCTCCGAGCTTCTGATGTGCCTGTGCAACAGCTCCGCATTCTTCGGAGTTATTTCGTCGAACTCTCCGCACGTCACCAGGGTCGGACATTCGATCCGATCCAATTGACTGGTGACGTCCCAGTATTTGCTGTTCCCAGTAGGATAGAACTCGTGGAGGCCCCACATCAGCCTGTAGACTGGGTTAACGTTCTCTAGCCTCGTCTTGATGGGGAACCACCGTTCGATGTCGGGCGGGAGCGGATCTGCCCGACAGAGATGCCGCCTGTACAGGTAGTCCGTCGCCTTCAGGTACTCTGGGTCGTGCAGGTCCTGGATGGCTTCGCACCTGTCCATGGTTTCGTGCACCCACGAGGGTGCCTCGTTTCGAAGCCGCATCATCTCCTCAATCGCGACCGGGGCGCTCGAAGTCCCGCTCTGCGTCATCAGACTTGCAAGGTTCTTCGAGTACTTCACCGCATACCCGATGTTGAGGAACCCTCCAAAGCTCACCCCGTACATGTGGACCTTCCCGAGGCTCAGCGCAGTCCGCACCCCTTCGATCTCCTCCACGTATCTCTCCATCGAATAGAAGAGCTCGCTCGCTGGCTTCTCTGACTTCCCAGCCCCCAGCTGGTCGTACATCACAACCCGGAACCCCTTCTCTGAGAACTGGGCGATCCTGGTCATACCGTCCTGCCCCGCGCCCGGGCCGCCGTGAACAGCAAGTATGGTCCCCCTCTTCCCGGTTTCGCCGAAGCTCCTGTAGAAGAGCCAATGGTCCAGGGCTTTCACGTATCCCTCCGAGTAGTCTTTGATCCTCGCAGTCTCGTAGAACGGGCCCTGGTAGGACAAGCTGCGCCTCCCAGACCGCCCACGCCGCTTGGTAAATGCGTTCCTGTGCGCGCTAGCAACAACGAACGATAATAACAACCGCGCCCCCGGCTCGGACGTTGGTTGGCACCCTGCCGCCTTCGAGGCACTTTTCTCTGCAGAAGATTTGCGAGGGCGTCTACGCTGCAATCGCCAGCGACGACGGGTGGGCCATCTGCAACGCAGGAGTGATAGACCTTGGCGATGCGGTCGTGGTCTTCGACACGTTCGTAAACCAGTCCGCTGCATCTGACTTGAAGGGTGCGGCTGCCGCCATCGCCGGGAAGCCAACTGCCTTCGTGATGAACAGCCACTTCCACTCTGACCACGTGAAGGGCAACCAGGTCTTCGAAGGGGCCACCATAATCTCCACGACTAGAACGAGAGAGGTGATGTCGAAGTCAAGGGACAGGTACGCATCGTCTGTGGACGTCGTCAGGAAAGAAGTCCAGAGCGACCTGGATTCGTGGCGCGCGAAGCCGGAAGACCCCGACAGCGTCCTCTTCAGAGCCTACGACGAGGCTCACCTCGAGGGCCTCTCAACGTTGAGGTACACGCTTCCCGACGTCACATTCGACAGCACCTTTGTTCTTCACGGCTCGAAACGGCTTGCGGAGGCGATAACCTATGGAGGTGGCCACACGGTCAGCGACGCGTTTCTCTATCTCCCCGAAGACAGGGTCGCATTCATGGGGGACCTGCTATTCGTGGCGTCCCATCCATATCTTGCAGACGGTGACATCAGAGAGCTTCTACGGATCCTCGACAGGGTCAAGTCACTGGACCTGAAGGTGCTGGTCCCCGGCCACGGCCCGATCGGCACGGCAGGGGACATCGACATGCTCATCGCGTACATCGACGCCGTGCAGAAGCTGGCGGGCGAGACCAAGCCGACAGCCGGGGGAGCAGCTCAGGCCCTCAAACCTTTGGGAGGACCCTTCGAGAAGTGGAAATGGAGGGCCTTCCAAAAGGACAACTTCGAGTTCGTCTCACAGAAGCGTGCGTAGCTCCACGGCGGAATCGCTGGAATGCCGTTGACTAAACCACAAGGGGCCCTGGGTGGGATTTGAACCCACGATCGAGAGGTCCACAGCCTCCTATGCTAACCAAGCTGCACCACCAGGGCCACAAAACGCGGCAGGCCGCTCGACCTTCTTTATGTCTTAAGGTGTTCTCCTATGGGATTCATACACAAAGCATATCGGCGCGGGGACCTGCCGAAGGGACGATGGTCAGGTGGAAAACGGTCGAGCTTGACGTGGTCGGCTCCACGCAGCAGGCCGCTCGGGAACGCGCCGGTCGCGGAGCACCGGAAGGCACGACCATCATCGCAAAGTCTCAGACTGCAGGGTCTGGGCGCATGGGACGGACCTGGGTCTCGCCTGTGGGGGGACTCTACATGTCGTTCATCCTGAGGCCCGCGAAGTTAGCTAGGCCCGAACTTGCAACACTCCTGACCGCTGCTGCGGTCGTCGACGGCATCAGGCTTTCGACCGGTCTCGATTCGAGCATCAGATGGCCGAACGACGTGACCATCAGGTCCAAGAAACTGGGGGGAGTGATAGCCGAGGCCCAGTCCCGAGGAGGGAAGGTCGATCAGATGATCATCGGGATAGGAGTCGACTGCAACGCCTCGTCATCCGAGATGGGCGACCTTCAGCCGGAGTCCACGAGCATCGCGGGGGAGTTGGGGGAGACCGTAGAGATTTCGGATGTCGCGCAATCCATCCTGGATTCGTTCTCAGCGCTCTATGACAGGTGGACGTCGGGAGAAGACCTCAGGGAAGAATGGTCGCAGAAGGTCGGAACAGTGGGGAAGGAGGTTTCTATCAAGCTGAAAACCGGAGAAAATCCGTTTTCATGTGTCGCCGAGGGCATAGACGCCGAAGGGAACTTGGTCGTCGCGCTCGAGGGGGAATCGGTGGCAATCGGCGCCGAAGACCTCGAATGGCTTAGAGAGCGGGGCTGACGGTTCGTCAATCGGCTACGAAGACCAGGACGAGCCACCTGACCAAGCCCACCCTTTTAACATTGGAAGCGAAGAGAGCCTCAATTGAGTGGGGCCGAAAGGGACCTCGACGAGATGAACAGGGTAGCAGAGCTGGGAGGCGGGCAGGAACGGATCGACGACCAACACAGGAAAGGGAAGCTGACCGCGCGAGAAAGGATCGGCCTGCTACTCGACACGGGCACCTTCAACGAGCTCGACAGGTTCGCTACCCACAGGTCGACTGACCTCGGGATGGACAGGTCGCACCCACTTGGCGACGGAGTTGTCACGGGCTACGGGAAGATCGGCGGTCGACTCGTCTACGTGTATGCGCACGACTTCACGGTGTTCGGCGGGTCTCTTGGGGAGGCCCTGATGAAAAAGGTCACGAAGGTCGTCGATTTGGCGCTGAAGAACGGCGCCCCGATAGTAGGACTCAACGACTCGGGGGGCGCTCGGATCCAGGAGGGGGTCTCGAGCCTGGCCGGCGTTAGCGAACTGTTCTTCCGGAACACCCTGGCGTCGGGGGTCGTCCCTCAGATCAGCGCGGTCCTAGGGCCGAGCGCTGGAGCGGCCGTCTACTCTCCTGCCATGACAGATTTCGTCTTCATGGTCAAGGGGGTGGGTCAGATGTTCGTCACTGGCCCAGACGTCGTGAAGGCGGCGCTGGGAGAGACCGTCACATTCGAGGACCTGGGGGGTGCCGCCATCCACGCAGCTCAGAGCGGGGTTGCTCACTTCGTATGTGACTCGGAGAAGGAATGCCTCTCCTCCGTCAGGGTGCTGCTTTCCTACTTGCCGCAGAACAACACGGAAGTGCCTCCGGCGGCGGAATGGGATGACGCGATCGAATCCGACGCCGAGCTCGACGCCCTCGCTCCAACGGAGCCCTACAGGTCGTATGATGTCAGAAAGATCATCCAGAGGGTCGTCGACCGTGGAGACTTCCTGGAGGTCCACGCCGGGTGGGCCCAGAACGTAACGGTCGGCTTCGCACGCATAGCTGGGAGCAGCGTCGGGGTCGTGGCGAACCAGCCGATGGTCCTCGGCGGCGCCCTCGACGTGGACAGCTCCGACAAGGCCGCCAGGTTCGTGCGCTTCTGCGACGCCTTCAACATCCCGATCCTCACTCTGGTGGACGTACCCGGTTACCTTCCGGGGACAGATCAGGAGCACAGAGGCCTGATACGCCACGGCTGCAAGCTCCTCTATGCGTATTGCGAGGCTACGGTCCCCAAGGTGACCTTGATCCTGAAGAAGGCCTACGGCGGCGCCTACTGCGCCATGGGCTCCAAGAACAGCAGGGCTGACATGAACTACGCATGGCCCGGAGCCGAGATTGCGGTCATGGGCCCTGAGGGCGCTATCAACATAGTCTACAGGAAGGAGATAGAGGCGTCTTCCGACCCCGACGGCCTGCGGAAGCAGCTGACATCAGATTACAGGAAGAAGTTCGCCAACCCGTACGTAGCAGCGAGCAGGGGCATAATCGACGAAGTGATACCGCCTTCCATAACCAGGCGGAAGGTCGCCGCGGCATTCGAGTCACTGAAGGGGAAGAGCGAGTTCAGACCTGCGAAGAAGCACGGCAACATCCAGCTGTGAAGCGCATTTGTTCGGAGACGTGCTCATAGCCAACCGGGGCGAGATTGCGGTCCGGATAATCAGGACCTGCAAGCTCCTCGGCGTCAGAACGGTCGCAGTCTACTCCGACGCCGACGCCGACGCGCTGCATGTCAGGCTCGCCGACAGAGCGGTAAGGATAGGACCCGCGGACCCAGGCGACAGCTACCTGAACATAGACAAGATGGTGCAGGCCGCGGTCGACGCAAGGGTCGACGCCCTCCACCCCGGCTACGGATTCGTGTCTGAAAACTGGAACCTCGCCGAGAAGTGCAGGCAAGCAGGCATAAAGTTCGTCGGCCCCAAGCCCAGGACCCTGGTCATCGCAGGCAACAAGGTCGACTGCAAGAGGATGGCGAAGAGAGCGGGGATCCCTGTGATAGAAGGAGGGGAGACCGTCTTCTACACTCCGGAGGGCGCCCTTGAAGCGGCAAGGGAGCTCGGTTACCCGGTCCTCCTCAAAGCTGCCTTCGGCGGGGGCGGAAGGGGGATCAGGGAAGCGAACGACGACAGGCAGCTGCTCCAGGGGTTCAACCTCGCAACGACCGAGATGAGGCGTTCCCTTGGCAAAGCCGGGCTCTTCGTCGAGAAGCTGATAAGGCCGGCGCGCCATATCGAGGTCCAGATAGTATCCGACGGGAAGGGGAAGGTGATCCAGCTTGGCGAGAGGGAATGCAGCATCCAGCGGAGGCACCAGAAGCTGCTGGAGATCACCCCTGCCCCAGGGCTCGACGAGCTGGCCAGGATGAAGGTCGCCGACTATGCGGTCAGACTCGCGAAGGCACTAGAGTACGAAAACGTTGGGACGGTGGAGTTCCTGATGGACAAAGACCAGAATTTCCACTTCATCGAGGTCAACTCTAGGCTGCAGGTGGAGCATCCTGTGACGGAGATGCGTGCGCGCCTCGATCTCGTCAAGGAGCAGCTGAAGATAGCGGCCGGAGAAGGCATCGATTACAGCCAGGACGACGTCAAGCTTACTGGTGCCGCCATGCAGTGCAGGATAAACGCCGAGGACCCGGCTGCCGGCTTCGCGCCTTCGAGCGGCAGGGTCGAGAACATCTTCTTCCCAGGAGGAGCCGGCGTAAGGATAGACACGGCGCTATACCCCGGCTACGACGTCCCGGAGTACTACGACTCCCTCCTCGCCAAGCTGGTCGTCTTCGGCAACGACTTGGAGGAAGCGAGGCAACGGATGCTCCTGGCGCTTTCGGAGTTCGTCATCGATGGCCCTCGGACGACCATCCCGCTCCAGAAATTCATCCTCAACCACGACGAGTTCGTAAACTGGAACCTCGACGTGCAGTTCCTCGAAAGGAACAAAATCGTCCAGTCTTTCGTTAGCGAGCTCGCGGCGGAGCGGGCCGTGCTCGCCCAAGATTGCGCTGCGATAGCGGCAGCCGTCATCGAGTCGGGCGTCACCTTCGCACCTCTGCGTGCGCAACCGCAAGGACCCAAGCCGCCTGCGCCGCGCCAGGGGGGGAGGTACTATGACGCGCTATGAGATGGAAAGCGGCGACGGCCAGTTCGTGGTCGACATCACCCAAGCGGGGGACGGTTACAAGGTATCGGTCTCTGGGAGGGAGTATCTGCTGAAGCTCAGGCGCCAGCCAAGCCAGGGGTCGCTCCTGGTCGAGCTAGGAGGGAAGCCCGTTGTGGTGAGCTTGATCGGGGCGACCCCCCAATGGGTGCAGATGACCGTCGGGGGCGAAACCCTCTCCTACAGGCGCACGGCGGTCCTGACCGCTCCGTCAACCCCAAAGGCGGCGCTTTCCGTGGAGAAAGATGTAATCGTCGCGCCGATGCCAGGCAAAGTTATCACGGCTTTCGTCGGCATCGGAGAAAAGGTGAACGCCGGTGACCCGTTGGTCGTCCTGGAGTCGATGAAGATGGAGGTCGCCGTCAGGGCTGACCGCGACGCGGTGGTGAAGGGGGTCCTTGTCCGCGAAGGGACAGCGGTGAAGCGGGGTCAGGCCCTGGTAAGACTGGGCTAGAGCGCCCTTTTGATCGCGTCCATGTCGGGGTACTTCCCCGGGTTCTCTCCTACCCATTTGTAGACTATCTTCCCGGAGCCATCTGCGACGAAGATCGCCCTGTTGGCGCCGTCGTAGCCCTTCATCCCTCCGAGGTCCTTCCAGACTACGCCGTACTTTCGAATCGTCTCTCTCTTGAAGTCGCTGAGAAGGGTGATTCCGAGGCGGTGCCTCTCTGCGAAGGCCTTGTTAGCGAAGGGAGGGTCGACCGAGATCCCCACCACCGTGGCGTTCAGCTTCTGGAGCTCCTCGTGCATGTCCCTGAACGCGCACATCTCATTGGTGCAGACGCCGGTGAACGCTCCAGGATAGAATGCGAAAATCGTCTTCTTCCCCTTCGAGAGGAACTCCGACGTCCTCCTGAGAGTCAGGTCAGTGTCGTAGAGGGCG
>JAFMAU010000040.1 GCA_029784825.1 Nitrososphaerota archaeon | reverse complement strand
TATTGAATTCACGGTGTCGGCCTTCGGTAGATTCGCCAGTTTCCCGTTGGAGAGGTCATCAAGAGCGATGACGTTTGCACCGAGCCCGGCGAGCCTCTCAACAATGTGGGAACCTATGAACCCTGCTCCGCCTACGACCAGGAATTTCTTCCCTTTTACCTGCTCGTTTACAGATTCCGACGTTCTATGCAGCAAGTCCTTTGTATAGCCCCATTAGTGAATCGGTCATCTGGTCGAGTGTATATTTGGCCTCCACCTCACGGCGGGCTCTGACCTGCTGACTTTTCAAGTACTCCGGATGGTTCAGGAGATCGAGGAGGTTATTAGCAAGTCCGAGGTCATCTTCAGGACGCATCAGAATCCCAGCTCCGTTGCAAAGTACGTCATGTAGACCTCCAGGAAGGTCGGTGGAAATAACCGCCCTACCGCTGCTGAGCCCCTCCATTACGGTACAGGAAACCGGACCTCCTACGTTTGACGGAAGCACCACAATATCGGATCCCTCATAGAGCGATGCTAGTCGATCATCGTCTCTTACGGGACCAAGGAACTGGACGGCATCCAACAACTTCATCTCCTTCGCCCAATCCTTGTACTTCTGACTCATGGGCCCGCTCCCCACCAAGACGAGTCTCGCGTCCGGGATTTGAAGATGGACCTTAGAGAAGGCTTTCAGAAGACACGAAACGCCCTTTATTTCAGACAACGCACCCACAAAGAGTATCTGCGGGGTTCCGTGAAGTCTTTCGACGTACCTGAATCTCATGTGGTCGACCCCGGTCGGTATGATCTTGAACCTGCTTGCAATTCCTTTTCCGTATATTCTCAACATATAGTCCTTGACCCCCCTCGATTGGGCCACGATTACATCGCACCTCCTCAGGACGAACTTCTCGAAAAGGAGGGTCAGCTTGATTTCCCGCTCGCTCTTCCACCACACCTTCCGGGGCCATAGAAGCTCGGTCCCATGGGTCGTGATGACTACTGGCACTGCGAAAAGATACTTTGCCGGAAGCGCCGCAAGCCCGGCAGTGAATCCGTGCACATGAATGACGTTGAACCTCTCCTGCCTCTGCAACATTATGATCATCAAGATCTGTTCGAACATGAGTCGGACCCTCTGTGGAAGCATCCCTCCACGGAACGAATAGGATGACCGCGTTACTTGGATCCCCTCGAAAACCTCCTGTCGCCGAGCGCCAGGGAACCCCCTAGTGACCAAGTGCACTGCGTTCCCCCTTTCGACGAGCTTCCTCGCGTGGTCGTATACGCACCTCGTAGAGCCGTCAATCTTCGGGAAGAAGGACGAAGAGACTATGAGGATTCTCATGGCATGGCTCCCATTGCTGCCTTTGGAGGAACTAGCTCACTGTGGATTGATTCGATGCAGTCTGAAGCAGGCTGCCATGTGAAATCATGAAGGATCCGCAGTCTCCCGGCACATCCCATCCGCTTTGCCAAGTCGCTGTCTTGAAGGACCGTGATGATCACACGGGCCAGTTGCTCCTGACTTGCGTATCCTACGAGGAAGCCATTCACCCCATCGTTTAGAGCTTCGGGAATTCCCCCGTGACGTGGCCCAATCAACGGCCTTTCATTCGTCTTCCCTTCCACAAACAAAATACCAGGGGCCTCTGTGACAGCATCCCTTAGGACGCTCCTGGAGGAGAGTACGATCAAATTAGACCGTGGTTTCATTTAGCAATTAGTGGTTCCAAAGCTGTCTTAACAGTTGAAGTCAGGACCAATTCCAGGTGCATCTGTCTCTCAGGAGTCCTACTGACTTTCTCCTAGCGAGTCATAAACTGACGTGATTCTGTTTGCAACCGCCGACCACGTGAAGTCGCGCAATACTTTCTGCCGCCCCTTGAATCCCATCTCCACAGCGAGTCGGCGATTTTCGAGAAGCCGGAGTATACCGTCAGATATTTGCTTTGAAGATCCATAATCGACTAGCAAGCCAGTTTCCTGATCACTCAGCACCTCCAATGGTCCTCCCTTTTTCGTCGCTATGACTGGCCTTGAGCAAGCCATTGCCTCCACTATTACTTTGCCAAATCCCTCATAATATGAAGGCAGGACGAATACCTTGGCTAGGGAGTAGAAGCTTGGAAGTTGTGAATTAGGCATCCTGTCCAACAACAGAACATTCTCCTGAAGGTTGAGTGCTTTGATTCTGTCTTGCAAGAAGCCCCAATAGTCTTCCTTACCAAGCCATTCCGGAACACCACCAATACAGAGGAGTATCGCATTAGGATTACGAGCTACTACGGCCTTCATTGCTGCAATCAAATATGGAAGACCTTTCCTGATTCCGAAATGACCGACGTAAAGGATCACGTCTTTTTGAAGCAGGTACCTCAAAGAGTCGGGCAGAGCAGGACGCTCCACCTCCCTGAACAAATCAGTGTCCACGCCGTTGAAAACAGGGATTATCTTATCTGACTGGATGTCGTAAAAGTCAACCAGGTCAGCCTTCATTTGGTTACTAATGGACAGTATTCTATTGGCAGATCCCCAGAGCAGCCTTTCGCGCAAGAAGTAGTATTCCATCCCTAGTGCGGAATACCCTTCGACATACTTTCCAGACCTTATGGTTGTCGGTATATAGTGCGAATGACTCGTCCCATGTACATGCGCAACGTGAGGCACTTGAAGCAAGCCCTTGGTGGCCACCAGGAAGATACCAGCTGTGGCGTGGGTGTGGACCACCGGACGTTCAGTCACAGAGATCAGCTTCCTCAGTTCTCGGTAGGCATTTAGGTTGAAGGGAATGGGGACGCGACGAATTTCCACATCATTATCAAATTCGACTCTAGGCTCTCCCTTGTGCAAAGCGGCAATCACCTTGACATCATATCCGATTTTCTTTTGCTCCCTGGAAAGATTGGTGAAGACGGGTTGGAGGCCAAACGTTGCCCTTCCAGCGGCCGGATAGTCGCTTACGACCCTCAACACGCTACGAACACGGCTCATATCACTTCAGGGAGTCCCTGAATTTCCTGACGCATTTGCCATTCTGAGATCCAACCCGCTTCAGAGTGAGCGTGAGAACTCAAGAATGCGCTTGGCCTTTGGTCCGTCAAGTTAGTCAGATCTTGCTCCATGAGAGTTTTTTCCTCTGTACCTTCAAGACGGCAATCCTCGCAAGAGCCAGTGAGTACCCCATCCCCATTGAGAAGTTCCTCACCAACAAGAAGTACGGATAAGCCAGGAAGACTCGTTTGTTTCTTACTTCCGACCATGAAATCGAAGCGACTCTCACAGATTTGCTGACGAACGCGGCCGCAACAATGAACAAGACTGCAGCGCCACCCAAGGGATATAAGGTGAGCAATAGGATTCCACCGACCGTCGCCCAAAGAGGGAGGAGGTCCTTCAGAAGCTCGTAGGCTTGCCGGTGCTTGAGTGTCAACAGGACTCTGGTTCTCCCTCTGCCCACCCATTTCCTTGACATGTCGAGAATCGTTTGGTCTCTTCTGTGTCTCCAGTTCACCCCAGGGACCCAAGTCACCGAATAGTTGGCGGCCTTGAGCCTAGAAAAGAGGTCCCTGTCCTCTCCTTGGAAGAGGTTTTCGTCGAAGCCGCCGAGTTTGGTGAATGTCTCTTTTCTGTACACCCAAGCATAGAAGGGCCTGATTTTTCCCTCTCTCAGCAGTTTGTGTTGGACTTTGTTCTCCACATCTATGCACCGAGTCGCTAAAGTGGGCCTAGTTATCAGCGGTGCGCCCGTGAGACAGACGGCCCCGGCTCCGGGCTCCGAAACAAGAGAATCTACGGCCTTCTGTATATAATCAGCATCGTACACACAGTCAGATTCAGCGAAGAAAAGAATCGCCCCTCTCGACTTCGAAGCACCGACGTTCCTTGCGTGTGACGCTCCCATGTGGTCCGTTTTCGAAAGAATGATGTGATCTATTTTCTTCGAGAGCTCAGAGGCCATGCTGTATGTTTCGTCTGATGAGCCATCATCGACAAGGATTATCTCCTTGTTACGGTACGACTGCCCCACAAGCTGTGAGAGTGCAGAAGGAAGATCTTTCGCGGAGTTGTAGAGCGGGAGTATGACGGACACTACGGGTTCGATAATAGCGGTGTCGGTCTTTGTGATAGGCGACTGCATACCGAGAGCCATTCCTAGATTGCCTGAACTCTAGGTGCCGTGAGCACTGATTCGAAGACCCCTTCAAGCTTCCTTGCCACTCTTTCCCAGGAGTACTCGAGCGCGACCGATCTTCTTGCCGCAGCTCCCATGGCTCCAGCCTTTTCCTTTTCGCTCAGGAGCATGAGAATTGCCTCTTCAAGCGCTTTGGAGTCTCCCACAGGGACGAGGACCCCCGTGACCCCGTCCTGGATGGGATCGGATATCGGCTTTACGTCCGTCGTCACAACAGGTTTCCCTGTTGCCATATACTCGAAGACCTTGAGCGGAGATCCGAGGCCGTGCTTCCGCGCCTGCTCTGATGCCATAATCTTCGACGGATTGTATGGCGCCACCAGAACATCGCTCGCGTTAAGAAACGAAGGAACGGCTTCGTAAGGCACCGGCCCCGTGAAGATGAATGAGCCTCGTTCCCCTTCCTTGATAACCTCGGCCTCGGTGTCTTTGTAGTACGGCCCGACCATCAAGAACTTGACATTGGGTACACTTTGGATGAGTCCACGAGATGCCTGAATTAGTTCATCAAGCCCGTGCCACTCCTGAAACGTCCCAGCGTATCCGATGACTGGGCACCCGACGAGGCCATACTCTTTCCTGACACTCTCCCTAGATGCAAGGTCCGGCTTGAAAACGTCCACGTCAACGGCTCCGGTGACCAACTCGACTTTCGAGGGCTCGACCCTGCCATCGAACAACCCTCGAGTATATGCGATGATTCTCTTCGTCTGTCTCATCTGGAGCCCGGTGACTCGATTCCCAATCACTTCCAAGACCAGCGGACGGCCAGTAAGCATGCTGGCCACAGCCCCCCCTCCAAACGAGCTCTCCCTCTCGAAGATGATGTCGATCGAATTCTCCTTTACGAGACGGGCGATTTGCGCTCCAATGTAGGCGGGGAAGATGGTCATCAGGTAGGCCTCGTACGACTTCCAAATCAGAAGAGGAGTGCTTCCCCGGTAGGACCCCTTCGACTCGGTCTTGGCGAAGCTGGACTTCGACGATGAGAACAATATCCCGCGCTGAAATCTATGTATGTGGAACCCATCCAAGACTTCTTCCTTCGGCTGGGACGAAAAGACCCTCCTGGCGACGACGTGGACCTCGTGCCCGCGCTTTGCGAGGTTCCTCGCAAGCTCGAAGACATGGGTCGACGACCCCCTGTAATGTGGAACGGCGACGTCGGCCGCCACATAGCAGATCCTCATGAGGCACTACAGAAAGGGAGGGCGGTAGCTCCCTGGAGAATAGTCGAAAGGCTGTTTCTTCCTCTCCCCGATGACCTTGGCCGGGTTCCCCCCGACAACTGAATATGGTGGGATATCCTTGGTCACGACGGCCCCGGCCGCTACCACTGCACCTTCCCCCACGGTGACACCGCCAAGGATGATTGCGTTCGTCGCTATCCAGGCCCAGTCTCCTATCGTAATGGGTTCATAAGCTGCTTCGAACTTGGGCGAGTTGATGTCATGTTTGGCCGTTATTACGACGACACCGTCTGACACGTTGACGTTCCTTCCTATCTTCACCCCTCCAGTGCAGTAGAGGCTCGCCCTTCCAAGGAAACTTCCGTCCCCCACTTCGAGTTGGTCCGGGCTCCCAAGGTAGATTCCACGGCGGATCACGCAGTTCTTCCCAACGCGGAGACCGATTCTCCTGTAAAGGTAGAGCCTTAAGCCGAGTCCGTGCAGGCGCCCGATGTTGTAGGCTAGCTTCGTCGCCATGTACGAACCTCTGGAATTGCGCCTTGCCCCGGCCGAGCCAGGGAGCACCGTCGCGGCTTGGCCCTGGATGTCTGAACCGCTCAGAATTTCACGACTGTTGATGCCGTTGGCTTCTGAGATGGCCTAGGGCTAAAAGGAGAACGGTGACGATTGGGACGGCCGCGTTGAGCGGCAGCTGGAAGATTCTCAAACCGTTCAGAGCAGCGAAAGCCGCGATTATCGCCAGGCTCCAGCTTACGGAAAAGAAAAGCCGCCCTAGCATAGAATCTACATTCTTCATCAGCACGGCCGCGCAGTACCCGGGGACAAGAAGATAGTAAGGAACGACCAGTATGCCTGGCACCAGATGCCCTTCTGGAAGGATGGTCGACAGCGCGACAATTGAGTAAACCACGACGAAAGCGTTGCGAATCGGCTCGTAGATTGCGGCTAGTTTCTGGATCTCCAAGTTCCTCTCACGTACCTTTCCAATAGCCCAAGTCCAAGTATCGCCGCGGCGAAGGCGAATCCCAGGACCACGCCCGGGAGCATCGCACCGAAAGTCTTGTCAGGCGTCATCTCGCCCACCCTCACCCCGCCGTCTCCCACGATTACAGCCACAACGAAAACTGCAATCGCAGTCGTGGTGCGTCCTAGGTTCCGAAGGTAGGCCAAGGGCACCAGTCCCGCAAAGAAGAGAATCTTGCCAGCGGACAGGAGGTATTGGGGGGTGACCCCTCCTCCTAGGGCGCTTCCGACCCCGTAGATGAATCCCTTCAGGGAAAGCGAGCTGGCGTATGCTGAACCGAGCTGCGTCGTCGATGCACCGATGCTCGACAGGGGGAAGAATAGGAGGATCCCCTGGAACACAAATTGGCCGATTGAGAATGGATTCGCCACGAGGACGAGCGCGACGGCGGTCACCAGGGCGAAGTCGCTCTTTCTGACGCTCAGGCCACCCTCAGTTCCCACCAGCCCCACAATCACCCCGAGGAACCCGGCCGCCAGCCTCGGAGTACTTCCTCCGCCGAAGCCGAGCAGGCTGATCGCCGTTATCTTGGCCCCCGAGTTCACAGCGTGGAGTGCGATAGGGAATGCTAACAGAGAGCTCGTCGCGACGTAGATCGCTTCACTGTAGACGAAAACAAAGACGCCTGCACCAATCACAGTTGCTATGTGCTCCAGGTCTCGCCATGACTCCGGTTTCGCTGCGAGCGACCCCAGATACGCCCACCCGACGAAAACAAGGACCATCGAGAGGGCGGCTTCCCCTGCAGCCAAGGCGTTGAACTCACCGGGGCTGATGGCCAGGCCCAGAAGGTTTGACCTGGTATTCTGACTCAGCAGGAAAGCGATGCCGTTCAGGTCGCTCCCTGTGAGGTTTGAAGCGTCGTGGACCCTGACGACGGACCCGCTGTAAAGACCGGCGACCTGATTCGCGAAGGTAGGACTGGTCGAGTTGTCAATGACGATCACAGGCACATTGCCGAGTCCTGCCAAGATGAACCCCGAGTCTTCCGCGAGTTGGGCGGGCGGAAGATTCGAAATCACAACGATCTGGAACTGCCCCACGCTCGACATAACTGCGAAGTCGGTGAAGTCCTGAGCCGGGGTGACGACTTGGACGTCCCCCGCGACGGGGCGGAGGCCGTTTTGGATGGCTGAAACGCTTGTAGTGGCGGCCATGATGTAAGCAGTCCGCCTCGGAGCCGGACCTCCGAGAGCCCCCCCGGCGACCATCACGAGGGAGATGAGAATGAAGAGAACGAGGAGGGTTCTTGGCCGCAGTATACCTCTCAGACGGCCCAGAGTGATCCTGGGTCTGCCCGCTCCATGCCAGAGGCTCCTGGTCCGGCTCGTGATGGAGAGGAGGGCCCCCCGTCCCGATGGCAAGAGGTCCAGAGCCACCAGGACCAGGACGGCGAGCGTCGCAGCCGTGATTGCGATGCTTCCGGGGAGGAAGTAGACTGACTGCAATACTGCGATCGCCCCGGAGATTGGCATGGGGTAGCTTGGCTGGTTTGAGGGTCCTGATGGCCCAGGTGGGGTCAGACTTCCCCCCTTGAGGTCGTACAGTTGGGAAAGGATCGACCCTGACGGGGCGACCAGCACCGGTCCTTGGTTGAAGATAGCGATCTGCGGGCTGGACGCATAGATTATGGGCACCCCAGTAACATACCTCCAAAGGAAGCCCTCTCCCCCTTCAAAGGACTGGGCCGCTATGAGAAGACTAGTTGCATTGGAAGGAATGACGAACTCGTAGGTGTATAGCCCAGAAACCTTGCCTTTGAAAGAGTAGGAGACAGGCCTGGTGAATCCAGCCTCAGACGCCGAGCTGGTTGTGACTGAAAGTGGGACCTGAGAATGAATGTTGACCGTCGTTTCGTTGGCCAAGGAAAATGAGCTCGCGTTGACGGTCAAGTCCACTTCCGAACTCCCACTGCCGTAGATGTCGTACGTGGGATTGACGTGGACCTGGACAACAAGGGTTGCCGTCATGGTCCCTGGGGCTTGGGCCTTCGAAACGGGGAGCGTGGAAACCGAAAGCAGGAACCCAACAACCAGGATCCCCAGCGCGACCTTCAGAGTCTTTCTAGGCAACTGGAGACCAGACTGAAATAAGGTCCGACCCCTTCTCTATCAGGACACGCCTGACGAGTCTTTCTTTTTCGAGGCCCCTAAGCGCTTCATCCACGGTGCTGCTGTCCCGAGGGATCGACGCACCAATATCGCTGGCCAGTTCTTTCCCTGTGGCCCTTCCCCTTCGCACGAGAGACGAAAGGAAACCCCAACTCTCCCTGGAACTGGTTGCAGAAAGCGAGAGGAATCGGTCGAGCCTGTCATCGCGGGCCCTCGCCTCGTATGCGACCAGAGCGACCGACCCAACGCTGGCGAGGGCACCCAGTAGAAGGTACACGGAAAGGAAGTCGTTGTTCATGGTGGAGAAGAAGCCCGTCCAGTTGGACGAGCCGACGTCCTGCGTCATGGACGGGAGCCAAAGGGCTTCGACATCTCCGATGAACTGCGCGGTATCGTTGCTCACATTCGTGTTCTTGAATTGGCGGGTGAAACCGATGTCGATGACATACCTGCCAAAACCACTCGAATTGAAGAGCGCCATGTTCGTGGACCCCTCGAGGTCGATCATGGTGTTCCCGTACGCGGTGTAGATGGTCATGTACCCCTGGATGGGCCCGAGCGGAGTGAACGTATTCGATGTGCGGTTCCATCCGGGTATCTCCCCATGGGGGAGAACCGAGCCGAGTGGGCCGTCGGCCAGGACGTACTCTACGGTGTAGTTCTTCGTCTCAGGGTGGAACCTGGGCACGAAGACCTGCCTCACCGCGTAGACCTCGCTCTGGTTGTTCAGGAGGAGTCTGGTCGAGTTGACCTCCCATCCAGGTGGAGTCTGGAGTATCGGCGTCCCAGTGGCGCCGGAGGCCGTGAAGCTCGTGTTGGATGGGACTCCGTGACTGAAGACCAGCGCGGGCACGCTCGAGACGATGAGCAGCGCTACGACCCCCAGCACGGTTGCGAGGCCGAGGATCCCCAAATTCTCTCCCCCCTTCGTCCTTCCTGATTTCAGCCCGCAGATCGAGCAGAACCCGTTGGGGAGGAGCTGATGAGTGACGCACGGCTCGGGCGCGCTGGCTCCTCGAGTGGCGAACCTGAATACATCCGGGACAAACAGCACCAAGAGCGGAGCGGGCACGATCAGTGCCATATCGAAGGGGCGACCCTGGATGCTGACAGAAGGGATGTACCAGACAGCGAGACCGAAGGCGATTGTCACCACCGGAAGGACGAGTCTCGAAAGGTCGCGCCGGACGTATATC
This sequence comes from Nitrososphaerota archaeon, assembly GCA_029784825.1. Next base: position 6,800 of record JAFMAU010000040.1, on the reverse strand, counting down.
GCGAACGACACGAAGAAGATGTAGAACGGGGCGACGGCGTGGGCGACATCCCCGAAGCTTGCGAACCATGCCGCGGGAAGGAACCCTGTTCCAAGGATAGCCCAGAGGGGTGCTATCCCCCTTTGAAACGATCCGCCAATCCTAAAGGTGATGTACCCTAGGATGAACAGGTACAGGGACTCGAGACGAAGCCAGATTCCGTCCGTAGTGTAGGCGCCGGCGATGTAGGCTCCGGCAGCGAGCGCGACCAGCAAGATCCCCCAGCCGTAGCTCGGTCTCGAGATTTCGAGCCTGGCTCGGATGATCCTCCGCTTGAGGATCACACCCAGCACGACCAGCGAGACGGCGGTGGCCAGGATCACGAGCTGGCCAGGAGACGAGAGGAAGGTGCCGAATCCGGAGAGGTCGAAGAAGAACGCGGCGACCAGTATGGGTATCAGGGTCAGGGTCTTCGTCAAAGCCCCGACGCTGGTGTTCAGACCACTTTCCCCTCCGTGGACGGCTTGAGGGTCATCGGGACCCGCCAGGTCCCTTCGGCGTCATCTCGGACACATTTTCCGAGCAGGAGGGGCCTCTTCGTCGAGGCGCTGACCAGGATGGCGAGGAAGCTGGCAATCGTGCACCCAATGGTTCCTGTCGGCTCTGCTGGTCGCGCCACGTTGCACCCGCAAGGCACGGTCGAGCCTTTCAAGGTGACATCCACGTCGTCCCCTCTTCGTTCTATTGCCACTGATTCGGCGATTCCGAAATTCTCCCTCAGAACGTAGGAGAGATTCGCCTCCAGAGACTCCAGATTCGGATGGGTGGCACCAGAGATTCGACCGAATGCCACGGCCAACGCCCTCCCCGGAGGGACCGTCTCTGCCGGAGGAGCCCGCCCCCCGATCGGCCTGGCGTCCCGGTCGGGCGCCGCCACCACCCCTCCAACATCGTTCCCCTTCGGAAGGTAGGCGTATCTTTCTCCCCCGTTTTCGGAGAGCCCTATTATCGTCTCATTCGTCGAGAGCAGGACCGCGTCAAGGACCTCGGCTTGGACCCGGGCGTGGGGGTCCCTGAAGAGAAGGACCACCGCAGCAACGAAAGTGATCACAGAATCGACCTCATAGATGATGTACTGGGTAGAAGCCGAAAAGATCAGGAGGACGACGGTCAGGGCTGCGAACCCGACCCCGGCCCATAGTGAGTACCGTCCCACCCTCAGGGCGAACTTTGAAAGCGGCACTGGGATTCCTGAACCCTGTCCGCCAAGAGGGGACTGCACTTCACCAGGAGCCCAAGACGAGCTTTCTGGTCCCCTCAGACCTCCCTTAGATTCTGGCGACCTCTGGAGGGTCTCTTCGGCCTGGGCCCAGTCTTCTTTTGCAGGAGTCGGTTTCCTTCTCCTGATACCGTACCTGCCTCCAAAGAAAAAGAATACCGCGAAGACTGAAGCAACCATCCCCGCCAGGACTACAATAATCAGAATCAGTTGTTGCGTCGACAATCGTGGCCCCGATGTTGGAATCGATTTACCTGGTTCGGTCAGGCCCGGGGCGTTCCCCTTACAGCTTCATCAACCCTGAAAGTGAGCTCAGTCGCTGCGAACACCTCCTCGGTGGTGATGACCGAAGACTTCTTGCCCGTCGCGAAGCTGGCGATCTCGCGAAGCTCGTCCGAGTGGCCCTTGTCCATCTTCGGTAGTCGGACCGTCTCAGCCTTGTCACCATAGCAGGAGAGAGTCTTGAAGTCGTCGAGCACCATGGACGTCTTCTGTCCGTATATCTCCATCCTTTCTCGGTCCATGGCTTTGCCCCCCATAGCGACGTAGACGAGGGTCGCCAGCGACCCGTCGGGATACCTCAGCGACACTGACAGGTTGTCCCTTGCGACCGAATTCGACCCTGAGACACCGGCCGCCTCGACCGTGATCCTCGGTTCTCCTGGCCCCAGGAGGAAGTTGAAGAGGTCGAAGAAGTGGCAGCACTCGTGGATGATCCTCCCTCCCCCGATCTCGGGGTCCTGCGACCACCTTCCAGGAGGGACGAAGCCTGCGTTCACCCGATAGTTCACGACGAACGGCCCGTCCATCTGTCGCATCCTCTTCTTCGCCTCGAGGACAAGCGGAGCGTATCTCCTGTTGAACCCGACGAGGACGGGCATCTTGGACTCGCTCTGAACCCGCTTGACTTCGTCGAACTCCTGCCTGTTTATGGAGAGGGGCTTTTCGACCAGAGCCAGCTTCCCGGCTTTGAGGGCTGAGATGAGCATGGGGGAGTGGAGGTTGTTAGGTGAAGTGATCACGACAAGACCGAGCTCCTTGTCCGCTAGCGCCTCTTCATAGTCGCAGGTCCCCCGCCCGATCTTGTACCTGGATTCGAGCTGCTTGGCGTGCACCGGGTTCGAGGTGACCACCCACCGAAGGTCGAAGTCCGGACTCGCCTTCAAGAGCGGAATCATGGTCTCCTTGGCAAACGCGCCTGGGCCGACCAGGGCAACGACAATCTTCCCCTGTTTTGGTGGGAGTGGAGCGACTACGACCGGCTTCTCCTTTGCTTTAGTGGCCGTCTCCGGCTCATACCTGAGAAGGACCGCCGCCTTGGGTTGGGTCTCGAGGGACTCGTAGGCCTGCGACGCAGCCGCCAGGGAGAACACCCCGCCGACCAGGCCATCCACATCGACCTGCCCCGACCTGATGAGCCCCATGAAAGCGCCCATGTTCCTGTTCAGGGTCCACCTCACGTATTCGAGGGGGTAGTCGACCCCTTTCTCCTCGTAGACCGGGTCGTAGCGCCCAGGGCCCAACGACCTCGTCATGAGCAGCTTCAGCTCCTTCTGATAGAACTCCTTCCTTTCGAGGTCCATCCCGACCCGGCCGACCAGGACTAGCTGCCCCCGGCTCCTGAGGAGCTTCGCGGCGAGGTTCACCGGCCCGCTGCTCTCCGAAGCGGCGCAGACGAACACGTGGTCGAGGCCCACCCCGTCCGTGAAGTTCAAGATATGAGATGCAAGCGACGGGTCGTCAGACCTGAAGGTCGGCCCCGAGAGCAACCTTCGCGCGAGCTCCAGCCTGTCGTCCCGCAGGTCCATGCCCGCCACTTTGCACCCGGAGGCTTCGGCGATCTGAGCCACCAGGTTCCCGACAAGCCCGACCCCCAGCACCCCGACGGTCTCCCCGATCTGCAGGTTGGCCGTCCTGGCCGCATGGAGGGCGATGGCCCCCACCGTCGAGAACGCGGCGTCCTTCATCGACAGCCCTTCCGGGACCTTGGCGACCAGCTTCCGGGGGACAGAAGCAAGCTCTGAATGCGTGGCTTTCCCTTCCCCTGCGCAGGCCACCCGCTCCCCCACCAGGAGGTCGGTCACGCCCCTCCCCACCTCGACGATGGTCCCCGAAGAGCTGTAACCGAGAGGGAGCTCCGGGTGCCTCACCGCGTCGACGTAGTCCCGAAAGCCAGAGATCCCTTCCTGGCGTATCACCTCCCTCGAAAGCCTGTATGCCTTGCCCAGCTTGGAGTCCTTCACCACGTCGGAAGCCCCCATCGGCTCGGTAGACCCTATGGCCCAGGACTCTGTGCCTGTGCTTATCACGGACCACTCAGTTTCGACCAGGACCCCGTTCTCAGGGCAGGTGGGCCTTGGGACGTCCACGACCTCCACGCTGCCGGCACGGGCCACGACCTGCTTCATGCCCTCGGGTCCCCCTTCTTCCTCGCCGCGAGGAACCACTCGACGTATTCCTGCAGTCCCCGGTCCAGGTCCACCTTGGGTTCCCATCCGAGGACCTTCCGTGCCTTCCTGTTGTCAGCCTGGGTGTCCGGGAAGTCCCCTTTGGACGGCGGGCCGAAGTCAGGCCTGACCTTCCCTTCCAACCCGCTGAGGGCGATCAGCTTCTCGGCGACCGACAGTATCGAGGTCCGGGCCCCGAACCCGATGTTGAAGACCTCCCCCCCTATCCCGTCGGTCTGCGCCGCCCCGATGGTGGCTGACACTATGTCGCTGACGTGGGTGAAGTCCCTGGTGTGTGACCCGTCCCCGGTGATCCCTGGGGGCTTCTTCTCCACCAGGCTCCGCATGAACTTCCGTATCACCTGGTCCGGCCTCCCCCTCGGCCCGTAGACGGAGAAGTAGCGCAGGGAGACCACCTCCAGGCCGTAGACCTTGCTGAAGACCTTCCCGTACTGTTCCGCGGCGAGCTTCGACACGCCGTAGGGGGAGGCCGGGTTGGTCACGTGCCCCTCGTCAATGGGGAGGTAGTTGGGCTGGCCGAAGATGGAGGAGGAAGAGGCGTTCACGACCCTCTTCACCCCGTTGACCCTGGCCCCCCAGAGCACGTTGAGGGTCCCCATGACGTTGACCTCGTCGGTGGTCTTGGGGTCGTCGACGCTTATCCCCACCCCTGCCTGGCCTGCTTCGTGGATCACCACGTCCTTCCCTTTCATCGCCGCGCTGAGCACCTCGAAGTCTCGGATGTCCCCCCTGACCAGGGTGAACGCTGGAGACCTGGACGCTTCCACGAGGTTCTCCTCCTTCCCCCTGTAGAACTTGTCGAAGTTGTCGTAGACGGTGACGTTTGCACCCGTTTCCAGGAGCTCCTCTGTCAGTTGGGAGCCGATGAACCCGGCCCCTCCCGTGACGAGTATGCTCTTGCCTGCGAGGTTCAATTCGCGGCCTCTCCGTATATCCTTTCGAGCTCGGAGACCAAGAGGGAGTAGCGCTGCGGCTCTACCCTCTTCCTCCCACTCTCGCCCATCCTTGCCGCCAGTCCTTTGTCGGCGAGGGTCCCGGTGATGGCAGACGAAAGCGCGTCGACGTCCCCGAAGGGGACGAGGCGTCCCTCCACGCCGTCGGTCAGCTGGTAGGGGACCCCTCCCACGTGTGTGGAGACTACGGGCCTCGCCTGGGCCATGGCCTCGAAGATGGACTGGCTCGTCCCCTCGTAGGACGTGGGGAGGGCGAAGATGTCGCACGCCGCATACGCGGACATCTTCTCGTCGAAGTCGTATATCGGGCCCAGGAACTGCACGTTCGACCCGACCCCGAGCCTGTCGGCCATCTCTCTCAGGGTCTCCTGGTATCCAGACTGGTCCGGCCCCACGAACGCGAACCTGGTCCCCGGGAGGGCCTTGATCACAGTAGGAGCGGCTTTGATCAGATATTGGGGGCCCTTGAGCGGGTTCATCCTCCCCACATAGAGGACCAGCGGGGACCCGTCCATCCCGTGGCGCGCCCTGAACCCCCCGCCGTCGAAGGTCCCCATAGATTCGTCCCTCACCCCGGACGAGGTGACCTTGACCCTCTCTGGGGCCGCCCCGAGCTTCACGACTGGGTCGACGAGGTTAGGAGCCCTCACCAGCACTGCAGTGGCGCCTGGGAGGGTCCTCCTCCCCCAATATCGTTCGAGGAACTTCATCGGGAGCTGTTTGTACCATTTCCTTGGTATCATCGAATGCACGTCAAAGACGGTGAGCACCGTCGGGGTCTTCGATGCGGCCCCGGCCTTCACCGCCACGGCGCTGTGAGGCTGGGCGTAGTCGTAGGCATGGATGACGTCGAACTTCCCCCCCTCGAGCCTGCCGTGGAGCCCGTCCCAGACCTTCATCCTGTAGCTCCAGTCGAGGGAGAGAGGGATTCTGTGGACGGAGATGCCGTCGATGGTCTCCGATTCGGGCGCGGCGGTCCCGCCGAGCCTGGCGGCGGTGAAGACGTGGACCTCGTGGCCTCGCTTCACCAGCTCCTTCGACACGTTGTAGACGTACCACTCCGCCCCTCCCACCATGAACGGCTGGAAGTAGACGTTGACCTGGGCGATCCTCATGCCCGCGATTTCTCCGCGGACTCGAGGAAGTCCGCCAGCCCCCCCATGGTGGTCAACGACAGCGAACCTTCGTCCCTCTTCTCCCTGAGGTACCCGAAGACAGGGTCCATCACCTCGGAGCTCATCCTGTCCACCTTCCCGTCGATGGCCAATGACCAGGGGTGGGTCCAGAGATGGAAGACGGAGGAGCGCGCGATGCAGGCGTCGACGAACTTCCGGATCAGCCCTTCCGCATGGAGCGACTTGCCGTCGACGTAGTAGACCGGCCTGACGTTCCATAGCCCCTGGTGCCTCACCGGCGCGCCTATCACCCGCCGCGCCCCCCTGAACGACCTGAACCCCATGCGCTGCAGCAGGGCGAAGTGCCCCTCCCTGTTCTTGGGGAAGACGAAGGTGGTCGGCGGGGACGGGAGTCCAAGGACGCCTACGCACCTTTCGATGTCCCTTTCGTACTCTCCCTCCTCGGTCGAGTCCGCGTAGATGTGGGAGTAGGTGTGCACCCCGACCTCGTGCCTCGCCGGAGACCCCAGGATCGAGCGGTAGGCCTCGGGGTCCTCCACCGCGGTCTTCCCGCAGATGGCCCAGGTGAGCGGGACCCCGTGCTTCTCCGCCGAGCTTAGGAGGGCGGCGGTCCCCGCGTGGTTCCAAGGGTGCCTCTCCGGTGACGTGACGTCGAAGTCGACGCTGACGCACGCCGCGGCCTTCGCCCCACCTTCATACCCGGATTCAAGGCCTGGCTCTGACCCGATCTTCATCACGTTCAGGACGGCCGAGCTCAAGGCGTCCGGCGCCCTCGACTTCACGAGCCCGAGGCCGGCTGACTTCGCCCCTCTCCTGATCCTCAGAGACATCCGGAGGCGCTCGGCAGGGCGGGGTGGAGTGCTGTCCTGTAAGAATGTTCGACAGGTTCGAACAAACTAGATGTATTCCATTCCCATATCTATGATATTAGAATTCATAACCCTTTTAATGAAAATTCGTCCCCAGCATGTTGCGAGGGGTGTGT
>JAFMAU010000003.1 GCA_029784825.1 Nitrososphaerota archaeon | reverse complement strand
GTTCACCTTGACCACCCCCTTCGCCTTCATCCTTCTTTCGACCTCGCGCACCAGCCGGCTCGCGGCGCCCCTCCTCTGAAACGCAGGGAGCACACCTAGATGGTAAATCCACGCCCTCCTGCCGTCCCACGCCCCGATGACCGACGCGACAATCTTGCCGTCAACCTCCCCCACCAGGAAGAGCTCCGGGTCTCGCTCGACCTTCAGTTCGATTTCCCTGCGGCTGTCGCCTGGCCGGATTTCAAGCCCGCACTCCTTCCAGACCGCCCTGACCCTCGGATAGTCGTCCATCCTGAACGTCCTGACCCTGAGCGGAACCAATTCTGATTCATCGTCGTGCGCCATTTTAAAAAGCGATGGAAGCTGGTTGGTCGCCGTGCGCTCCTGGCACGAACACAGGATGAGAGTCCGCTACGAAGAGATCGGTGTCTCGGATTCTGTCGTCGACAAGCATTGGCCTCCAAATGCACTTGCCACTTATCGTCGGGCTGAACGATTGCCAAGGCGGCCAATGACGAGGCAGGAACGTGCTAGTTGGTTCGACACTGAAGGCTCACTCGGTCCTGGCATTGTTGGGAAGGGAGGTTCTGTCTTGGTAATCACTCAGAACGAAAGGGCGCCGCTCTTGGACTACATCGACGGAGCAAAGAAGGATGGGATTAGATGCGGCATGTACTAAGAAAAGCAGCAGAACCTACTTTGCAACAATCCACGGCTTGGAGAACATAGCGAAGGAACTGAACTTCCTTCTCCCATGCCTTAGAACAAATAAGAAACTCAAGCAGGTAACGAGATTACGCAAGTATCTGCGCTCAAGAAGAAAGAGACATCAGCATCAGGGAAGGTGTGCCTTGGATATCTTAGACGGTACCTAGGCTATTGATGAGATGCAACCCGTCCAATCCAGAGGCTCAGGAGAAACTGAATAAACCCTCCATTTGGAGGCGAATCCATGGCCTCTTGGCATGAAACGCAGGTCAGGGTGAGGTTTGGTGAGACCGACACGATGGGGGTAGCATATTACGCTCACTACCTCTCCTGGTTCGAGGTCGGCAGGATGAGCCTGCTTCGGGACGTGGGTCTGGCGTACAAGGACTGGAGGAAGCTTGGGATTCGGATCCCCGTGGTGCAGGCCCACGCCGACTACAGGTCGCCTGCGAGGTTCGACGACGAGGTGGTCGTCAAGACCAGGGTGGCGAGGGTCGGAAACAAGAGCATCCGGTTCGAGAACGAAGTCTACAAGCTGCCTGACATGAAGCTGCTCTGTACGGGCCACACGGTCCACGCGCTGATAGACAGGAGTGGGAAGACGATGCCAGTCCCCGACGACGTGAGAGACAAGCTCACTTCGTCTTAGAGGACCCGGGCGAGCTCCATTCGTAGAAGCCCTTCCCGCTCTTCCTCCCCAGCATTCCAGCCCTCACCATCTCACGAAGGAGGGGGCTTGGGCGGAATTTCGGGTCTTGGAACTCGTTCATGAACACCTGGGTGATGTTCAGCGTCGTGTCCAGGCCGACGTAGTCGAGCAGCTGCAGCGGGCCCATGGGCCAGTTCAGCCCGAGCTTCACCGCCTTGTCGACGTCCTCCGGGTCGGCCACTCCCTCCTGCACCAGGAAGACGGCTTCGTTGAGCGCGGGGACTAGTATCCTGTTCACGATGAAGCCCGGAGAATCCTTCTTGCAGAGCACTGTCTCCTTTCCCATCCTCTCCGAGACGCCCCTCACAGTCGCCACCGTCTCCTTCGAGGTCTTCTTTCCCATGGTTATCTCCACGAGCGGCATCAGCTGGGGCGGGTTGAAGAAGTGCATCCCGCAGACCTTCTCCGGGTGCTTTGTGGCCGAGGCGAGAAGCGTGATGCTGATCGACGAGGTGTTGGAGGCGAGCACGGCCTCCGCGTCGATGAGCTCCGCGACTCTCCTGTAGAGGTCGAGCTTGAGCTTGGGGTCTTCGGTCGCGGCCTCGATGACAAGCTGAGCCCCCTTGACCGCCTCCTTCAGGTCCGTCGTGGGGTGGACTCGGGAGAGAACGGCCGACGCCTGCTCCTGGGTCATCTTCCCCTTCTCCACGAACTTCCCGAGACTCCCTTCGATCATCTTCATTCCCCTGTCGACGAGCTCCTGGTTGACGTCGAGCAATGACACGTAGAAGTTGCCGACCTGGGCGGCCACCTGGGCGATCCCATGACCCATTAGGCCTGCTCCGAGGACCGCCAGCTTGCCTACCTCTTTCTCCATGATTCCGCTGCCGGACTGGCGGGTATTAACCGTTGGCAGAACTTCGCTGGAAAAGTATGAATGAAGCCCACCGAACGAGCCCCGCCTTCTTCGCGGTCGATGTCAGGGGTGAGCCCTGGGGCGCGCACAGGAATCTCTCCGGTTTCCTGTCTGTCAGGGGACGGCCGAAGGCGTGTTTGATGAGCTTCACGACGCCCCTCTGATTCCCGCAGGCGAAGCAGATCTGCAGGAACGGGTCGTCTCCTTCAGTACCGCGCTTGAAGATTGCTGCGGCGCCGTCAGACACGTAGACGCGGCGCTCCCTGACCGCCCTGCTGATTGTCCCGGCTGTAAGCGCGGTCGCCCTGAATCCGTCCCAGAAGACGCCGCCCCCGACCTTGAACTCTCGGGAAGACCGAATCAATCCTACGAGCGAGGCGAGGTCCGAGCGGGCCGCCAGCCTGACGCCGCGCTGACGGCCGAATCGGGAACGGGTCCCAGGATTGTAGACGCTCATGCGGGCGAGCTCTGCGAAGCCCATCTTGGTTATCTGCCTCCTCGCAGACCTGTTCCGAGAGTTGGTGGCGAGTCTGACCATCTTCTTCCCGCTCCTGGCTGCAGCCCGAATCGCATCTTTGCCGAGCAATGACGCCAGCCCGGTGCCGCGGAAGCCTGGGTGGACCCTCGCCCCCTCGAGCCAGGCGTTGCCGTCTTCGAGGAACTTCACCCTGTTCATCCCGACAGGCTTCCCGTCGACCTCGACCACGAACGTCTTCGCGTTGCGGTCCTGCAACCAATCTTCCCAGACGCGGGGAATGTAGTCGTGCCCGCCCCAGATGCGGGAGATGAACTCCATCAGGGGAGCCTTGTCAGAGGGTCTTGCCGGTCTGACTATCGTCGCCAACGAAGACACCATCCGATGTTAGCGGGTAAAACCATTTTCCTGTGCCCAACGCTTCAACGGTTAAATCGACTTCCTATCCTCGTGCGAACTGCCGGGATGGCAGAGTGGTTATTGCGCGGGCCTTGAGTCCAGCCAAGAAAGCCCGTGACCTTCACGGGTCGCAAGGGTTCGAATCCCTTTCCCGGCGTACCTCCTTAGAGTATGGAGCCTCGCTTTTGTGGTAAGGGGAGCATGCAACGCAGGGAGGAGTCAGACATCTACTACACGAGGGAGAAGCTGACCAGGATGCTGGAGCGCCTGAAGGAGATGCCCAACGGCGAGAAGGGAGTCGAGTTCCTGACCCACCTTCAGGCTTCTGGTCTCTCCTCGGTCAAGGTGTTGAGACACGCGCAGTGCCTCAGGATACTAGAGAACATGGATATCCAAACCGCAGGGAGGAAGGAGGTCGAGTCCTTCGTCGGATAGCTAAACCGTTCGAACTACAAGATCTGGACAAAGCACGGCTACAAGCTCGCGCTGAAGAAGTTCTTCCAGTATCTGAGGAGCGGCAGCGTCTCTCGCGATAATCCGTTCCCAGATGAGGTCTCATGGATCAGGCTGAACGTGAGCCTTGCTGAGGCGGAGAAGGAGTCTAGGGTAACGCCCGACAAACTCCTTTCATCGGACGACGTCGTCGCGATGATGAAGGCTGCACGGAATCCTGGGGACGAGGCCATGATCTCGGTGCTGTTCGAGGGAGCGTTCCGTCCCGGAGAGCCTCTGTCGACGCGCGTCGGGTCAGTCCAATTCCTACAGGACTATTGCGTGGTCTCAACGAAGGGAAAGACAGGGCAGAAGAGGATTCCGCTTGTCACGTCCTTTCGTCCGTTGACGAAATGGCTTTCCGTCCATCCCTCTCGCGGTGACGGCAGCGCACCATTGTGGTGTGCCCTCGGCAGAGGACACACGGCAGAGGGGCTGAGCTATCCCCACTTCCGCATGATTGTCAGAGGTTCTGCGAACAGGGCGGTTGTGAAGAAAGAGGTGTGGCCGTATCTGTTCAGGTATACACAGCTCACCTAGATGGCGGACAAGCTTACGGACTCGAAGCTCTCGCTCTTCGCAGGGTGGACCCTCGGGACGAAGATGTCGAGAAGGTGCGTGCACTGGAGTGTAAGGACTTGGACAGGAGCGTGCTAGCCATATGCGGACTGTCGAGGGATGAGGCGCAGGGCGAGGCATCCCAGATCGTTCTCGTGGAGTGTCCACGTTGCACGCTGAAAAACTCACCCTCCCCGCGCCCTGGACGCCCGCGTTCCCGATTATGATCCTCAGCAGGGAATCATCGAGCTGCGCAGTCGCCTGATGGCTCAGCATCAGGCAGAGTCCCTGGGACCTCGCCTGCGAGAGTATCGTCTGGATGGCCTGCAGCCGCTGAAGGTCCTGGAACTCGTCCAACCACAGCACGACGGGCGTCCTCTCCCTCACCGGTACCTTGGTGGCCCTCCAAAGCACTGCAAACCATAGTTTCAGTAGGATTACAGATTGCACGAGGGGGCCGATGTGTAGCCCGACCTCGTGGCTCGGCACGCGGATGATTGTCTGCCGTCCAGGATCGAGGGGCTTCGTGAAACCCACTGCGGAATGCCTGGCGGCACCGAAGAGCCTTCGAAGGTAGGGGTCTACTGCGAACTCCGATAGACGCGTCAGGCCTGGGTCGAATGCTTCCCATCTCATATCCGAGATTGAAGTGAGCTCCTTCTTCAGAGCCTCAAATTCGAGCTTGTCGAGGACGTTCGCCATGTCTCAGGATGGCTTCGTCGCTAGCCTGAAGCCCGACCACGATGTCATGAAGGTCGATGAACGTGGGGCTGTCGGTCAGAGCGTAGAGGTATGAGATTAAGGAGCGGAAGATCCTCAACATCCGTGGTGTCTTCTTCGGGTCTGCGCCGTACCACTCTTCGATTACCTTCATCACGAATCCTATGTAAACAGACTTCACGTTCTGGTCGTCCTCGTCCGAGCCGGGAGGAAGTTCGAAGGGGTTGACGCTGAATCTGGTCTTGTTGGGGCCCAGGAAGGCGATTTTGGCGGGATCGAGGCTTTCGACCTGGCCGCTAGGGCACCCCCAAAATGCTACTGTGGTGCGTTCTGACTTTTCACCAGGTTTGAGAAGATTGCGAGCTAATCTGTGAAAGAACTCTTCGATTGTCTGTTTCAGTCAAGAGGGAAGCCATGCCGGAATTCAGGTTCGAGTCGGACGGCCCTCTGAAGTAGCCAGAGTGGTTATGACCTTCACAATTCGGACAAATGACCACCCGTCTGTTCGTCGATTCGAACGCTTCCCTCACCCGTTGTATTGAAGCGAGAAGTACGCCTACAACCAAAAGGCACCACTAGCCTCCTGCGTGAAGCCCAGCTACAAGCGGGTTGTCCACAGCCGAGGAAACACCCTTGGACTTCCAGAGATAGGCCATGGCCGTCGCGCTGAAGGCCAGAAAAGTGAATTGGAGGGTTCCGAAGATGTCGACGCTGGTGACAAGTGGGACCGAGACCGAGTACGCTAGAATCATCGCTGCAAAACCAGCAAGGTATCCGAAGAGGGAACCGGCAAATAGGGCTAGGGTTAGGGAACCAAGATTTCTTGCGAGATTTTTCGCATTCCATCCCACCCAGAAGAAAAAGAGGAACGGAATCGGATATAGAGCGAGGCTGACCGCGGAAGTCAATGCGAGGGAGGGCGCATACGCCGAAGATGGTTGGACGGGCCCTACCTCATATAGCAAGTAGAATGTGTACCCAGCCGCAGCTCCCCTTACGACATTGAATAGGAGCGTCGCACCTGCAGCTACGATTGTAGTTTTCGTTCCCCTTACCTCATCAGGAAGAAGATGCCGCGGGATTAATGAGCGTTAGCATAGACTCAGGGCTCCATGGGCGACATCATTAACGACATGGACAGCCACGCTTCTGCAAAGATGATTAGGATATCAAGTCAGCACCTCATCGACCTTGTCCCCGGAAGTGTGTTTGCACCCACTCTTCTTGCATTCGCACCTATCGCCTTGCCACGCAATCAGCTCGTAACCTTCTCTCGCGGGATGAGAGAGAGCACAGAAGACACACAACTTGGGCTTTGCACTCGAGCTGCTGGATGAATCGCTTTTGTCATCGCCTGTTCCTGACATGATACCTTGACATCCAAGCCCATATCGCAAGGCCGTATATTACTACCCAGTATGACCGGGTAGTAACAAGGGAGAATAACCGACTAGAGCAGTGGTGGGACTGTTGGTCAAGGAGAAGGTCTCCATAGCGGTTGACAAGAAGGTACTGGACTGGATAGACTCGCAGGTCAGAGAAGACAACTTCAGGAACAGATCCCACGCCTTCGAGAAGGCTGTGAAACTACTCATGGAGCGGAAGGCGAATCAGTCGTAACCTTGACTCTGAGCGAGGAAGGCAAGTTGAACAGAAAGGGAATGTCTCCTGGTTCTAGTGATTCTATTATGGCATTGACGTCCTCCCGAAGAAGCCTTGCAATGTACTCGCCGCAGTTGGTGTTCTGGGCCTTAAGATACGCCGAGTAGAAGGCGAACAACTCATCAGAAATCCGAATTGTGATATTCACAACTAATCAGTCCCGTGGAGAATTTAAGCGGACCACCCTTCGGCGCCGCATGTCCATGTTTGGCCGAAAGGGTCAGGGCCAGGCGACCCCTTACCGAACTCGCGGAGTATGCCCAATTCAACGAGGTTCTTGAAGTACTCCTGATATCGCGCAGCACGGTCGTGACCCGGCTCGACCTGGGATGCCCAAAGAGGCTCTCGGACTCGGTGTAATCATCGCGTTGTCCATGACAGTCACCTACTGCGGAATGAGGGAGTACAGGGAGAAAGGAACCCGTGGAGGTGAGGTTCTTCGACTGAACGTCAGCAGAGCGCAGACCGAGGATGCCCCACTGCTGATTCTCACGCCATGTAGCGCGACTGATCTCGCTGTCTCGCCCCGCCTGCGCTGGATTCACGCTGTTCCCTGCCACTTTCCCTGAGCCCGGCGGTAGACGCGCTCCCTGAAGCGTCGACTATTGCTGTGCTTGGTTTTCGCCGAGCGCCTTGTCGAGGGCGTTGGTGGCAAGTATGAGGCCCATGTGGCTGAAGGCCTGAGGGAAATTCCCCAGGGCCTGGCGGGTGTCAGGGTCGACCTCCTCCGAGAAGAGCCCCAAATGGTTGGCGTAGCCTGCGAGCTCCTCGAAGTTCTTGAGCGCTTCCTCGGTCCTTCCCATCTTCGCTAAGCAGGAGACGAGCCAGAAGCCGCACAGAAGGAACGCTCCCTCCTTCTTCTTCAGGCCGTCCTTGGCAATGTATCGGTAGAGGAGGGCGCCCCTCCCCAGTTCCTTCCCGATCGCGTCGATGGTCGCCACCGCCTTCTCTTCGCCGACGTCAATGAACCCTATCAGCGGCAGCATCAGCACGGACGCGTCGAGGTCATTGGTCCCGTAGCGCATCACGAACGACCGCTTCGTCGTGCTCCACCCCTTCCTCATCACTTCGGCCTTGATCTTCCTCTGGATGGCCCTCCACTCGGATATGTCTTCGACATGTCCGGTGGCCCTCGCAATCTTCGCCGCCCTGTCTAGTCCGGCCCAGGACCACGCCTTCGTGTAGACGTAGTGCTCCTTCCTGTTCCTTATCTCCCAGATGCCGTTGCCTGGTTCGGTCCAGTGCTCGACAATGTAGTTGGCGAGCGGCCTGACGAACCTGTAGTACATCTCTTCGCTCACCGCCTTGCCGTGCCTGTGGGAGAAGTAGAGCGAGTCGAGCATGTAGCCGTAGGCGTCGAGTTGGAGCTGCTCTACAGCAGCGTTGCCGACCAGGACGGGGCTCGACCCCTTGTATCCCTCTAGGTGCTTCAGCTCCCTTTCGGCTATGTTGGTGCTCCCATCGACGTCGTACATCAGCCTCAGGTCGAGGTCGAGCGAAGGGTTGTTGTCGATCAGCCAGTGGAGATAGGCCTCTGTCTCAGTTCTGCACCCGAGGATGTGGAACGCCCAGAGCGAATTGGCGGAATCCCGGATCCAGGAGTACCTGTAGTCCCAGTTCCTGTTTCCTCCCAGCGCCTCTGGCAGGGAGGTCGTTGGGGCTGCGACTATGGCACCGGTCGGGGAATAGACGAGCAGCTTCAGTGCGAGGGCAGACCTGACTACCTGGCTCCGCCACTTCCCCCTGTAGCGCAGCTGCGACGCCCAGTCCAGCCAGAAGACCTCCGTCCTCGCACGCTGCCGCTCCACATGATACTCCTCTGTCCTTCTTGGGATCGCTTCGCCGTAGCTGAGAACGAAGGCTCTCTTCTCGCCTTGCTCGATGTGGAAGGTCCCGTCCGCGCCGTCCTGGGAAGCTTCGCAGGGGACTGACCAGGAGAGGACCATCTCGTGCTTCTCCTCTTTCATGGCGAGACCGTGCTCGGCCCTGACGACGTTGGGGATTTTCGCACCATATTCGAAGACCGGTTTGAAGACGAACCTCATGTCCGAAGAGCCGCTGATGCATGAGACCACCCTGTGGATCTCTGGCGGCGTCGACCAGGCCTCGCTGGTGTGGGAGCACGGCATGAAATCCGTAAGTTGCACGTGCGAGGTGTCGATTCGAAAGTCGGTGCGCAGGATGTTTGTGTCTTCCAGGTAGCTCTGCGAAGAGACAGAATCGCCGGACGGCTGTATCACCCACCTCCCGCCCTTCTTGGCATCCAGGAGGGCGGCGAAGACGCTCGGCGAGTCGAACTTGGGAAGGCAGCACCAGTCTATGGAGCCGTCGTAGCCAACCAGGGCTACTGTCCTGGTGTTGCCTATGACTCCGTAGCCCGAAATGGGCTTGTAGGGCTCCTTGCTGGGGACTTCGAATAACTGGGCCACAGTTCCTTGAGCCCCGGTTCCGTTCTTAATATTAGCCGTGGTGGGCCGAGTCGTCAAGCATCGTCAACCAGGCCCAGGAGCGGGTACTTGAAGACCCCCCGACGCGCAATCTTGAAAGAGGTTCTTGCGCCGAACTCGAATTTCCCTCGACTGTGACATGAAAGATCTAGTTCGCGCGGACTCACATCTCCACGACGGTCTTCACACTCTCATCTCCCTTCGGGCCGTAGGCCTGCTCTGCCTTCTCCAGCGGAACCTTTTCAGTAATCATCTTCTCCAGGAAGCCCGGCCACTCCCTGGCGACCTTGACCAGGTCGTCGGACCCCTGGCGGAAGTAGGATATGTTGGCGTTGACGGACCCGAAGAGGAGCCTGTTTCCGAGCACCAAGTCCGTGAAGAGGCTGCCCGCGTCCTCGGTCTCGACCTTGGACCTGTAGATGCCA
The DNA here is from genome assembly GCA_029784825.1 of Nitrososphaerota archaeon. The sequence goes on along the minus strand of JAFMAU010000003.1, from coordinate 88,926 downwards.
ACGTAGGAAACGACGCCATTCACCCTCGTTAGGTTCTGGGCCTCCAGGGCCACGTCGGTGGAACCCGTGGCCTCGAAGACGATGTCATAGCTCCTCCCAAGGGAGGAGATGGGCGTCTCTTTGGCGTCGACATACGTTGCACCGAGGGACGAGACGAGTCTGGCCTTTGGCGCGTCGGCGGGCCTCGTGGCCACCGCGTCTACAGAGAGTCCGCGAAGTCTCAGGACAGCGGTGGCAAGCAGGCCAACGGCCCCAGAACCAAGGACAAGGGCCCTCCCGGGCTCCCACTTCATGCGAGCATTCTGAGCTGCGAAGGTGAGTGCGACGCCCTTCTCGACTATGGTGAGCGGTTCGAGGAGGACCCCGGCCTCGGAGAGGGACTGCGGCAGTTTGGCCACGAAGCGCGCGTCTGTCGCCGCGAGCTCCGACGCGAAGCCGTGCAGGCCTTTGATGCCGTGCTCGCTGTAGTGGCCCGTCATGCACATGTCCGACTCTCCGCTCCGGCAGTTCAGGCACTCCTCGGGACAGTCGCGTCTGACCGTCGGGACGACCAGGTCACCCCTTCTGAAACCCGTTGTTTCCGGGCCCGCCTCCTCCACAGTGGAGAGAGATTCGTGGCCCAGTATGAGGTAGGGCGACCCCTTCGGCGCCTCTCCGTAAAATCCTGCGATGATGTCCTCGTCAGTTCCGCAGACGCCCACGCGTTTCACGTTCAGGAGGAGCTGGCCCCGCCCGGCCGCTGCGTCGGCGACGTCCGTCACGCGGAGGGAGCCGGGCTTCCGGGGTATGACCGTGACTGCCTTCGTCTGCTCCCACCTCCTAGTCGTAAGGGAAGAGGTAGGGCAGGCTCGGCCTCTCGCTCCAGTCGACGTAGCAGGTCTTGAGTTGGGTGTAAAGCTCCAGGCCGTATCTTGACCCTTCGGCTCCCAGGCCCGACAGCCTGAACCCCGTGTGCGCGCCCTGGAGCTGTTCGGGGCCCACCTGGTTGATGTAGCACTCGCCGAACTTGATCCTGTGCATCGCTTTCATCACGTTGACGTTGTCCCTGGTGAAGACGTAGGAGGCCAGGCCGTAGTCCGAGTCGTTTGCCATGTATATCGCCTGGTCGAAGGTCTCCACCTCCAGGACAGGGACCACCGGCCCGAACACCTCCTCCTGGACTATCGGCGAGTCCTGGGCGACGTCCTCGACGACCGTGGGCTCGAGGTAGAATCCCTTGGACGGCCTGTCGGGCCTCTTGCCCCCTAGGATGACCTTGGAGCCGTTTTCCACGGCCTGCTCGATGAAAGACTCGGAGGTCTCCCTCTCCGTCTTGCTGACCATGGGGCCGAGGTCCGTTCCTGCGGCAACGGGGTCGCCCATCCGCAGCTCCCGGGCCATCTTCAGGTAGTGCGACAGGAACTTCTCCCTTATGCTTCTGTCCAAGTACATCCTCTCGGAGCTGATGCACGTCTGGCCGCAGTTCCAGAAGCGGGCCCAGATGGCGCACTTCAGCGCCCACTCCATGTCGGCGTCGCGCCAGACTATGAACGGAGCCTTGCCGCCTAGCTCCAGGATGAGCTTGCTCATGTGGTTGGCTGAGGCTTGCATGATCTTCCTTCCCGCGTCTGTGCTTCCTGTCATTGTGATCAGGCCTGTGATTGGGTTGCTGCAGAGCTCGTCGCCCACGTCGGAACCGCTGCCCGTCACCAGGTTGACCACGCCCTTCGGGACTCCCGCCCTCTCCACAAGCTTCACCATCTCGATGGAACTGAGCGGGGTGTTGCTGGATGGCTTGGCGACCACCGCGTTGCCCGTAATCAAGGCCGGCGCCAGCTTCCTGGCCGCCATGGCCGAGGGGAAGTTCCAGGGCGTGATTGCCGCCACCACGCCGATGGGCAGCTTGAGTATAGTGATCGTCTGCTCGGGATAGTCGCTCGGGAGCACGTCGCCCTCTATGCGTCTCGCGAATTCGGCGAAGTAATCGAAATGGGCGGCGGAGCCGTCGACCTCCAGCCTAGATTCGAAGAGCGGCTTCCCCTGCTCCATGGTGAGCGTCCTGGCGAGGCGCTCCCTGTTCTCCCTGATTAGGCGCGCCACCTCCTTCAGGTAGGAGGCCCTCTCGATGGGCGGGAGCTCGGCCCACTTGGGTTGGGCCCTCTGGGCCGCTTCCAGTGCAGCCTTGGCGTCATCCCTGGTGCCCTTAGGAACCCTGGCCACCACACTCTCGGTTGCTGGGTTGACCACATCGATGGTTGCGCGGCCCTCGCCGACCCAGTCTCCGTCGACGAGCATCTTCTCGCGGGGGACGCTGCCTGCGGCCATGGTACGAATTTCAGAGCCGCGTATTTACAGGTTGGGACTCGTGAAACGACGGGCCGGCCACCGCGGCCGCTTGCACAGTTTTATCGGCAGGCGCCACGAAAGAGGATGGTGGTCGCGACGAACTCGAAGTTGGAGGATGCGATAGCAGCAGCACAGGGAGCTAGAAGGGACGCGCTCGTTGCCGCCCGAGAGGCACTCGCGGCAGCCGACCCGGGGCGGATGGTCAGACGGTCGGTTTCGCTGGACGCGGGCAGGCTCCGGGTCGGAGACGTGAACCTGGACCTGGAGGCCTTCAGTCGCGTGCTGGTACTCGGCGGGGGAAAGGCGTCGGCGCTGATGGCTGCAGAGCTGGAGTCGATCCTAGCTGACAGGATAACGACAGGCTCGGTTGTGGTGCCCGAGGGACAGGAGCTCCCACAGCTGAAGAGGATAAGGTTCGAACCGTCGACCCATCCGCTACCGACGCAGAGGGGCGTAGAGGCGACGCGCTCGATGCTGCGTTCTATGGGGGAGCCTGGGCCCGGGGACTTGATGCTCTGCCTCGTTTCGGGGGGCGGCTCTGCGCTGATGCCCATGCCAGTAGAGGGCGTGTCGCCCGAAGACCTGCGGCAGGTGACGGAGCTGCTGCTCAACTCGGGGGCGGATATCGGGGAGTTCAACTGCGTGCGGAAGCACCTCTCCCAGATCAAGGGAGGGAGGCTGGCCGAGCGTTTCAGGGGCGCCACGCTTGTCTCGCTGATAGTGTCCGACGTCATAGGAAACGACCTGGGGTCGGTCTCCTCGGGCCCAACCGTGCCTGACGGCACCACCTATGAGATGGCAAGGGAGGTCCTGGAGAGGCGCCGGCTCTGGAAAAGGGCGCCAGAGTCTGTGAGGAGAGCGATATCCTCCGGCGTCGAGGGGCGGACGCCGGAGACGCCGAAGCCCGGCAGCGAGGTGTTCAGCAGGGTCAGGAACATACTGGTCGGGTCGAACGACGAGGCGTGCGCCGCTGCGGGCGACGCGCTCAGAGGGATGGGCTACGACGCCAAACTGCTGTCGACAACGGTCACCGGAGAAGCGCGAGTCTTCGGTAGGACGCTGGCCAAGTCGGCTGCGTCCTCCTTCGTCGGCAGGCCTGTCGCATTGGTGGCGGGTGGTGAGACTACAGTGAGGGTCAGGGGAAAGGGCAAGGGAGGGAGGAACCAGGAGCTGGTCCTGGCGGCTGCCATCGAGCTGGACGGCAAACGCGGAGTCACGATCCTCTCCATGGGGACTGACGGGATAGACGGAATGACCGACGCAGCAGGGGCCGTTGCTGACTCGGAAACAGTGGAGCGGGCGGAGGCCGCCGGGATGAACCCAACCAAGTTCTTGCGCGACAACGACTCCCACGCATTCTTCGAGAAGCTCGGAGACCTGATTGTAACGGGCTCGACCGGAACCAACGTCAACGACGTCACGCTGGCCCTGATCGGGAAGCGCTGACTAGGCCTTCCAAGTACCCTTCACGACCCAGACGGGTTCGTCGGGGTTGAAGAACTCCTGCCCCTCGAAGCTGTACTCTTCGAGGACTCTCTCGTCGACGTCCACCCCGAGGCCGGGCCTGGTGGGAACGTCGGAGTGGCCGTCCCTGACCGGCGTCGCCCCCTTCACGAGCTTCCTCTTCCATTCCGGGAAGACGTCGTAGAACGACTCCTGTATGAGGAAGTTGGGAATGGAGGCGTCGAGCTGCAGTGTCACTGCGTTCTGGATAGGGCCGAAGGCGTTGTGGAAGGCCATCTCGACTCCATAGGCCTCGGCTATGGCGCAGACTTTCTTCGCCTGGGTCACGCCCCCTATGTTCGTAATGTCTGCCTGCAGGAAGTCGGTGAGGTGGTTGGAGCAGACGCCGGCTGCCTGCTCCTTGGTGAGTATCCTCTCTCCGAGGGCCACCCGGGCAGTCGTGGACGACCTGTACTTTCTCAACCCTTCGACGTTGTCGGGGTGGATCGGCTCCTCCATGAACAGAGGGTCCAGGGGGGCCAGTCTCCGCGCTATCATGATGGCGGAGTTGGGGTTGAACCTCCCATGGTGTTCGATGAGCAGCTCCACCTTGCCCCGCGTCGAGTCTTTGACGGCCTTGACCCGTCTGTAGGCCAGGTCGAGGCCCTTCCTGTCTATGTAGTCGTAGTACGAACCGAAAGGGTCGAACTTCAGGGCCGTGTACCCCATCTTGGCATACTTCTTCGCCCTCGCTCCGAACTGCTCCGGCCTCACGCAGTCGCTGTACCAGCCGTTGGAGTAGAGCCTGACCCTGCGCCTGAACGCTCCCCCCAGCAGCCTGTGGATCGGGACGCCGTGGGACTTGCCGATTATATCCCAGCAGGCAATGTCCACCGCGCTCAGAGCGGTGGTCGACTCGAATGAGACAGGAAGGTAGAAGTCGTTCTTGTGCCATTCGTGCTGGTTGAGCTCGACGTCCTGGGGGTCTCTTCCCAGATAGACCCTCTCCACCTCGTGGATGGACTGGACCACAGGCTGGACCCTCAGCGTGGGAACGGCCTCGCCGAACCCCACCAGTCCGTTTGATGTCGTCACCTTCACGATGATTGACGTGCCTGCCCAGGTGGCTCCGCCTGCCTTTGCGGGCTGGCCCAGGGTGTAGACCTGGACTGTGGAAATCTTCATCTGGCGTTCTGAAGAAAATTTCTTCCTTCTTTTACGTCTCTCGGTCTCCGGAGCCTGTCTTGGAGACGAGCCTTCTCACCGACTCCTTCTCGTGCGGCTGGAGGGGCTGGAGCGGCGTCCGCACCTCCCCGACCGGGAACCCGACGACCCTCATTGCCTCCTTGAGGCCCGCGGGGAACTTCCCCATGCCTACCGCCTCGATGGCGGGCAGCAGGCGCCTCTGCACCTTCCTTGCCTCCTCATGCTTCCCCGCTACGGCCAGGTCGTAGATGCTGGAGGCCTCGGACGGAAAGACGTCGCTTATGCTTATCACGGCTCCCGAACCGCCTAGCTCGAGGCACGCGTAGGTCATCGCGTCCGAGCCTGTGAGCACCCCGATCATCCCGCCGACCGCCTCGACGAACTTGGAGAGGTTGAGCATGTTGTACTCCGTGTACTTCATCCCCACGATTCGTTTCTCCTCCGCCAGCCTGGAGACCACGCCGACGGGCACGAAGTTATGGGTCCACTCGGGGATGTTGTACAGGACCAGCGGAAGGGAAACCGACTCCTGTATGGCCCGGAAGTGGGCGTAGAGGCCATCGTCGGTCGTGGTGTAGTAGTAGGGAGGAGTGGCAACGACGCCGTCGGCCCCGGCGTCGCGGGCGTCTTCCGCGTAGGCTGCGACGTTCCTGGGTGCCGGGTCGCAGACGCCCGCAAGCACCGGCACGCGTCCGTTGGCCCGTTCCACCACCGCTTCGACTACCCGCTTTCTCTCCTCCTTGGTGAGGAGGAAGAACTCGCCAGTCGTACCCAGCGGAAAGAGTCCGTCGACACCGCCTTCGACGAGCCTGTCGACCAGCTGCTTCAGCCTCGGGTAGTCCACCTCACCGTCCTTGGCGAAGGGGGTGGGCATCGGCGACCAGATTCCCTTCAGGGAGAGGGTCATGCCATCATCGCGCTCTGAGAGGGTATGCGAGCGCCCTGGCCGGACCTCCGTCGCTTCCGCCGACCTTGAGAGGAAGGCAGACGAGGAAGATCCGCTTCCCAGCGAAGATCCCTAGCTTCTCGTTCAGCGACTCGATTATCGGGATCCCGTTCGAAAGCAATTTCCTGTGAACCGGCGCGTCCCTAGAACCGAACTTCTCGACGCTCAGGTAGTCGATCCCGACGGTCTTCGCCTTTTTCAGGACAAGCCAGTCGGCTGCCTCGGGCGAGAGGTAGGTGAAGTTGGTCCTCGCGGCAAGGTTCTTCCATAGCTTGCTCATGCCTGTGTAGAGCAGCACGATCAGCCCATCCTTGTCGACCAGTGAACCCCTTCCTAAATCCTCTGGCGATATCTCTGATCCTTGCGGCTTGTCCCCCAGGTCGATAACGACAGCCTCGCCCACGCATAGCTCCGGCGAAAGGGTGTCGACGGATTTGCCGCCTTCAATAAAATGAAGTGGGGCGTCCACGTGGGTGCCGGTGTGCGAGCCGAGCAGCACTTCCGAGACGTTAACGCCGTCAGTTCTGATCTGTTTGACCCTGCGTACGCTTGGTACTGGATCGCCCAGGTAAATCGTCATCCCGTTCGTGACCGTCTGGGAGAGGTCGACAGCGCCGCCAGTTTCCAGCTCGAATGTCATGGGCCACGAATGTCTCCCACCATAATTACGCGTTTTCCTGTTCCGCCGGCGACGGATTAGCGACCCTCAAGAGTTGGAGGCGAACCCAGCGAGAGATCAGGGAGGGCATGAAATAAGAAGAGCCACCGAGCCGCCAGGGCGGGAGACCAATGATGGACCTGACCAGCAGATTCAGCTTCGGGGTGAACATAGACGCTTCGTGGAGGTTCGCCGGAGTCAAGGAACCGAAGTCGATAATCTTCCCCCACCTGCTGTCCATCAGTATTCCGGAAGGAAGGTTCCTCGACGAGCTGGAAGAGGCAGAAATCAGGGCCCACGGCGACCCCGAGCCGAGAGGTGGGACCGCGAGGGCGTCCCTCGCCCTTGCAGACAACCTGCAAAGCGCGGGCGTCGACTATGTCAGGTGCTGGTTCTCTTGGCTCTTTTTCGAGCCCAAACCCGTGCCCGCGGCGTCGCTGGGCGAGCTCGCCGAATCCGGATACCCGGAGTACCCTTTGGACAGCTTCGTCGATTCTCTAAGCGCCAAAGACATCGGCATCATCCCCGTCCTGGCCTGCGGCTACCAGAGGATGCTCCCCGAGGGGCTGTCAGTTGACGCCGACCCCACGCTCTACCTGCGCAGGGCGGCTGTGCACGCGAAGTTGGTCGTGAGGAGGTACAAGGACAGAGTCAAGAACTGGCAGATTGAAAACGAACCCAACTGGTGGGAGATGCACGAGACGGCCGGCTGGAGGAAGGGCGCCTCCTGGGTGGACTCCAAGGAGTTCAGGGATGACCTGCTGAAGACGCTAAACGAGGCCGTCCACGAAGAGGACCCTTCTGCGAGGACGATCATCAACCTGGAAGCCGACAAACCCATCAAAGCGATCAACGAGGTGGCGGCAGCTTGCGACCTGGTCGGGCTGGACTACTATCCGAACTACAGAGCCGCAGACCCCATCAACCTGTCAGAGTTCAAGACCGCGTCCGAGTATTCGAGGGCAATCGGGAAGCCAGTCTTCATCGCCGAAACCGGCTACCCTAGCGGCCCCTCTTTCCTCGGGTACAGCAGCCAGAAGCAGGCCCAGTATGTTGAGCTCGCGCTCAGGGAAGCACTGGCGACCGAAGGGATCAACGCCATAGGCATCTGGAGGTACATAGACACCGCCTGGAGGTCATTCCCAGAGCAGGAGAACCACTTCGGGCTCATAGACGAGAAGGGCGGGCCCAAAGAGGCGTGGTACAGGCTAGCCCACATCATCAAGGAACTGAAGGGGAGAGGAGCGAGTTGAAGCGTTACAAGCTAGCCCAATCGCGCCGGGAGGGCAGAGTCGTTTCCAAGCTAGGAAATGAAATCAGAAACACCCAGGTGCTGATTTTTGCGGGCGGCCTCGCAAGGAGGATGGGGTCCGACCGACCCAAGGCTCTTTTGGAGGTGGGCGGTACGCTACTCATAGACAGGTGCGTCGGGCTCTTTTCGGCATGCGGCTACGAAGAGTTCGTGTTCCTCCTTGGATACGGCTCGAAGGCAGTTCAGGACCACATAGGCAAGGGCGAGAGATTCGGGATAAGCGCGAGAATCTCGGTGGACAAGGAGGTTGGGCAGGGACGCGCGAACGCTCTTCGCCAGGCCCTGAGGTCGGGCGTTGTGGACAGGTCGAAGAGGTCTGTGGTCACGTTCCCGGATGACATATTCGTGGACGAGTCGCTCCCACTGAGAATATTGCTTGAGCACATGCACGGGGTCGAGGCGCTCCACGCGACCGCGAGCCTCGCCATGACTAGAGGCAGGAGGTGGCCCTATGGAACAGGCGTAGTTGATGATTCCGGGCTGATATCCGACTTCCAGGAAAAGCCATTCATCAAGAAGGCCACATCCGTCGGACTCTACATTTTCGAGCCGCCTGTGTACCAGACGATTGGCAAGCTCAGCGAGGCCGGGGCGCGGTGGGGCATCGAACAGACGCTAATCCCGAAGCTCGCCGATGAGGGGAAGTTATACGCAGTCTTCGTGCCAGTCGAGGCCTGGCTCCCGGTGAACACCCAGAAGGACTTGGAAGAGGCGGAGAAGACGCTCTTTGATTCCAGGCGGTTCGCTAACAGGTAGAGCGCGAGATTGGGAGGGAGTGACTTGAGAATAAGGCTCTGCGTGAACACCCAGACGCCCCTGGTCAGGTTCAAGGCGAGCTACTCGGAACTGAGGGAGAGGCTGAACTACCAGAGCGGCGTGGTCAAACTGGAAGAGCTGGAGCAAGGGTCTGACTACGAGTACACTCCAGGCGGGGTAGCTGGCATGGTCCACGCCGCACTGAGGCGGATGCTGAAGACCGGGCTGGTCAGCGATGCGAGCTGGATTTCGCTGGGGCCGGGGGCGCCCAGCGAAGTCGTAACCGGTCACATACGTCTTTACAACTTGTCCCTGGAAGAGAAGCAGCTTCTGCTCTACGCCAACTTCAAGGAAGGGATCTGGAAGGAGATTCACGGGCTAGGGAAGCTCGCGTTCAATCCAGCGGAGTACCAGGCCTACGCCGAGTACAACTGGCTGTGCGCCCGAAGGATGCTTGATATGCTCCATGAGGTGGACCTCTTCTGGGTCCATGACTTTCAACAGCTTCTCATCGGAGGACTGATTGGGCCCTCCGCGCCCGTTGTTTTCAGATGGCACATCCCGTTCAGGCTGGACGAGGTTTCCCTCCGGCTTAGGACTCTCATACTGAAGAGCATCGCCAGCTTCGACTCGATCATCGTAAGCAGCAAGCGCGACCTCGAGGGGCTGATTCGGGCGGGCTACAGCGGACCTGTCAGCGCAGTCTATCCCTATCTCGACCCGGCGGAATGGAGCGCTCCCTCAAGGAGTGCCATCAGCGCGGTGAAGGCCAGATTAGGCATAGGCGCCGGCGACAGGCTGCTCCTCGTGGTGGGAAGGATGGACCCGGTGAAGAACCAGGATGTGGCCATCAGGGCGATGGCCCGCGTGGCCAAAAGGTACCCGGAAGCAAGGCTGTTGCTCGTTGGCAACGGGAGCTTCACGAGCAGCCAAAGAGGGGGGCTGCGGAATCCGAAGGCCCAACTCTGGGGCGACCACCTGAGGCGGATCGTGCACGCGCTTCGCCTAGGACGGAGGGTTATCTTCGCTGGCCACGTCAACCACGTCGAGCTTAACGCGCTCTACGGAATCGCAGAGGCCGTCCTCGTCCCGTCGAGAATCGAGGGTTTCAATCTGACTCCGGTAGAGGGCTGGCTCCACAAGAAGCCCTGCATCGTCAGCAACGGCGCCGGTTCTTCGGAGCTGGTCCAAGACGGCGTCAACGGGTACGCCTTCTCGTCGGGGGTCGAAGAGGAGTTCTCGGACAAGGTTTCGCAGCTGCTCGAGTCCGGCGACCGGGCGCACAAGATGGGGGAGAACGGCGCGATGACTGCTAGGCTCTGCTCAATAGACGCGGCAGTGACCTCGTTGAAGGAGACCTTCGAAGGCGCCCTGAGGGCGTACAGGTAGCGCGGTCGCCCCCCCGCAGGATCGATGACTGGCAGGATGTCTGACACCAAACGTGTAGGGGCCATCAAATGGGATACCATGGGATTCCGAGCTCTGGCACTGGATTTCGACGGCACGGCAATTACCGATGGCGAGCCGCTCAACTCAGATCTTGCAGAAAGGATTGCGAAACTCAGGGCGATTGGGGTCAAAGTGATACTCGCGACTGGGCGCAGCGTCTCCGAGCTGCAGGAATTGGTGGACTTGGGGATGTTCGACGCGGTGGTGGCGGAGAACGGAACTATCCTTGTGATTAGCGGGACGAAGTCGACGCTAGCCCCGAAGCGATGGTTGAGGGAGAGGAAAAAGTTCGTCAAGGTCCTCGGTCAGGGATTCGAGGAGGTCCTCATCTCGCTGGGCAGGGAAAGGCTGGACGAGGCTAGGTCGCTGGTGGGCGGCCGAGCAAAGATCGAGCTCAACAAGGACAGGATAATGGTCGGGCCCACGGGTTTCGACAAGGGTTCTGGTCTCAAAGAAGCTCTAAGGAGGCTGGGCATAGGTGATGGAGTGGTCTGCATCGGCGACGGGGAGAACGACCTTCCCATGTTCAGGGTTTCAAATGTCAGGATAGCTCTGCTGAATTCGGTGGAGGCACTGAAGAGCGAGGCCGACTACATTGCGAGCCGACCAGATGGTGAAGGCGCCGCCGAGGCCATAGGCGAGCTGATGCTGAAGTAGAGACACAAGAGTATGAGGCTCTTCTGAGTCGGTTTCCCTAGTTGGTCTTCCCTCCACAATCAGCACCCCGACGCAAAGCGCCAGCCTTTCGATTAGCTCAACAAGCTCGCAGACCGCGACATCGGCGACGACCTCCGGAAGCGTGGTGCCCGAGTTCCCGCCTCAATTGCCAGTGACGGTCGCGTTTACAGTCTCGCTCATCGCGGCTTGCGTTCTCTTTGGCAGGCGCAATGGCTGGGTCGTCGGTCATTAGCAGCTTTGTTTCCATTCCCGGCACCTGGTTCCTTTCCCAGGGTTTCCACTGCGAGCGGGAGGCTTCCCGCCTTGGGTTCGCGCGGCCCGATTACTTGGCTGGAATATGGTGGGTTTCTTCGTCACCTTCATGACGAGGCGAACGAATTTCTTCTCTCCCGCGGACTGGACAACCATCTTCCCGCTCTTCCTTGCCGACGCCTCTATGTCTCTCTGCGCCGTCGGGTCCGTCTTCGAGTCCGGGTCGACCATGACCTCGATGTCGTCTCCCAGGTCCGACTTCCAGTAGACCTTGACCAGGTCGGTCAGGGATGTCGGTGGACAATAGCTTCTCCTTTCGTCGACGACGCTTTTGCGGATCTTGTTGTTCATCCTGTTTCACCTAGTTTGTTTGGACGCGAAGTCGCGTTCAAGGTCATTACTCGGTTCTCAAATTGTGGAAAGGGTAGAGGAGGTCAGGCGCGATGCGACCACGCCGCCATTGGCATGCCTCCTGCTGTATCCCAAGTCGAAGGTTACCTTCGGAAACGGGAGTCGCTCAGCCCTTCCAAGCCTGAAGGGTGGACTCCTCAGGCCAGCAGCCGACGCCCAAGACTCTTTCCTCGAGACGTTTCCCCGCAAATCCCTGTCAAGCTCGGCCTCCCCTCCGCTACCATCCAGACTCGCCTTCTCTCGGGGCCCCCGCTCCCAGAATGCCAACCTCCGGTTCCGATACCCCGTTTTTCCTCGTCCTTCAAAGCAAGTCCCGTTCGGTCTAGTCTTTCAACTTAATAATCCACGAACCGCAATGTTTGCCATTGGCGAGGTCGCTTCTCGCGAGACTGTTTCTATGCGCGCAACCAGTGCGGGAGTGCACCTAGCTCGTTGGCAACGGCGATGAAGCTCATTGTATCCGTCTTCTTGCTGGCCATGCTTCTTCCTGCCGTACCAGCTGCGCTGGCCTCGTCGCTGTCGATTAGTGCCCAACCTGGCGCCGTCCAGTCGGTCCACGATAATTCTGTCCCCGAAGAACTCCTACCCACATCTCAGTTGACACACCTATGGCCCTCGGCGCAGTCCCCGCCCGCAGGTGGGCCTCCGCCCGCCTCCCTTCCTCCGCCTTCGGCACGACCGCCCGCTGGCCCCTCGACGCCCGCTGGAATCACAGCCTGGTCCGAGCTCGGCCCGAAGCCAATAGTCGCACCCACCAGCACTCCGAGTTACTATGGGACGCCCCCCTTCTCCGGTCGGGTCACTGCGATAGCTGTCAACAGCAGCAACACGAAGAACATCTACATCGGAGGCGCCCAGGGAGGTGTCTGGAGGACTACAGACGGTGGAAGCACATGGACGCCTTTGACGGACAGCGAGCCCAGCCTGGCGATCGGTTCCATCACGATCTCCGCTGACGGGAAGACTATCTATGCTGGGACAGGCGAACCGAACCACTCCGGGGACAGCTACTCCGGAGCCGGCCTTCTGAAGTCAACCGACGGTGGGAAGACTTGGGCAGTCTACGGAGAGAGCACGTTCAAGGGGAGCGCCATCTCTGGGGTCATCGTAAACCCCAGCAATCCAAACAGGTTGCTAGTCTCCACCACCCGCGGCGTATGCTGCAAAGGATTCTTCACGGATTCAAATCAATCAGCCTACGGCGTATACCTCTCCACAGACGGAGGGAGTACGTGGACGCCCACGCTGGTGTCTCACAGCTTGGAGGTAAGCTTCTCCGAACTCGTGGTCAACGCGACAAATTCTAACACGGTCTACGCAGCGGGGTTCAACGGAACCGTGTGGAGGTCGACTGACGACGGCTCGAGCTGGAGCATACTCCTGCACCTGACCTCTACGAATTGCATGACCGGGGTTGGGTGCAGGGCAACGATAGCAACAACTGCTGCGAAACCCGGCTCTGTGTATGCCGCCTTCAGCGACACCGCCGGCAACCTTTACGGGATATACAGGGACGACCTTTCGACTGGCCAGATAGTCGCCCTGAATTCACCGCCCAATCCAGCCACCGGCATAACACCCTGCAACGGTCAGTGCGATTACGACCTGTTGATTGCGGCGGACCCGTCCAACGCTAATGTGTTGTATTTCGGCGGTGTGGACCTCTTCCTTTCCACTGACGGAGGCGCTTCTTGGACAGACCTCGGCGGATTCTCGCCCGGGTCGCTTCACCCCGACCAGCACGCTTTCGCTTTCCTTCCGTCAACCTCCAGCACGATCTACGAAGGCAACGACGGCGGCATCTGGGAGTCTGCCGACAGAGGCACGACCTGGACGGACCTCAACGCCGGCCTAGGGTTGACCCAGTTCTATTCGATTGCGGGCACTCCAAGCACGTTCCTGATCGGCGGGGCCCAGGACAACGGGTGCGACAAGTACACCGGGTCGTCATCTTGGCCGCAGGTCGGAGGGGGCGACGGGGGGTGGAGCGGTGTGGAGTCCACGAATCCAAGCATAGCATACTGCAACTACGTCAACTTGGACTTTCGCAAGTCGACCGACGGAGGCAACACCTTCCAAGATGCAGTGAACGGGATTAACCAGAATGACAACAGCGAGTTCGTTGCGCCCGTGGCCCAAGACCCCAGCACTCCGGGCACCCTGTACATCGGCGGGACCCATGTGTACAAGACGACCGACTTCGCCACAACTTGGAACGACGTCAGCGGTCCGCTGGGCGGCGCGGTCATCTCGGTCCTGGCTGTCGCTCCCTCCAGCAGCAGCACCGTCTATCTCGGTGACGCATCAGGAGAGATAAAGGTCTCAAACGACGGCGGAACCACCTGGCGGCTCGTAGGCACGATCACTGGATTCCCGGTTAGCGGCCTGGCTGTCGACCCCAGCAACGCGAATCTGGTCTACGTGGCGGCGGCCTACCAGACCACCCTCCACAAGTTCGTCCTACAGTCAGGGGCCTGGCAAGGGGCCGTGTTGTCTGCCGCGCCCGACAGGATCAACGTCGTTCGGATAGACAAGGCGGGGAACCTTTACGTTGGGACAGACCACGGTACCTACTATTCGACCGACTCGGGAGCGACTTGGGCTACACCCGGTACTGGACTCCCTAACATAGCCGTGTTCGACCTAGAGATCACCTCCTCGAACCAGCTGATCGCTGCGACGCATGGCCGCGGCGTCTGGATGGTCACGCCGACGCCGCCTACCACCGTCAAGATTACGGCGAGCTTCTCTGTTTCTGGCGGGGGCAGCGGCTACAGCGCGCCGGTTCTTACCTATACTATCGGCGGAGCGCAGCAAACCGCTGTCCTCAGCAACACCCCGACGTCTTACTCGGCCGACCCCGGAAGCTCTTGGAGCATCAATGACCCGCTGACCGGGTCGTCCTCCACCGTTAGGTGGCAGACCAATCAAGCGACGTCAGGGACGGCAACATCCTCAGTGACGACTGCCTTGGTTTACTACCATCAGTTCTCCGTCACCTACGGATTCAACATCGTCGGCGGAGGGACCGGGTACAGCTCTCCCGCTGTGAATTACACCCAGTTCGGCATCATCACTTCTACGACGACAGGGACAGCCGTCTGGGGCGACGCCTCTTCCACCTACTCCTATCCAGCGCAACTGTCGGGGTCGTCGGCGAACCAAAGGTGGGCAACATCGACCAAAGCAGGCACAATCACAGCCGCGGGCACAGTCACCGTTCCGTTCTACCACCAGTATCTGCTCAGCTTCGACTACGCAATCGTGGGCTCGGGACTCCCGAGCGCCCCCACATTGAGCAGCCTCTCCTTCGGCTCCGCCTTCACGCAGCCTCTCACCAGCACGCTGCAACAGGTATGGGTCGACGCCGGCCAGACCTACTCGGCCACGAACCCACTCGCGGGCTCAACGGCAGAAGAGCGCTGGTACTCCCCCTCAGCGAACGGCACTGTCTCCGGCGCAGCGACGATACCCCTGAGCTACTACCACCAGTACGCTCTGACCGTCACCGAGTTGATGACCACGACCTCCTGGTACAACGAAGGAGCGCTAGCCTCCGTCAACATCACGACCACCCTTGGCAGGGCCGACGGCGCTGGTTTTAGAGCCGCGTCGGCGAGTCTGGACGGCGGCCCGTCCCAGGCGTTCCCGCTGACCCTCAGCTCAGTGCCCTTCTCCATAACCATGTCGCAACCGCACACGCTGGCCGTCAGCCTTGTGCGCCAATACCAGGTCTCACTCGATTCCGTGGCCACCCAGGCTCTCTCCTCCATCACACAGCCCACCATCAAGGGCGATGTCTACTGGTACGACGAAGGCACGCCGGTCTCCCTCGCGCTGAACGGCGTCTGGGGAAGGGCATCCGGCTCTGGGAACAGGCTGACTGCATACTCGGTGAACGGCGGGAGCTCGACGGCAGTCGCGACAACTGGAACGGTCAGCGCCTTCTCGACCAACTCGATTTCATCGCCGCAATCCGTCACCGCCACGTCAGTGACGCAGTACCAGCTTTCGATGCCCACTGGATCTGTTTCATCCGTCACGCCACCGAAGATCAGCGGCGACGCCGGCTGGTACGACTCCGGCGCTTCCGTTACAGTCAACTACAGCAACGTCTGGAACGTTGTTTCGCAGAAATCCAGGATTTCCGCCACCGGATACAGCGTCGACGGGGGCTCAGTAACTTCCGTGCCAGAGGCGGGGAGTGGGACATTCTCCGTCAGCCTCACGATGAATTCTCCCCACACGATCGACGTGAAATCTGTCACCCAATACTACACAGCATTCACTTTCACCAACGCCTCGGGGTCCATGGCGATAACGCCTTCGGACCTCCAGGTCTCCGTCAGAGGCCAGACCCAGGACGTCCCCGGCTTCAGCACGTGGCTGGACAACGGCACCTCGTTCACCCTGGCCAAGGTCACATACGAAGGAGTCGATGTCAAGCCTTCGGGAACCTCCCAGTACTCCGTCACCGGCCCGAACTCCGTCGCGATAAAGGCAAGAGTCTACGACGCGACCCTGAAGGTGGCCGACAGCCTGGGCCTCGCTGTCTCTGGAGCCCAGGTCAAGATGACCCTAGCCAACGGGGCGGTCCTGTCTGGGACCACCGGTGGAGACGGCACCTTCACAGCCCCGTCCATCCCGCTGGGCACTTTCACGGCGACCGTCTCAAGCCTGGGCTTTTCCGCTCAGGTGACTGGCGACGCCTCGACCCAGAGCGTAACTCCCGCCTCGGTCCTGCTCAGCACCACGTCCCTCGGCATCGTGGTCGCGGCGGTCGTTGTGGTAGTCGGTCTGGCGGTCTTCCTCCTTCGGAGGAAGTCGGGAAGGGCGGCCAGGCCAGCGGGCTCGACGCCAGCTCCGTAGCTGCGCCGACGCGCTTCCTCAATCTGACTTTGCAGACGCGGCTGGGGCAGGACCCGCGCCGGCAGGCATTGGTCTTCCTGTCGCGAAGGACCCTGCTATGGTAAGGAGCAGCCCCACGACAGTCGCCACGAAGACTATGATCGTCGCCACAGAAACGACAGACGTCGTCGCACCTCTCCCGACGAACCGGCCGTTGCCGCCGGTGAAGTTCCCGACGAACGTGCCAGTCCTGGTGAAAGCTCCCCCTCCCCCAGCCAGTCCAAGCCCTGTCTGCCCGAAGAAGATTATCCTAATGACTGGGTCGAGGTAGCCCAGCAGTGCCAATCCTGCGCCCGTTATCACTATTCCGGCCAATACGAGCTTTCGAGGCATCAAAGACCGCTGACCTCCGACCCGTCATTAAGCGTTCTCGGTGAGGTGGTCCGCGCATCTGCTGGGAGAGGCTTATCAGTTCTCATATGTCTCCACCACTTGGCCGTCCCTCAGAGATATCACGCGCCTGAACTCCGCAGCTATGTCCAGGTTGTGCGTTATGACCACAATCGTCTTCTTCAACTCCGCGTTCAGCCTCTTGAACAGGCCGACCATCACCTGGGTGGACTTTGTGTCCAGGTTGCCCGTCGGCTCGTCACCCAGCAGCACCAGCGGGTCCGTAGCCAGAGCTCTTGCCACAGCCACACGCTGCTGCTCGCCGCCGCTCAGTTGGCTCGGCTTCCTGTACGCCTTGTTCTTGATCCCGAATCCGTCGAGAAGCGAGAGCGCCCGTTCCCTGACCTGATCGCGCGGCATCGATGTCACCAGCAAAGGCAACTCCACGTTCTCCACCGCCGTGATCCTGCTGATGAGGTTGAACGACTGGAAGACGAACCCTATCTTCCTGTTCCTGATCTTGGCGAGCTGTGAGTTGGGAATCTTCGATATGTCCTGCCCGTCTATCAGGACCCTCCCCTTGCTGGGCCTGTCGAGCGCGCCGATCAGGTTGAGCAGGGTGCTCTTTCCCGAACCAGAGGGACCTATGATCGCGACCAGCTCCCCCTTGTTGATTGTGAACGAGACGTCGGACAGAGCGACTGTCATGGCTTCGGTCCCCTCTGCATATATGCGCGAGACGTGGTCCACTTCGATCGCCGGTCCTGGAGCCGACATGGTCCTATTCCTTCCTCAGCGCCTCGACGGGTGTCAGCCGCGAAGCCCTCCAAGAAGGCAAGAACCCCGCAAGTGCCCCGACCGCAGTCGCGAGGCCAATCGCGAGAAGAACGAGTTCCGGCGATATGGCAGGGACGATGTGTAGGCCGCTGACCGTGCTGGGTGTCGCCGTCCGGGTGGCAGCTGCCGCCCCCCTCCCTGCTCCGCCGACCACAGTCCCCCCGAAGCCGCCGAGCCCTCCGCCTCCGCCCCCTCCTCCGCCAAAACTGAATCCGTTGGCGAAGACTATCACGATGAGGTACGCGAGGCCTACGCCGGTCCCTGCGCCAATCACCCCTCCGACGAAGCCAGTGACGAGCGCTTCTACAAGAAAGACGGACAGTATGTTCCCGCTGCTGTAGCCTATCGCCTTCAGCACCCCTATCTCCTTTGTGCGCTCCACGACGGTGGTGAACATGGTCGTCATTATGCCGATGAAGGCAACCAGCACGGAGATGCCGCCGATGCCTCCCAGGATGGTCCCTATGCCGCTCGTCACCGACTGGATGGTCGAGAGTATCGAGCTGACCGTGATGACCCTCACGGCAGTCCCGAACTGGTCGCTGATCTCAGTCGACACCTGGTTGACAGTGTTCGCCGACGTCGCCACCACGACGATGCCGCTGTAGTCGTTCGTGTGCAGGATCGCCTGGCCGGTCGAGAGCGCCACGAATATGGTGCTGTCAGGATTGATCAGGAAGCCCTGGCCGAACTGGGCGTAGACCCCTCTCACAGCGAACGTGCGGGAACCACTCGCGGCCGAGCCGCTGACCCCCCCGAACCCCGCGAACGTCACGGTCACCAGCTGGCCCACGGTGGTGTTTGTGGCGCCCACGGCGTTGGGGTACGCGATGGAGTAGCCGATGTTCGCCCCGCCGAGGTCGTTGTCACCGGGGTTGGCTCCGGAGGCCAGCTTGAGGCCGGGCAGAACCTGGTTTATCTCCGAGAAATCCATGGACAGCACCTGAACAGCCGAGGTGACCGAGCCCTGGGTTATCGTCCCCTGGTTCAGGTAGAAGGGGACAGCCGCCTGAACGCCGCCCATGCCCTCGAAGGTGGAGACGTCGCTGGCTGTGAGAGTCGAGCCCCGTCCCACAGGGGTGACGAAGATGCTCGTGGACCCGGTGCTCGCGAACTCGGAGGTGACGGCGTTGCTGAATCCCTGAGTCGCCCCCAGAAGCGCGACTATGGTGGCCGGGCCTATGACTATGCCGATTATGGTCAGGGCTGTCCGCAGCTTTCTGTCCGCCATCGCCTTCCATGCGAACTTCACTAGGTCCTGGAAGCGCATCGCACTCTTCCCTCGGCTAGTATACGTCGGACTTCGAGCCGGCCTTCCTCTTGGACCGTCCGCGCCGCAGGTAGAGCGCGGTGGCGAGCGCTGCTATGGCGATCAGCCCGAGTGCTCCATATCTCACAACGTCCAAGGTCTGGGTGCTCACCGTCTGGCCGCTGGAGGGCGTGGCTGGGGAGGCTCCGGTCGAAGAGCCGCCGGAGAGCTGAACCTTCTCCGTCGATTTGAACTGCAGCGCCTGGCCGAAGTCGTTCTGGTAGTCGGCCGTGAGGGTGAAGGTGCCGGTCCCGTTCAGCGAGGCAAGGTCGCTGGACGGGATGGTCATCGACAGCGAGACCGGAAGCGGCGTGTTGGAGTCCACCTCGCCGACGTAGGAGGAGGCGGCGGCCAGCTGGGTGGTCCCGGCCGTCAACGTCCCGGTCACCTGGGTGTAGTACGCGTTGGCCAGCCCCTCATTGAGGAGCGTGCCGGTCATCGACACGGTCGTCCCGTTGATTGACACCTTCTGGTTCTGAACGACCAGCTGAATCTCCCCAACTGCCACCAGGCCCACATTGAAGGTCGACGAGTGGGAGTTGCCGAACTGGTCCACGTAGCCGACGGTCAGGGTGGCCGGGTAGGCTCCCTCGGCCGTCTTCGGCCCGGTAGTCACGCCCGCGGTGTATCTGACGCTCTGGCCAGGCGCCAGCACCAGGCCAGTCATGGAGACCGTGGAGTTGGAGGTGACGGCGAGACCCGACGGCACGGCGAGAGCGACGCTGGGCGAATAGACGGGATACGTTCCCGAGTTGCTTATCATGAAGGAGACGGTGGAGATTCTGCCGATGCCTATCTGGGAGACGACCGACGAGGCGGTAACCTGGGTCACCGGCACTGTGACCTGGAACGTGACTGGCACAGTCTGGCTGAAGCTGTCGCCGGACTGATCGGTGAACGCGATCGCGATGGTCCCGGTGTAGAAGCCTCCGGTGACCCCTGCGCCCGCGGTCACCTCGGCCGAGTAGAGAAGGGTGCCTCCGGGACTCAGCACGAAACCGGGCATCGTGACTGTGGAATTGGCAGTGACCACCAACGGGCTCGACGCGGTCAGAGTGACCGTCGGGGCATAGGCCTGCTGCTGTCCGTCGTTCTTGATCGAGAACGCGACCCGAGACGTTGAGCCTGCCACCACCGAGCTGCTGGTCGCGCCCACGGAAAGCGAGTTTGCCGCAGGTATCGCCGCAGTGCTGACCGAGTACAGACCCACAGTCTGCGACAACTGGGCAGCGTTGCCGTTGGAGTCTGTGTATGTCGAAGTGAAGGTGATTCCGACCGCGGAGCCGGAAGCCGACGAGGGGACGAAGACCTTCAAGGTCGACTCGACGCTTGAGTTGGGAGCCAGGGATGCGACGAATGGAAATGGGTTCAGGACGCTGACCGTGGCGCTCGTGGCGGCCGCGGTCGTTGCGATCTGGTTCGCTGAGCCGCTCCCGGTGTTGCTCAGGACGAACTGAATGCCGTTCACCTGGCCGGGAATCAGGGAGCTCTGAGACGCCTGGAAGTTGAGCATGGCCTTGCCCTTGAGGTAGACGGTCGCGTAGGTGTGCTGCACGAGCGCGACGGACTGCTGCGGCGTGGAAATCTGGGCGGCCCAGTTGACCGCCAGGGGGAAGAAGTAAGTGCCTGTGGCGGTGCTCGAGGCGATGTTGAGGTAGAAGGTCGCCGTGACTGTGGAGCCCGACGTGACGGTCCCGGACACGAAGGCCACGGCCAACGGCGCGCCGTTCGCATCGGTGAACCCAGGCGGCATGGTCAGCGTCATCTGTATGGCCGACGCGGTGTTGGCGTAAAAGTACTGGAGGGTAACCGTGAGCGGAACGTACTGGCTGCCCGGTGCCACCGACACCGAGGTGGTCGCGGTTCCCCAGCTGGCGGTCAGCACGTTGAAGCCGGTCACCTCTATCGGCCCGCCGCTGTCTGCCGCGACGGACGGGCTCCACTCGATGAGCGACGCAGCGAGTATGGCCAGGAGGAGGAACAGAACCGGCCTCCTCTCCCCGCCCAAGAACTGGCCCACCTCCATCCTCATTGTTCCAGCACCCTCTCGACCTTCTCCCGCGCCTCATGCAAGACCATGACCAGCTTCCTTGCCTTGGCTTCCGCCAAGTCGGGGAAGGCCAGGGCCAGCTCCCTTGTCAGCTGCCTCCCCTCGGTTATGAGGGCCCACTTCGCGCCCTTCGACGTGCCGCGGCCGATCTCCAGCAGCCTCAGCAGCTCCACCCGCCCCTGAGCCGCGAACTTCCTTCCCTTCTCGGTCACCTTGTACACCTTCTTCCCGTTCCGCTGGAGCGGCTCCAGCATCCCCTCGTCCTCAAGCCACTGCAGGTTGGGATAGACGACCCCCGGGCTCGGTTCGTAGGCACCGCCGAAGAGCTGGGCTATGGCCTTCCCCACCTCGTAGCCGTGCATCGGCCGTTCCTTCAGCACCTCCAAGACCAGGAGGCGCGCGTCGCCGCGCCTGACCCATCCGACCCCGCGGGCCCTTGAGGGGGCAAACAACCTGTATCGCGATATATCGCGTAATTATGTCCGTATAAAATGATTGCCCCCTCGGGCCAGTCTTGGCAACCGCGGTCCGCGCAGCCCACCGTCCCTAGTAGCCTGCGCACCTGTCCGCGCGACTCGCGGCCCGTCCAGCGTCGACGGGCCCCCCGCGCAAGGAGTGGCTGCGGGTTGGTTCTGGTGACTCCCCGTCGGACGGGCTGGGGCGGTAATCCTCGAAGTGATGTAGTCGCTGGGCGGACTATTCGTGGAAGGGATTGACCCCTCCCTGCTCGTAGGCCCACCACCTCTCGAAGCCGAAGAGCACGCCGAGTCCAGCCATGATTGGATAGAATCTGAAGACGGACGGATCGGGAGCTATTCCGGAATAAATCAGAACGAGATGGAGGGCCAAGAAAAGAGATACGAAGAAACCCACACCCACGCCGGTGCAGTAGAGCAGGGTCCGCCACGGGCGCCTATCCACGTCGTATAGCTGGCTCGTCGTTCTCTCGGTCCGAATCGAAACGGTCTGGCCGTCTTCTTATGTATTTTCCCAACCCAGTTCTCTGGACGCCTTTCTCGCACGACTCGGGAAGCGGCAGGGCGTCCGGCGGCGCGTCCGACGGGGAGTCACCAGAACCGCGGGTTCCTCCAAACGCTTTTTACCGCTGGTGTCATGGAACGGGCCATGCCCATTCTGCAGTCGGACGTCGTCAACGTGGTCCTTCTGGGGGTGGAGCTCTTCCTCCTGATCGTCACAATCACGCTCCTGGTGCTGAACAGGAGGGAGCTGCACGGAAGGGACAGGCTCGTCCAGAGGCTGACCGCCGCCACCGATGTGGTCTCGAGGCAGGAGTACTTCGTCAGCGTTCTCGGTTCGATTCAATCTGCGAAGAAGTCCGTGACGGGCGTAGTCACGGGCAGCTCTCCCTCCGCGGAAGAGACGGAGGTGATCAACCAGGTCACGAGCGCGATATCCGGGGCAGTCGCGCGCGGCGCCGAGGTCAGGTACATCCTTCCCAGGGCTCCAGACCGCCTTCACGTGGCTCAGTTGTACCAGAAGGCGGGCGCCAGCGTCAGGTTCAATCCGGAGGTCCTGGTGAGCGACATGCGATACATGATAGTCGACGACCAGTCTGTTGTGATAGGCGTCCCTGAGAGGAAGGGAAAAGACGAGCCGACCAGAAAGGGCTACGTGGTCCCCTCGGAGAGCGTGGCGTCGATGTTCAGGCAGGAGTTCGAGAAGCGCTGGACTTCGGCCGACGCCAAGCCATACGCTGACTATCTGGCCGAGGTCGTCGGCAAGGCGAGGCAGACCAACCAGACGACGTCTGCCGAGCTGATCGCGTCAAACCTGAGGCTGCAGAAGGACGACGTCGAGAGAATCCTGGCGGGGAAGGGCTAGCGATGCCGGAGCAGAAGAGCCTTCAGGATACCTTCGCCCCCAACAGCACCTGCTTCGGGTGCGGACCGAAGAACGCGAAGGGCCTCCAGGTGAAGAGCCGCCCAGAGGGAGACAAGGTTGTGGCAGACTGGATGCCCCAACGGCATCACGTGGCCTTCGCCGATTTCGCCAGCGGGGGAATCATATCCGTGCTGATGGACTGCAACGGGAACTGGGCGGCCACGTACTTCCTCATGAAGGAGAGAGGGCTTTCCAGCCCGCCGGGGACGGTGACTGCGGAATACACGGTTACGTTCCTAAAGCCGACGCCGGTCGACAGACGGTGGCGCCTCAGCGCCTGGGTCGAGAAGATAGACGGGAACCGCGTCACCGTGAAGGGCCAGCTTGAGGCTGGCGGTGTGAAGACTGCAACCATGAGCGGCCTGTTCGTCGCTGTCGGGAAGGACCACCCCGCCTTCCACCGATGGCAGTGAACCTCCAAAGGTAGAGGGCAACGACCGCGGCTGTCGAGGCGCCCCCGACGACAGCCCACAGGCCGTACTGCGGAGACTGCGGCGCAACCGCCTCTGCTTCAACCGGAGTAATCACCGTGACCTGATGGTAGTTGGTCACGTAGAGCTTCCCCGTTGCCTGGCCGACCGCCATCTCGAACGCCGCGGAGTCCAGGGCAAAGGTCGCGATGAGCGCGCCAGTGGCAGCGTTCAGCTCCGAGACTGTGGTGCCCGGCTCTGTGGCCACGAAGAGCCTGCCCCTCGACGGGTCCACTGCCAGGGCGTAGGTCCCGTTCGCGCTGGACTGGGAGACCCGGATGCTCCCGACCACAGCGTAGGAGCTGGAACTCACTTCGGCTACCGACTCACCGTCCGTGGTGACATAGAGGATTGCGCGCCCGGTGTCGAGGGAGAGCTGCGCGGGGTACGACCCGGGCGGAAGCTCGACCGTCTTCACGCTGGAAAGGTCTGCTGTGCGCAGGACCGAGACGGACGAGGAAAGGTAGTTGGCCACGAAGACTGTCCCAGCCGCGGGGTCGACTGCCATTCCCTCGGCAGATTCGCCCACGGTGGCGTTCCGGAGGAGCCTTCCGCTGACTGTGTCCATCTGGAACACACGATTGCCGCTGGTTATCAGCAGGTGGCCGGTCGAGCCGTCGAAGGCAATGCTGAAGATCGGTATCTTCAGCGGGATCGTGCGCTCAATGGACATGTTCTTGGCGTCGATTACTGTGACCGAGTCCTGCCCGGCGGCGTATACGGTGCCGGAGCTCGCGTCCAGGGCCAGCTCGCCCGCGATGCCCGGCAGTCCCAGGACGGTGCCCAGGCTCTGGTTGGCCATGCTGATGACGCCGAAGGAGAACCCGTCAGGAGGATAGATCCCCGATTCCCCGTCGACGTAGGCGAGCTGCCTCGCCTGGTCGATCACTATGGACCGCGGCCATGATCGGCCGTAGGCGATGTTCACCGCGCTCGACCCCGACTGGGGGGCGGGGACGACGAACATGACGGCTATGGCGATGGCGGCCGCCGCCCTCGTGATCCCTGGGGTGCCCGTTTCCAAGTGGAGTCGGCTCCAGTTCAGCTCCGGGCCACGAAGAGGGCGTGCGGCATTTCCTTTCCGAAGCTCTTGAGCGCTGTCGCGGCTGCGTCTGGCGAACCGGGCAGACAGAGGATGAGCTTCCCGCTGGCGACGCCGGCTGTGGCCCGCGTGAGCACCGAGGCCGCCCCGACCTTCTTGAAACTGGCGCTTCGCAGCAACTCCCCGAACCCGTCCAACTCCTTTTCGAAGAAGGGGCGTGCGGATTCGATTGTCACGTCCCTCTTGGAGACTCCGGTCCCGCCCAGGAAGACGAGAACGTCGTCCTCCCCTTTCAGGAAGCGCTCCACCTCGCTCCTTATCATGCTGGGTTCGTCCGAGATGAGCTCTCTGCGCGCCAACCTGTGGCCGAGTCTGCCCAGCTCCCTGGCCGCGACGTCCCCCGACTCGTCATCGGCCTTTCCTCCCTGTTGCTTTGACGCGTACCTGCTGGTGCTGACTGTTACCACTACGACCGCGATCTGCCCGGAACCGCTGCTCCGGTGCTTCTCATGAGGCATCAACTTTTCTCTTCACCTTGCTGGTCACTCTTATCCCTTCGATCCGCGTCGAGGGATACTGCCCGCCCGAGTCCTTCTCGTACTGCTTGGTCACGTCCCAGATGTTGAGCAGAGCTATGGACACGGCTGTCAGGGCCTCCATCTCGACCCCCGTCCTCTCCTTGGCGACCACCGTGGCGGTGACCCTTATGCCGCCTTCGATCGCCTCGGCCCTGACCTGGGTCGCGTCGAGCCTGAGCGGATGGCAGAGCGCAAGCATGTCCGACGTCCGCTTCGCGGCCACCACTCCGGTCAGCCTCGCCAGTGCGAGGGGGTCGCCCTTCTCGACCCCTCCCCTCTTGATCGTCCTGAGTGTCGAGGGCTTCAGCCTGATCACGCCCGTGGCCGTGGCCCTCCTGTACGAGACGGGCTTGGATGAAACGTCGACCTGACGGAACAACTGCGCCCGCACCGTGCCCCGTACGCCATATAGCTTCTCCCGAGGCGGAGGCCCGCTCCCACTTCACGCTCACGGCCGGGGAACGCCTCCGGATTTCGTGGGAACCCCCGTAAGGTTTTAGTGCGGCTGCCGCAGCTCGATTTAAGATGCCGTCTTCGACAGTTCCAGCCTTAGGTTCGCTCATCGACGGCAGACGAAGGGTGGCCAAGAAGCTCAGGATCTCGGTCACAGACAGGTGCAACTTCGCCTGCCTTTTCTGCATGCCCGACAAGTCGAAGGTCAAGTGGCTGCCCACCGCAGACCAGCTCTCCTTCCAGGAGATCGAGCACATAACGCGCGTACTCGCATCGCTCGGGATCGACAGCATACGGGTCACGGGTGGGGAACCCCTCCTGAGGCCGAACCTCGAGGACCTGGTCAAGGGGCTCACTTCCATCGGCGGGATCGATTCCGTGGACATGACATCCAACGGCTGGTTCCTGAAGCAGAAGGCCAAGGCGATGAGGTCGGCGGGCCTCCGCGGAGTCACGGTCAGCCTCCACAGCCTGAAGCCGGACAGGTTCGCCAAGATATCAGGAATCAACGCGCTGCCGCGCGTGCTGGATGGGATCGAAGAGGCGGTCAGGGTCGGCCTGGACCCGGTAAAGATCAACAGCGTAGCCATCCGGGGCTACAACGAGGACGAGCTCTACGAGCTCTTCGACTACGCGCATTCTCGGGGCCTTTCCATACGGTTCATCGAGTTCATGCCGCTGGACGGACTGGGAATCTGGAATCCGGACGCAGTGATAACGGGGAAGGAGATCGTGGACATCGTGGGGAAGAGGCACGGACTAAAGGCCATGGGCCGCAAGACGGGAAAGACCGCCTCCCTCTGGTCAGTCAACGACGGGCCCGGGGACCTCGGCCTCATCACATCCATGAGCGAGCCTTTCTGCGACGACTGCGACAGGATAAGGCTCACCTCCGACGGCAAACTCCTGTCTTGCCTTTTCGACACCGAATACTACGACCTCAAGCCCTACATCAGGGACGGCAGCACCGACGCCCAGCTCGAAGCGTACATCCGCGAAGTGGTCAAGAAGAAGCCGCCGGGAGTCGGCTACATGACCTCCCTGAGCGAGGGCTGGGGGAAGCCCCGCAACATGAACGCGATCGGTGGTTGAGCCCCTTGGCGAGAATCAAGGTAGTCTACTTCGCCGGTGCCAGAGATGTGGTCGAGAAGCCGGCCGAGTTCATCGAGACCGAAGCCAAGTCCACAGCCGCCTCGGTCCTGAAGCACCTCGTCAAGCTCCATCCGGGCCTCCAGCCCATGACGAGGTCTCTCCGCCTCTCAGTCAACCAGGAGATTGCCGAGCCCGACGACCGTGTGAAGGACGGCGACGAGGTGGGCGTGCTCCCGCCGGTGGCAGGCGGCTAGAATGGCGCGACTCCGGACTGGCCTGACCCGCGGGAAGATCAGCCCTGCCAAGGCGATGAAGGAGGTGGAGGACCCGACTGCCGGAGGCATAGTCGTCTTCACGGGCACCATCAGGAACAGGAGCGAGTTCGGGAGGGTCGACGGGCTGGAGTACCAGGCCTACAGGGAGATGGCCGAGAAGAGGCTGAAGGTCATCGGGGCGGAGGTGATGAAGAAGTGGCCGGTCAAGAAGGTCAGCATGTATCACAGGGAAGGCAGGCTGAGGATAGGCGAGGTCAGCGTGGTTGTGGCCGTCTCCTCGGCGCACCGGGCCGAGGCCTTCGAGGCGTGCAGGTACGCCATAGACAGGATAAAGACTGGCCTGCCGCTCTGGAAAAGGGAAAGGGTGCGCGGGACCAACCGCTGGGTCGAAGGGAAGCCCATCCGGGCCTGAGGCTCAGGCCTGCCTTAGCTGCATCGGATTGGCGCTGAGGCTCCTGCTCGGCACGGTCTTGCCGTACTTCGTCGCAACTATCTCCGTCAATATGCTGAGCGCGATCTCCGCCGGGGTTATGGCTCCCACGTCGACGCCGATGGGAGTCCGCACCGCCTCGACGAACTTCCTGTCAACGCCCTTCTTCCTCAGCTCCTCGACGTCGTCCACCGCGCGCTGCTTGCTCGCCATGAGGCCGACGTACCTCAGCTTGAACTTCGACAGGGCCGCGAGAGCCTCGACGTCCCTGGCTCCCTTGGTCAGGATGACGACCGAGTCGGAGTCGTAGAACTTGAACTTCGAGAGGTCGTAGTCCAGGTCCTTGATCAGCTCGTCCGGCTCCTCAGTCAGCACCGGGGCATGGTCGATGACGACCACCTCAAAGTCCAACGCCTTGCCCTGCTTGACGAGGGAATCTTCGACGTCGTCCTTCCCTCCCTGACCGATGAGTATCAGCCGCTGCTGGGGCATGTACGGCTCTATGTAGACCTCCATCATCCCGCCGCAGTTGGTCTCCACGTGTATCTCGTCCTCGTTCTGGCTCTTGACCACGCCCTCGACCGCGGACTCTACGTCCTCCAGGTAGATCTTGACGTTCTTGGGCTGGCCGTTCGCGATCGTCTTCTTTGCGCTGGCGACCAATGCAGACTCGGGACAGACCCCGCCCAGCGACCCGTAGAGGATCTCCCCGTCTTTGGAAATCATGACCTTGAAGCCCGGTTTCCCTATGGTGGACCCCTCGGTTTTCACCACTGTTGCGAGCGCAAACGGCTCCCTGCGGCTGGTCAGGCTGTTCATGAGCCGGGCGAACTCGGAGTTCTTCATTCTTCCAGAGTTCAATCCGTGACTGCCTGGATATTAATCCTTAGCCCGCCTGACTCACAATATCATATGGTGCGCGGTGGAAATCGTTAAATTCCGTTTCTGCTTCAGGAGGCCGTGCCTCGTTCAGGGGAACGGACATTGGTCGCGGTCGGCACCACGGACGGCTGCTATCTCTTCTCATCCGATTCCGGCAGGGGCAAGTGGAGGAGGAGCCCCAAGCTCCTGAAGGGAGAGAGCGTAAACAGTTTCGCCTACAATCCAAAGGCCGGCATCCTCTTCGCGGCCACCCACACCGAGGGCGTCTTCCGGTCCAAGGACCTCGGGAAGACCTGGAGGCCTTCGAGCAGGGGTTTGAACGTGAGGAAGGTCTGGACTTTCGGGGTGGACCCCAAGCATCCTTCCGTGATGTATGCGGGGACCCACTATGGCCACCTGTTCAAGAGCGAGGACAACGGCAATGCTTGGAACGAAGTCGTGGGGTTGCACACTGCTCCCGGCAGGAACGATTGGGGGATAGATTGGGCCATGGGGACGACGGGTCTCTGCATCCACACGGTCCGGGTCGACCCTGCCGACAGAGAAAGGCTCTATCTTGTCGCTTCCGGGAACGGGACCTACAGGTCCGACGACGGAGGCAAGGCATGGAAGCGCATACGGGACGGGCAGATGGACAGCTGCCCGGTCGGAGGATGGCTGGACCCGCCAGGGCAGCAGCCCCTGGACGACGCGACCAAGATGAAGGAGCACCTCAAGAACGTGCACGGATGCACCCACAAGGTCGTGCTCTCGGCCAAGAGCAACGGGCTGGTCTACCAGCAGAACCACTGCGGCGTCTTCGAATCCCGGGACTCGGGCGACAGGTGGGTCGACATCAGCCCCGGGGACAAGGTCCGCCACGGGTTCCCGATAGTCCTGACCGAAGACGGCTCGTCCAAGCTCTTCACAGTGCCCGCGTTCCAGGGCGTCTGCAAGAAGCACAACTCCTGCATCATTGGCAAGCTCGCTGTCTACAGGAGGGACGGAAAGGACTGGCAGGAGCTGACCAAGGGCCTCCCCAGGGGAGTCCACACCTGCGTGCTTCGAGACGGCATGGCCACCGACGGACAGAGAGACCCGGGCGTCTATTTCGGGACAACCACGGGCGAGGTCTTCGGGAGCCTCGACTCCGGCGACTCTTGGTTCTCAATGATGAAGGGAGCCGGAAGGGTCCAGGGCGTCAACGCGTTCTCGCTGTGATGGGCTGCCACTCAGGAAGCCACAAGTAAGGCTATAACCGAACCGGGTCTCAGATGATCAGCGGGATCATTCTCGCTGCCGGCGCTTCCAGACGGATGGGGACGCCGAAGCAGTCCCTGGAACTCGCAGGAAAGCCCATGCTTCAGTACTCTGTCGAGCGGTTCCTTGAGTCGAGCCTCGACCAGGTGATATTGGTCGTCGGCCCCGATACGAAGTGGATGAGGGCAAGGAGGCGCGGGCTCCGCGTGGTGGTGAACCCCTCGCCCGGCAGGGGCATCAGCTCTTCCGTGAAGGTTGCCCTCGACTCCATCGACCCCAAGAGCGAGGCAGCGGTCATCGGGCTTGGAGACAAGCCACTGCTGCGGGCTTCGACCATCGATTCGCTCATCGAAGCCCACAGGCGTTCGGACGCCGAAATCATCGTCCCAGTCTGTGGGGGCAGGAGGGGCAACCCCATCCTCTTCAGAAAGAGACTCTTCCCCGAGCTGAGAAGTCTGAAGGGAGACGTGGGAGCCAAGGTCCTAGTCGAAAGCAAGAGCTACTCGGTCGAAGAGGTCCCGGTCGACGACGTCGGTGTGTTGCTGGACGTCGACGTCCCCGCTGACGTCCTGAAGGTCGAGAGGCTTCTTTCTGCCAGGCCGGCCCTAGACAAAGGAAAAGCCGGGAAGTAGGTGCGCGTCTATCTCGCGACCCGCCTCGAGGGAGGTTATCTCCTCGGGTATCACCGCATAGGCGTTCGAATCAGTCAGCAGCGTCATCGACTCGGTCTCCCCCGCCAGCGGCTCAGCCGCGACTCCGGTCCTGGACTGGAAGACTCTGAGGTAGACGACCTTTGTGAAATTGGGGAACTTCTTCCGCGCCTCCCAGCGCCGTGTCAGCTTCGCGCCCATGGTCATCCTGACCGCGCTTCTCCCAGACAACTTCTCGATCATCGGGAGCCCCAGAAGGATGAAGGCGTTCATCGCTCCCTGAATCGGGCCCGGCATCATGACGACGCCCCTTCCCTTCACCACCGCCAGTCCGGCAACCCTTCCTCTGTCCATCCTGAGCCCGTGGCAGAGGACCTTGGGCCTGAGCCTTGAAAGTACGTCATCGGCCAGGTCCAGCTTGCCCACCGAGGTGCCGCCCGTCATCATCACGATGTCCGCCTCTCTGAGGCCCCTGGAAAGCCGCCCGAGAATGACCCCCACCTTGTCCTTGGCGATCCCCAGGTCGACGACATCGCATCCGAGCGCCCTGGCCATTGAAACGAAAACCAGCGCGTGGCTGTTCCTCGTCTTGTTGGTGCTAGGGGACATCGAGTTGGTGAGCTCGTTGCCTGTCGCGAGGATGGCGACCATGGGTTTCTTCCAGACCTTGACCTCTCTGACGGCCAGCGCTACAAGCATCCCCACGTCCTGCGCCCTTAGCACCTCGCCACTCTTCACTACGACCTTGCCCTTCCTGACATCCTCCCCCGCTCCGAAGACATACGACCCGAGGGGGACTTCGCGGGTGACCTGCAGCCTCCCTCCGACGACCTTCGCATCCTCGACTTGCACAACCGCGTCGGCTCCGGTTGGAATGAAGGACCCGGTCGCCACGCGGACTGCCTCGCCCTTTCCCAGGCCCTTGGTTGGCCTTCTGCCCAGAGGTATGTTGCCTACAAGAGTGAATCTCGACGGCTTTGCCTCTGTCGCCCCTGCCGAATCCTCCGCCCGAATCGCGAACCCGTCTCTGTGAGACGTGCTGAATGCTGGGACGTCCGCACTGCTGACAACATTCGCTGCCGCGACCCTGCCGAAGGCCCTCTTGACCGGGACCGTCTCGGGCACCGGCTGCCCGAGTTCGGCCAGTGCATGCGAAAGCGCTTCCCTCACGGAGAGGTACTGTGAGATCTCGAAAACCAACTGGCGTGTTCGGCAGCCTTTCTTCCAGATTTAACGTTTCGACGCGCGAGGAGTCCTGAAGACCCTCGCCAGGCTTGAATCAGCTTCCCGGAGACGAAGCCTTCCGGAAAGTGCTGGGCCCGGAGCAGAACGCAGTCCTTATTCTCGAGGATGGCACCGTCTTCCTCGGAAGGGGCTTTGGCGCGGGGGGTACAGTCTCAGGCGAGGTCGTCTTCAACACAGGGATGGTCGGATACCCAGAATCGCTGACAGACCCTTCATACTGCGGGCAGATCTTGGTCCAGACCTGGCCCCTTGTCGGCAACTACTGG
Source organism: Nitrososphaerota archaeon (assembly GCA_029784825.1). Next base: position 57,532 of record JAFMAU010000003.1, on the reverse strand, counting down.
GTACCTCGCCGCGACCTTGTCGATGAATCGGGAATACCGCTTCACTTCGAATCCGACTCCATCAAGGTGACTGGCTGTGCAGTCGCCGAGGCGCAGGCGAGGCCCTCCCACCGGTCCTCCCGGTCGTCGCTCCCCGAATGGCTGAAGGAGAGCGGCATCCCAGGGATTTCAGGGATAGACACCCGTGAGTTGACGAAGAGGCTGCGGACCAGCGGCACGATGCTGGGGCTGACCAGCGTCGGCCCGTCGCTCGATCTCGAGAGGCTGAAACAGGCCGCGAGGTCTCTCCAAGACCCGAATTCTACCGACCTTGTCGGTCGGGTCTCGACCTCCCAGCCAGGGCGGTACAAGGGCGGCGGCCCCACAGTTGTGGTCATCGACTGCGGGATGAAGTTCGGGATTCTCAGAAACCTGCTGGCGAGGGGGTTCAATGTCGTCCAGGTACTCTGCGACACCGGTGCTGAAGAGGTGGGCGCAACGAACCCCAGCGGCGTCGTCATTTCCAACGGCCCTGGCGACCCGGCACTCTGCCGGTCGGCAATCAAGTCGGTCCGATCCCTCCTCGAGACAGACCTTCCCCTGGTCTCGACGGGCGAGGTCGCTTGCTTCGGGAAGACCTTCCATGAAGCGTTCCTGAAGTCGCTCCTCGCTTCCGGCTTCCGCCTGCCTAAGCGTTCGATTCTCCTGTCCACAGGCCCGCCAAAGACGAAGCAGCTCCTCCTTCCGACCGTTCGCAAGTTAGACGCGCTCGGCTTCGAGCTTTGCGCAACAGGAGGAACTGCAAGGTTCCTCAAGACAAACGGGGTTGAAACAACGTTTCTTCATTGGCCAATGGAGAAACTAGAGCCCAATGTTTCGACATTCCTGTCTCAGAGGAAAGTGGACCTCGTCATCAACATTCCGAAGAGCTTCGAAGAGGAAGAAGTGAGGAACGACTATCTGATCAGGAGGAGGGCCGTAGAGTTCGGCATACCAATCATCACAAACGCTGAGCTGGCGACCACTCTGGTTTCCGCGCTGGAAAGGTCGGTGAAGCTCGGGATCTGAGTGCGACCAACGGCGAGGCGAACAAGCTGACGAACAACGAGAGTGACCACGCAGCGCGCAGCACTTCCCAAGCCCTTCTGAGGAGGCATGTCTGGGGTCGGAGCGCTTTCTCACCTGTCTCCCTGATTTCCCCTCGAGTGGCCGTCGCGTCCTCGGCCATCTTCTCGGCGCTTGTACGCGAGGGCCAAGTCTATCTTCAGATTCAATTCTTGTGCCGACCGAACCGTATTTATCGGGGATGCCGGCCTCGCTCCTCGCGGGCCGCAGTGGAAAGCCACCCCAATGGTGATGCGACGTGATTGAGACTGAAAACCTGACCAAGAAGTTCGGAGACCTGACCGCAGTGGACGGTCTGACACTCCGTGTGGACGACGGCGAGGTCTTCGGTTTCCTAGGACCAAACGGCGCCGGGAAGACCACGACGGTTCGGATGCTATGCTGTCTGATAGGGAAGACGAGTGGAGTCGCTAGGATAGCGGGGTACGACGTGGGAAGGGAAACAGACTCGTTGAGTATCAGGAAGCTCATAGGGCTAGTCCCCGACAACGTGGGCCTCTATGAGGTACTCAGCGCCTACGACAACCTGGACTTCTACGGGAAGCTCTACGAATGTCCCGACGCGAAGAGGAAGGAGAACATCCAGCGCCTGCTCACGATGCTGGGCCTCTGGGAGAAGCGGGACGTCGCCGCGGGCACGTTCTCGAAGGGAATGAAGCAGAAGCTCGCGATAGCACGCGCGCTCGTGCACGATCCGCAGGTACTGTTCATGGACGAGCCCACGGCGAACCTGGACCCAGAGGCGTCGAAGACGGTCAGGGATTTCATCTTGGAACTCAAGAAGGATAAGAGGACAATCTTCCTGAACACGCACAACCTAGACGAAGCGCAGAGAGTCTGCGACAAGATCGGGATATTGAACACACGGCTGATGGCTACGGGCACCCCGGCCGAGCTCGAGCGGTCAGTCCGCGGCCGGAAAACGGTGATTCAGCTGGAGCAGGCGAGCGAAGCTGTCTTGGCCGCCCTGAGGAAGATGCCGATGGGGAGCGTGGAAGCCGATGGCAGCAGACTGACCATCGGTGTGAAGGACCCCGAAAGAGAGAATGCCGCAATCGTCGAGACGGTAGTGCGGGCCGGCGGCCGCGTCCAGACCGTCAACATAGTCGGTTCGTCGTTGGAGGATGCCTACCTCAACCTCGTGAGGGCTGAGAAGTGAGGCTCTCGAAATCGTGGATCATCGCCTCGAAGGACTTCAAGGTGTTCATGAGGAAGAAGAACATAATCTATTCCCTCATCGTCGTCCCGCTCCTCATCTCGTTTCTCTTCCCGGTTGTAATCGAGTATGCGGGGCACGGGAGTGGCGGGAAAGGAGTCGGAGCGGCGGCGCTCACCTATCTCCTACCTTCATTCAGCTTCTTCTATCTGATACTCGCAGGCATGATTCCGTCGACCATCGCCTCCTACAGTCTGGTCGGCGAGAAAGTCGAGAAGAGCCTCGAACCGCTTCTTGCCACACCAACGACCGACGGCGAGATCTTGCTCGGAAAGGGGATTGCGGCGTTCCTCCCGCCCGTTACGGCCATCCTGGGAGCAGCCACGGTCTTCATGGGTCTCACTGACCTCGTGACGCATACCACGCTGGGTTACAACTTCTTCCCCAACTGGAATGCGGCCGCTGTTCTCTTTCTCATGGTCCCTCTCGCGATAGTAATGAGTGTCGAATGGAACGTCATCGTCTCGGCAAGGGTGAGCGATGTGCGAATCGCGCAACAGATTGGAATTCTGCTGATGCTCCCGCTCGCAGGCATCTACGTTTCTGGCGAACTGAATCTGGTAGACCTCGGCGACATCAACAACCTTCTTCTCATCGCGGGCGTCCTCTTAGCGGTCGACGTGCTCATGCTCTACGTCGCCAAAGCTACGTTCCGCAGGGAGGAGATACTGACGAAATGGAAGTAGGAATCTGATTCCGCAGTCTGCTCCGGCTTCTGGGCTCGTGGTAGCGGCGTGTGCCAGGAATGGGGTGGACGTATGAAGACAGTCAAGATCAGGCTCATCCTGATTGGGTGAATCACCTCGGCTTTGAGCGGCGTCCTGCTCGCTGCGAGAGGCTCCTCGACACCTCTAGCCGGCCTGCTCGCAACCGGAATCGTGGTGCTGGTGATTGGGCTAGTCTGGGTATGGCCTGCTCCGTGAGTGGCAACACAGTGGAATGCAAACGCGCGAAGCGGAAGCGACTTGCCACTCCGTCTCCTCTATTGCTGCTATTCTAGGGTGATCCGCGTCCCTTCCTTCCCGTCCAGAGCCAGGATTGCCCTTTCCAGCGACGTGATGATGCCGGGCCTTCCGCCCCACTCGGCGTACCTCACGCAGGCGAGTACCTTGGGCCCCATGCTTCCGGGTGCGAACTGACCCTCCTTCATGTGCTTCTTCGCCTCGGCGACCGTCATCGACTCGACGTCCCTTTCTCCCGGCTTGCCGTAGTCCAGCTTCACCCTTTCGACGTTGGTCAGGATGAGGAGCAGGTCGGCGCCCACCGCCTCCGCCAGCTTCTCCGCTGAAAGGTCCTTGTCGATCACGGCGTCCACGCCCTCAAGGTCGCCGTTCGGCTTCTGGACTACCGGGATCCCGCCACCCCCCGAGGCCACGACTATCGAGCCAGTCTCCGCTAGGGATGAAATCAGCTCCGCCTCGATGATTCTGATGGGCTCCGGCGAGGGTACTATCCGCCTGAATCCAGAGCCTCCCTTCAGTACCACATTCTTCATGACATACCCCCGCGCCGTCTGCTGCGCGGCCCCCGCTTCATCATATACCGGGCCGATCGGCTTCGAAGGTGCGCTGAACGCGGGGTCATCCTTGTCCACAAGCGTCTGCGTCACCACCGAGACCACCCTCCGTTTGATCGACTTTGAGCGGAGAAGGTTCCCCAGCTCCCGCTGGATGAGGTATCCGATCTCGCCCTGGGTCATCGCTCCTAGGACATGCAGCGGCTGGACCGGCACGTTCGGGACCGAGGCCTGCTGGAGTTCGAGGTACCCGACTTGAGGGCCGTTGCCGTGCGTGATTACGAGCTGGTGGCCGTGCTCGATGATTTCGAGCATCTGGCTGCACGCCTTCTTGACGTTCACCTCTTCCGACTCGTATGAGGCGTGCTGCCCGGGCTCTTCGAGCGCGTTACCGCCGAGCGCTATTACTATCCTCAAGACGTGGTGCGCCGTTTCGGTTCATTAAAAAAGAGTTCAGAACAGTTCCAATCGTTAAATAGAAACCGAGGTGGCAGGCGCCAACCTTGGACGAGCCGAGGCTAACCGATAAGGCCGTCGATGTCGAGCCGTCAAGGGTTAGGCAGCACTCCGCGCGATGACTCCCATAGACGAGCTGTCGAGTCTCCTCGCCGGACCGTCACGGGTCGTCGTCATAGCGTCAAAGGACGTTGACCTCAAGTCTCTCGCAGGAGAAAACGAGCTGGTCCTGATGAAGATACTCGAAGGTTCTTTGGCCGCGGGCGGGAGGGGAGGCGGGTTCGGAGAGCGAAGGGTGGTGATGGTCGCCCACTTTCGTTACCACGACGGAACCTGCGAGAAGCTCCACGAAGCAGGCGACGAGGGCAGGGCAGCAGGGTTCGAGGTCCCCTTCCATGTCGCCAGGATGCCAGTGGTCCTCAGGGACGGCACGGACGCAATGGGCTACGGGGTCGTCGACGAGGAGCTGGTCAAAGAGCTGGCTTCGAAGCTGGCTGGGCTTCCGACAGCCTAGCTCCGTGTGAACGGGTGGCAGGAGCCGGTTCCGGGCTGCACGCCGTCCAAGTGGTCATACCTGCGGTCAACGGCGAGCCAGGCAGCGACAGCACCAACCAGTTCAATCCCCAGATGATCACCGTCGTGATCGGGGTGAACAACACCTTGACCTGGACCAACCTGGACCAACCTGGACCAAGTCCCCCATAACATCCTGACCGCCTCCGGGTTTTCTTCCGGGGACCTGGCAACCGGGCAGTCGTACACCTACACGTTCACGATTCCCGGAACATACCGTTGCACCTGCTCCTGCTACCCCATCATGAACGGCGAGGTCATAGTCGAGAGTCCATAGGTTCCAAGGACGGATGGGCTGACTCTCACCCGGCTGACGGGAAACTTCTCACCTGTCGGGTCGTTGTGCCAGTATGACAGTGGCGGAGCAGCACTCGAAGCCGGCGGCTTCGACCCGCCCCGCCAGTTTTGCAGAACCTCTCCGACATTCTCTTAAATAGAGTCGAGAGCGCCGCGCGTCGAAATTGAAGGTCCTCGTCACGGGCGCCTCCGGGATGGTGGGGAGGAACCTTGTGGACTACCTCACGCGTCACGACGTTGAAGTGATTCCAACAGACCTTGGCGGTTTTCCGGTCAGCGGCGACCTGCTCAGCAACGACTTCGTCTTCACCAAGCTCGCCTCCTTGGACTTCGACGCCGTGGTCCACCTCGCAGCCATCACAGAGATCAAGAAGACGATCGAGAACCCCAAGCTCTGCTTCGAGGTCAACTGCTTCGGGACGCTCAACATGCTGGAACTGGCCCTGAAGAAGAACGCGAAGCGGTTTCTCTTCGCGTCGTCTGCCAACGTCTTCGGCGCGCCAAAGAAGAACCCGGTGAAGGAGGACTCGCCCTTCGAACCAAGAGTGCCATACGATTACTCGAAGGTAGTCTCCGAGAACCTGGCTATGGGGTACTTCAGGGCCAAGGGTCTGCCCGTCTCTATCACGCGCAGCTGGCTCCTTTTCGGTGAGTACGACCAGCCGACCAGGGCAACGATCAGGTTCATCAGGGCCTGCCTGAAGAACGAGCCGATCACGCTCTTCGGAGGAGGCAGGGACACCACCTCCCCGTCGTACGCTGCGAACTACGCCAAGCTGGCTTTGTCGATCCTGAACGATGACAAGGCCGTTGGTAACGCCTTCAACTTCGGCGGCGAAAAGGCGGTCACAGTCAGGCAGCTTGCGGAGACCATAAAGAAACTCACGGGGTCAAGCTCCGTCCTCAACAGCGCGCCTCCGAGGAGCGAGCAGGAGAAGGAGCCCCAGGTCAGCTACCCGTCCACTGAGAAGGTCCAAAAGGTCCTCGGCTACAAGCACGAACTGACGCTGGAGGAAGGGCTGAAGCGTACGATTGAATGGGTAAGGAAGACGGGCTAGGCCGTCAGAATCATTTCGACCTTGACGTCGTCGGGAATCCTGAGCTTCGTAATTGCCCGCATCGTCCTGTCGTCGGGCTGGACGTCAAGTATCCTCTTGTGAATCCTCAGCTGCCAATGGTCGAAGGTGTGGCTTCCCTCGCCCGTGGGAGCCTTTCGGGTCGTTATCTTCAGCCTCTTGGTCGGAAGCGGCTGGGGCCCCTTCACCTTGACGCCGGTCTTCTCGGCGATGTCCCTGATGTCCTTGGCCACCTTCTCGAGCTCGGGGAGGTTTGTGCTCGTAAGCTTGATCCTGGCGTACTGAGGCATTTTCTTTCATGCGGCCTGCCAGAGTCTATTTAGCTGTTTTTTCCAGCGGCTCTGGGAAGTCTGCGGTTTACGCCCCCAATTTTGGGGATTGTGGAAAGTCGGTTGATTCGCCACTCAAGCATCTCTTGGAGGCTCGTTCCTCCTCGGAGTGGGCGGTTCGACCGCAAGGCGTATGTTTGGGATGGACACTTCCACACCAAGTGGATTTGCCTGACTTGCCACGACACCGCGAGGCCGCGCCAAGCCTCGTACGGAAACATGCTGGCGGGCAGAGCGGGCATCAGCATGCACGGCGGGAACAAATGGCCCACGACAATTCGGAATACCGCTCACCCAACGGGGCCCGGGGCCATTGAGACGCGCATGGAAAGTCGGCCTCTTGGTTGGACTGGCCCTCATAGTCGCCGGCCTGTATCTTGCCGTCTTCGGAGCCGTCTACTACACCATCTATGAGGTGCAAGGCCACTTCGAGACCTGCGCACCTGGGTGCACGTCCTCCGGCTACCAAAGCGTCCCCGTCACCTACTCAATGTACCCGATCTGGAGTCCTCCCTCATGGACTCACGTCGATTACAACGCTACGTGCAGCATAACGTCTGCTTCGTACACTCCTCTGGATCCTCCTCCCTCTTGCCTGCCTCTCCCCGCAGGCAATCTGCCGGTCTACAGCCGCAACTATAGTGGCATCGCACTAGTCGTGATTGGAGCGATTCTGACGGCCGCAGCTGTGAAGAGCGGGATGGGTCGTCCTCGGATGGCTGACCGCAAGGAAGCCCAAAACGGTTGATCGCAGCCGAGCCGCCAGAACAACCAGAGGCCGTCCCCAAGAAACCCTGAACCAGCCTGATTAGAGAGGACCTCGCGGAGTCTCTTCCCATCGGCCCCAAGGACCACAACGCACACCAGTCAGGCCGCACAATCTCGGGGCAATTGCGGAGGGAAGTCGGACTGACCATGGAAAAGGCATTAATGATTGGAACGCAGGCAGCCATCCAGAAGTCGAATCCCACCAATTGGCCAAAGCATCGAGAAGCCGGAGATTGCCCACGCTCAAAGAGGAGGGCAAGGGAAGACTCGCCGTCCTCTCCTTTCTGCTGGTCTTCTCAATGCTCGCAGCCCAACTGCCCCCTCCCGCGGTGGCGACTAGAGGCCCGCCGGCGCCGAAGTTGCCCGGTACGTCAGCAACCTCGGTGCCCCTGACTCAGTCCTTCACGCTGCGCCGAGGGTACTACCAGAACGTGGAGATCGATTCCTTTTCGAACAAATCGGTGCTGCAGTACTCCGTGTCCAGCGACGTTCCGATTTCGGTCGCCGTGATGACTTCGGCCCAGTACAACCTGTTCGCGAGCGACCCCAACGACCCCATCTCCAATTCGATGACCTACCAGAACGGGACCAGCGTGGAGAACACAGTCGCGCTCCCGATGGGGCAGTTCTACATGCTGTTCTACGCCTACCTCTACAGGGCCAGTGTTGAGCTTGGTTACAGTCTCCATCCCAGCACGCCTTTCAGCTACGGTCCCGTCGCCCCGCCTCCGCTGGCTTCCGGAATCGCCTCGTTTGGGATCTACAACGACTCCGGCGTGGCAGTCCCATACGAAGTCAGGACTGGCCGGATAGCGGGCGTCGCCAACATCTCCGCGCTCCAGGTCAACACTCCGAACGCCTTCCGTTACGGCGTCAACGTTGCGGGAGCTACGCTGCAGCTCAACGCAGTGCTGGTAGTCGCGGACAACGGAAGCTCGGTGCAGAAGGACTACTGGGTCCAGAACACGCCGGACTTCGTGACCTCGGCCTCGAAGGTCTCGTTCGGGGACGAGATCTGGAACAGCACAGACCTTTCGGGCTTCCTGAGCAATCAGACTGTGACATCGACCAACTTCCTGAAGGGGGGCTTCGTCTCGCCCACAAACCCCAACTCCCCGGGAAAGGGATACGTCTATGACTACTCTCCGAGCAACAACACCTACGCTCTCCCCCTCCGCATCGGACTCTTGGTGAACGCGGCCGTCCTGCAGAAGACTGGGGTGATGGTCCAGTTCGGGTATCGCTTGCTCTCGAACGGGACCGCAGTCTCATCCCCGACCAGATGGTTTGACAACGTCACCATCCACGACTCCAGCATACAAGCCGCCTACTTCGACGTCAACGGGAACTCGACAACGCCAGTCGGCGACTATTACGACGCGGAGCTGGTCTTCGCAGGCGAAGCCAACCTCGAAACCGCCCACTTCGCGCAACTGAATTCGACGCTCGGCCTGTTCTACCAGAACGCCACAAGCCCGAGTCTGGTTTCGTTCCCATCCTACTACGGATTCAGCGGTAACACCGGCGAAGCCGCAGACAACCTTGTCGTGACATACGCGAACGGCATCGCGCAACTCGCTCCAGGACCAGCCCCGAACTACTCCTACCTGGGCAGCGCCTCCCTCGCGCTGGACCCGAGCACCCTGCACGCTTCGCCCGCGTCAACGGGTCAGACGACCGGCACAACGAGCACTTCCACCTCCCTGACCTCCACTTCCTCTTCGGGGACCACGACGGCCTCGGGAGGCTCGTCCACGTCCTCCACCGCCACCAGCAGCTTGACCTCAGAGACGCCGTCGGGTTCCACCTCATCGGCCGAGACGACTGGCTTTTTCCTGGGCGTCGGGTCGACGGTTCTGGTCTTCGCAGTCATCGTTGCCGCTTTCATGGCTCTCAGGCGCAGGCGGCCGCCAGCCGCTTCCCCGCCTCCGCCGGCAGTGCCTTTCTAGAGAATCATCTGGATTCTGATTTCGCGGCCCGCTCTGTGAGAAGGATCGCGTTCTTTGACAGCCTATACCGGGAACTTCCACTTCTTCCCTTTGCCGTATTCGAGCACCTGGATGCTCTTGGTCTCGTAGTAGTGGTCGAGCCCCTCGATGCCAAGCTCCCTTCCAAAGCCGCTCTGCTTGAACCCGCCGAAGGGCACCTCAGCCCTGGCGATTGGCGGCGAGTTGACCCAGGTGGTTCCCGCCTCGATTCTCTCTGCTGCGTGGTAAGCCCTCTCCATGTCCTTGGTCCATACTGATGACCCGAGGCCGTAGATCGTGTCGTTGGCCCGCTCTATCGCCTCCTCCAGGTCGTTCACGACGAAAATCGGCAGCGCCGGGCCGAAGCATTCCTCCTTTGCCATCATCGCGTCGTAGTCGACGTCCTTCAGCAGGGTGGGCTCGTAGAAGAGGCCCTTCTGGAACGCCTTGTCTTTGGGCCGTTCCCCGCCGACCAGGACCTTCGCGTCCCTGCCCTTCGCGTCCTCGACCATCTCCTCTACCTTCTCCCTCTGGGGCTGGTTGTGGATCGGTCCCATGTGGGTGCCCTGATCGAGCCCGTTCCCGATGTGGATGGTCATCACCTTCTCGGCCAGCTTCTTCGTGAATATGTCGGCTATCGACTTGAAGAGGAAGAGCCTCTTGACCGAAGTGCAGGACTGCCCAGCGTTCCTGAACCTGCCCCAGGCTGCGCCCTCCACCGCGAGGTCGATGTCCGCGTCGTCGCAGACGATCATCGGATCGGAGCCGCCCAGCTCCAGCGTCAGCCTCTTGATGTACTTGGCAGAGCCCTCCATGATTCGGCGCCCCGTCGCCGTCTCTCCAGTGAACGCGATCTTCGAGACCTTCGGGTTGTCAAGCAGCTCCTCGCCGACCACAGCTCCCGGCCCGGTGACCACGTTCAATGCGCCGGGGGGCAGCCCTGCCTTGACCGCAAGCGCCGCGACCTTGATATCTGTCAGCGGGGTCGAACTTGCAGGTTTTACCACGAAGGTGTTTCCGGCTGCAAGCCCCGGAGCGACTTTCCAGCCCATCAGCGACACAGGGAAGTTCCAGGGCAGGATTGCACCCACCACTCCGATGGGCCGCTTTGTCACTATGAAGTAACCCTCGCCGGTTGAGAAGGGTGTGTGCGCCCCCCTCTCTCTTCCGATGAGGCCAGCGTAGTATTCACAGCTGTTGGCGAAGGACCCGATTTCGCCCCTCGCCTCTCCAAGAGGTTTTCCCTGCTCGGTTGTGAGCGTCTTCGCAAGCTCCTCGAGATTAGCCCTGACAAGCTCCGCAATCTTGAACAGCACCCTCGAACGGTCGAGGGAGGGCGCCTCCGACCACTTCCTGAAAGCACTCTTCGCATTGTCAACAGCTTCCTTCACGTCCTCTCTGTCCCCCTTCGGGACCGAGTCCACGACCTCACCCGTTGCCGGGTTTGCCACGTTGAAGGTGGCCTTCGTATGGGATTCTACCAATTCTCCGCCAACGAACATCTTCATTTTGAATTCTGAACTTCCTTTTTCGGTGGTCTATAAGTCTGATGCGCGTTGGTTCTGTGGACTTTCACCTTGGCGTGTCCATGCGAAGCGCTTGGATGGGTTCTACCTGATGCAGACCGCCTTGCACTTCGCTTAGCTCAACTTCACGAATTCCTGCGGACCGCTGACCGGCGAGATGACGACGGCCGTGCCGAACGCGATTATCTCGTCCATGGTCGTGCCGATCTCCGTCGAGTCGAACATCACACTCATGACCGCGTTCGCGCCCATGCTCTTGGCATGCTCGGCCAACCTGTCCAGCGCCTGCTGCCTCGCCTGATGGGCCATTTCGCTATACTCTTTGATCTCACCGCCTCCAATAGTGCGCAGCCCAGCCATGATGTTGCCCCCGAGCCCTCGCGACCGGACGGTGATCCCGTAGGTCAGTCCCAGGACCTTGTCCACCTTGTAGCCAGGGGCGTAGTTGGAGGTCAGAAGCATCATGCTCTGGCTGGGCGTGACCCGCTTCAGGTCACTACCGCAGAAAGGGCAGAAGGCGGCCCCGTCAGGAGCTTGCTTACCGCATTTGGGGCAGATCATGTCTCTGACCCCGCAATCGGGTGTCTAATCACTGTTTTCAGTTTCGACGGAGCTGCCCGCCTGGGGTCGCCGAGGTAGACTTCATGATGCTTGCCGGTCATCCTGTATCCGTTCTCCCTGGCGAACGCTTCGATTTTGGCAATCGTCCCGGTTTCGGTCGAGCAGGGCCCCGCATGCATCGTCTGTAGGCTCAGCCCCTCCTCAAACGTTTCCAGTCGAGCAGGCAGAATCGCGGAGGTCGCCTTCTTCCGCTTCAGCTCCTCCAGCGCCTCCTCGAACATCCCCCTCGTTACTAGGCTCGGCTGCATTATCATCAGTGTCCAGAGCCAATCGTCTCTCTTCTTCGCGTCGAAGCCGTCGCCCTTCACCCACCACAGGCCCTCCAAGGGCATCACAGGAAAGTCCTTGCCGAGCTTCTTCTTCGCCTTGAACTTGAGCGTGAACGCCAGTCCGTACATGGTTTGGATGGCACCCGCGAACGAAGCGCTTTCCGGAGCTCCCTTGCAGTCGACCATGATGAACCGCGTCTTCGGCACCTTGATTACCACCGCTTCGCCCGCGGGCGACTGATAGTACTCCTGCATCTCCTTCCTCAGGTCCAGCTTGACCATCTGCACGATTCTCGGAGCGCCTTCGCCGGCTCGGCGATAATAAACGGCGGTCACGATTTTCACCCTTGCGAGGGGACCGCGCCCAGCCGGGCCTCTTCCGCGGGAGAGCCGGCGGCTGCCAGCGGTAATAATATACGCCCGGGCCCCGACCGGGAGAGCAGGTGTATCAAACGACGACAGACGATGAAATCGAACGGATTCAAGCGCAGAGGTTGGGGGAAATGATGAGGCGCGGAACCTCGTCAGCCCAGGGGGCTCCCGCGAAGGCCTCCGGCGCCCCGATCAACCTGACCGACGCCGACTTCCACAACACAGTGAGGAACCATCCTGTGATGGTGGTCGACTTCTGGGCGCCTTGGTGCGGCCCCTGCAAGGTGGTTTCGCCGATCCTGGACGAGCTATCGGCGGAGATGGCCGGCAAGGTCACGTTCGGGAAGCTGAACGTGGACGACAACCCGAACGTTGCCCGCGAGTTCGGCATACAGGGCATCCCGACCGTCCTGATATTCAAGGACGGAGAGGCCGTGGACGGCCTGGTCGGGGCAGCGCCCAAATCGATGATCGAGCAGAGGATCAAACCCCACATCGCCGGAGGCAACGGACGCCTTCCCTACCAGTGATTGGTCTCTACTTGCTCTTGGCGGACATGTAGGCCAGCCTGGCGTAGGGCCTCATCGACTGCAGTATCTTCAGCTCCGCCTTCCTGAGGTGCTCCTCGTAGGTCGAGCGCTTCATTCCCTGGCTCCTGGCCACTTCTTCCATCGTCACACGCTTGGGCAGGCTGTAGTAGCCCAGTTGCATGGCTGACATAAAAGCCGCGAGCTGCTTTCCTGTGAGCGACCCCAGGAACTCGTCGACGGGTATGGTTATCGCGCCCTTGGCCGACTCCCTAGGCACGACGCTCTTGCTTGTTATCTCAAGCTTGGATATCTTCGAGAGCCTCGTTATGGCGCTGTTCAGGTTTTCCTTGGTGAACGCGAGCAGCCTGCAGTACTCGAGACCGTCTCCATAATTCACCGGCATCACCGGTATGCACCCAGCCCACTCGATGACGGACACCGAGGAGTTGTCCATCGCGCACTTGCAGCCGACGACCGCCTCGAACGACTTTGGCGAGTATCTGTTGATCCGGATGAGCTTGGCCCCGAGCTTCTTCACCGCCTGCCTCAGCCACGACTCCGCCTTCGCCGACTCGCCCTCGACCGGGGTCTCTATCTCCAGGATGTCGACCTGGAGGTTGCACCATCTCTGGATCCTGGCCTTTGGGAACGCCTTCGAAAGGTTGCTGAACGGCATCTGGTGGTCGAGCCTGAGCGAAACGTCGAACATCGTCCTTCTCGCACGTAATCCTCATCAAAAAGCCTTTCCGCACAGTGCCGGCGGCCGCTGGCAGAACGCCTATCCCCAGTGGAGCCGCGACAGTCGCCATGGACACGAAGACATTCGTCGTGCAGCACGAGTGGGACAGCGCCAAGACCAACGACGTGGTCTCGGTCGTTTCCGGGATCATCTCGAATGCAAAGTCAGGAAAGCTGCCGAAGGGATTCAGCCTTCAGCGCGTCCTCCTTTCGAAGGATGCCCCGAGGGCCTACTGCGTCTGGCAGTCCGAGAGCAAGGAGTCCCTGGAGCGACTGCTGGCTTCGGTGAATCCTCCTACTCGCCACTCTGTGAGCGAATTCAACGCCATCTACGGACCCGCCTAGGCGCAGGTCCGTCCCGGCCTTTTTTCCAACGACCGCTCGCGTAGCCGTCACTGGCGGAAGGGACTGGCATTCACAATCAGGGGAGGCTCATTGCCAGCTGCCCTTCCCACATCGCTTCGTAGAACTTGGTCATGGTCCCCTCGTCGAAGACGAGCGGGCTGTTCGGCCTCGGGTACATGTTGATGCACTCCGCGGCTAGAGCTGGAATGTCCTCCTTCTTCACCCCGAGCTCCTTCATGCTGCGAGGGATCTTGAGGTGCGCCGCAATCTCGCCGGCCCTGTATGCTGCGGCCAGACCCAGCTTGTCGGGTTCGTCCGCCGACGAGTCCGTCCCGAAGGCTTCAGCCAGCTTCTTCATCTTCGGGGCGCAGGCCACCGAATAGCCGGCGATGACGTAGGGCAGCGGCAGGCCGCAGGAGACTCCGTGGGGCAGCCTGAAGCGCGTGGCTATGGTGTATCCGATCGAATGCCCGTAGACCATCTTACCCTGCAGCGCTATGCCCCCGAGAAGCGCCCCCAGGCTCATCGCCTCCCTCGCCTTGCGGTCGGAGCCGTCGTCGTACGCCTTCTCGAGGTTTGAACTGATCAATTTGATCCCTTCGAGCGCAGCCGCATCAGTGATGGGGTTTGCGAGCCCAGAAAGGTAGGCTTCGGTGTTGTGGCAGAGCGCGTCCATGCCGGTGGCTGCGGTCACTCCCTGGGGCATCGTCAGCGTGAGCTCGGGGTCCACCACCGCGACCGTGGGGAGCATCAGCGGACTGTTGATCCACTGCTTGTGGCCGTCGACGGTCACCATCGAGGTCACTGTGAGCTCTGCGCCCGTCCCCGCGGTGGTCGGCACCATCATCGATTTCACCGGCGTGTTCGCGAACAGGTTGTTCCCCACGTACTTCCTGGCCGGGCCCTCGTTGGTCGCGAACGCAGCCGCAACCTTCGCCATGTCCATCGAGCTTCCTCCGCCCACCCCCACCACGACGTCGTACTTCCCGCCCCTCACCTTCTGTGCTACGGCGTCGGCGACCTCCACCCTCGGCTCGGCCTCGACGTCCTCAAAGACATCGGCAGAGACTCCACCCATGGCCGAAACGACCTTCTGGACCGCCCCCGTCTTCACCATCACCCTGTCGGTCACGATCAGGGCCCTGGTCGCCTTCAGAGACTTCGCTTCCTGGCCAATCCCCGCGAGCGAGCCGAAGCCGAAGACGACCTTTGTCGGCAGGAAGTAGGAGAAGTTCAACTCTCCTTCAACTCACGACTGACTTTAATAAGAATTGGCTGGCCGAAGGCCGCTCCGATGCACCTCGACTCTGGTCAAGAGAAGGTTCTCCGAGGGGAAGCCGGAGAAGCAAAGCAGCTCGCCATGGAGATCCTGACTAACGTAGGAGACGCCATGGCTGCGGATTCGCTGGTGCCCATCGTGTCGGGGCACGTCCTGGCGCACTTCAGCAGCCTCCACGAGGCGGGCATCGAGATGCTGGAGAAATTCGCAAGCGCGGGCGGGAAGTTCGCCGTGCCCACGACCGTGGACCCGGCGAGCGTTGACCTCGAAAACTGGCGCAGCTTCGGCATCCCTGAGGACTACGCCGAGAAGCAGTTCAGGCTCTGCCGGGCGTACGGAAAGCTGGGCGGCATCCCATGCTGGACCTGCGTGCAGTACCAGGTCTGCAACTTTCCGAAGACGGGCGAGATCGTCGCCTGGTCCGAGTCCAGCTCCGTCGTCTTCGCCAACACCCTCATCGGGTGCCGCACCAACAAGATAACGTCAGGGCTGGACCTTGCGTGCGCGCTCACCGGCCTCACTCCGAGGTTCGGGATGCTGCTCGACGAGAACAGGAGGGCGAGAATGTCCTTCAGGGTCGGCGCGGGGAAGCTCAGCGACCTCGACTACCGGAGCGTCGGCTTCTTCCTGGGCAAGACCTCGGGCGCGAGGGTGCCGGTTCTGAACGGCCTCCCGCAGAACATCACCAGCGACGAGGTGAAGCACCTCGGCGCAGCTGCGGCAGCGGCGGGCCCGATCACAATGATCCACCTCCCCGGAATAACGCCGGGGTCCAGCACCGAGGAGGACGCTTCTGGCGGGGAGGCGCTGGAGAGGGTCGAAATCCAACGGTCCGACCTCGACTCCGTCGAGGCCGAGCTCGACCAGACGACCGAGCGCCCGGATCTGGTGGCTTTCGGAGTCCCCCACCTTTCGGTGAGCGAGATGGGCGACCTCGCCAAGCGGCTGAGCGGGAGGAAGCTCATCGACGGCGTCAAGATGTACATCTACACCTCGACGCAGGCCTTCGACATGGCCTCCAGGTCGGGGATCAAGGGCGGGATCGAAGCATCCGGTGCCAGGCTCACCCACACGACGGACGCCGAGATATCCCCGCTGAAGAGGATGGGGTTCAACGTCGTCATGACGAACTCCGCGAAGCTGGCCGAGCTCGTGTCCTCCGAGGGAGAGATCAAGATCCGCTACGCGCCCACCGAGAAGATAATCGAGGAAGTGACCAGATGACCAAGAGCTTCAAGGGTCGCGGCCTCATCCCGGGCGACGTCTCGGGCGTGGCTCTCCTGTCCAGGAAGGCCTTCACATTCGCGCACGGCGTCGACCCCTCCTCGGGGAATGTCACGGACGTCCGCAGCGACATAAAGGGCGAGAACGTGAAGGGGAAGGTCCTGTTCTATCCATTCGGCAAGGGCTCCACCACCGCTTCGGCCTGGTTCCTTGAGACTGCCAGACAGGGGAACCTGCCGGCCGCCATCGTGACGGAGTCGACGGACCTTTCGGCCGTCATCGGCTCCACACTCGCCAAGATCGTCTACGGCAGGTCGATACCTGTGGCCTCTTCCTTTCCCAAGGAGATGTACTCGAGCCTGAAGACGGGGAAGCGCGTCTCTCTCAGGGGCACCGAGGGCGAGCTGGTGATATCCGAATGACCGGGCGCATCGACCTCAGCGCGAAGAAGCTCTTCCTCTTCGACCTGGACGGCGTCTTTTACAAGGGTAAGGAGCGCAGGATCAAGATCGGCGGGACGAGGATTGTCAAGGAGCTCAGGAGGCGGGGAAAGAAGCTCTTCGTGCTCACCAACAACTCGACGGACACGGCCGATACCGTCTGGTCTCGCCTCATCGAGACCGGTGTTCCGGTGCGAAGAGACGAGGTGCTCACAAGCTCCGTCGTGACAGCTCAGCACCTCCGCTCGAAGTTCGGGAAGGTGACCTACTACCTGGTCGGCGAGCGTGGCCTAGAGACCGAGATGAGGCGCTTCGGCCACCGGAGGGTGGAGGGCGACCGGGCAGACTTCGTGGTCGTCGGGCTCGACAGGCACCTCACCTACGAAAAGCTCAACCAAGCGACCACGGTCGCCCGGAACGGCGCCCCTATAGTCGCCACGCACACTTCCGCGCTTTACATGGCCCGCGACGGCCCTGCCATGGCCACGGGTCCCATAGTGAGGGCCCTTGAGTACGCGGCAGGCAAGAAATCGATCGAGGTGGGCAAGCCCGCCACCCTGATGTTCAAGGTCGCTCTGAAGGACGCCGGCTGCACGGCCCGCGAGGCCCTGATGGTCGGGGACCAGCTCGACACAGACATCGAAGGGGCCAGGCGGGCAGGAATCGATTCCATTCTCGTGAAGACCGGAGTGGACAAGGACATCAGCGGTACCCGGGCTTTGGCTGCGATATCAAACGTCGACGACCTCGTCGGCCTTTTCGGAGATAAGGGAGACTAGCATGAATAGCGCCCGGCCGACCCTCGCGTCTGGTCTGCCGAGCACTGCCGCCTCCTCCACTCGGACAACCGGGACGGAGGTAGTCGTGCCAGGAGCAAGCCGTCCGAGAAGGTCCGACCGGACCTCTGATGCTGCGGAAAGTCTGTTATCAATCTCGAGAAACGGCTCTGCGCCTTCTGTTTGGAACAGGTCGCGCCTGGGCAATGTTCGGTGGCTTGTCTTGAGGGGCTGAAGGCGGGGCGAACCGCGCACGGCCCGAGTCGGCGGACCGGAAGGCGCGGGCACAATTCAGGACCAGGGTCACGACCAGACTGCCAATCGCCGTGGTCTTGGTCGTCATGATGGCCTCCGCGGCCGCAGGCTACATGCTGGCCAGCGAGCTGCCCTCGACCCTGGGTCACACCAGCTCCGCGGCAGCGAACTGGTCCGTAGCCGCTTCTGACCCTTCGACCTACTTCCCCGACGGGTACTACTCCCAGGTCGTGAACTTCTCGTCGACTCACGACGGGGATGCCATAGCGGTGGGGAACGTCTCCTTTCTTTATGTCACGCCCTCCAACTTGGAAACGCGGACCACGGCATCAGGGGGTGCCGGCAATGTGACGTCCACAGTGGCAGCCGTGACCGCGGGCTACCAATGCGGGACCTCGATGGGGCAGCAGCGTTTCTTCTTCGCGCAGGTCCCCGACGGGCGCACCGCCAACGCGCTCAAGCTCGACTATTGCCTCCTCCTGAACACGGCAATCGCCAACGGAGCCCACCAGGGAGGCGTGGCCAGCCCCTGGGACCTGTGTCGGATTTCGACCGGGACCGCCCCGACGGCGGCCGTCCGCATGACCGGAACAGGCGAGTCAGTCTCCCTAGTAGAACTCTGCGTAGGGAAATAGGGCCGGGCCAGGACGCTACGTCTGGGCGGCGCCGCACTTGGGGCAGAACCTCGTCTCGCGCTTGATGCGCGAGTTGCAGTACCTGCACCTAATCTTGTCCGTTTGGAGCGGTGTCCCGGACCTCTTCGCCCTGTCCCTTTCGATCTTCTTCCCGACTAGTACAGACACCTCCATCATTCCCACCATGGGGAAGAACATCCCGAAGTGGCCGACGACCGGCTCCGGCGTCAGTGCCGCAACGAGAATGTAGAGGCCCAGGTAGATCAACAGCCTGTTGCTCGTGAAAGCGCGCGTCGAGATCACCCCGACGTCGACCAAGAGCACAAACACGACCGGGGTCGTGAATGCCAGCGCTGCGGCCCCCACGGACATGAAGACCATGCCGTAGTAGTCCCCAGCGGTGATCATAGGTTCCGCACCCACCACGTTCGCGAAGTACGACATGAAACGCACGATCGCGGGCATGAGGACGAAGTAGCCGACGGCGGCCCCGCCCACGAAGAGCCCAGTGAACGCGACCATGAACTTCGTGAACAGGCTCTTCTCGCGCGGGCGGAGGGCGGGCTCAACAAACTTGTAGATTTCGTACCCGAAGACAGGGCTTGCGGTGATGAGGGCCATCACCGCCGAGGCCAGGAAGTAGATTTCGAGCGGCGCTGTCAAAGAGCCAGCTATGATGATCACCCTCCCGGCCGCGAGGCTCTGCGCGTTGTTGAGGACGACGGCGACCATCGGCCTGTACATCCCGGTGAACAGGGCGCTGACGTCGAAGTCGCCGGCCGGGATGAGGAGCCAGAAGACCAGGCTCACCGCGTAGGCGACTATGATGTACTTGACCCTGTGCTTGAGCTCGCCCAGGTGGTCCCAGATCCCCATCGTCAGCTCCTGGATCTTCCCCTGCTGTTGCGTCAATTCCGGTCTGCACCCTCCTCCGACCCCCGACCGTCATTAGGTCCCGATGTGCGGTGCCCGGGCGAAGTAGGGTGCATGGTCCGGTCTGCTTCCTAGCCTTCGAATCCTGGCGGTCGTCTTCCTACCGAGTCGACGTTGGCTGATCTTTTGGGGCGGCCCGGGCTGACACCATTTCCTCGGATATCTGCTCGCGGGTCTTGCCCTCCGTTGCGATTCCCATCCTTTTGGCTGTCTGGATGAGAACGTCGTCGGCAGAGGCTTGAGGCGGCCTCGTCGGCAGCTGCGACGCCTGCTGCAGAAGATTCTCTGCGGGATTCTGCCAGGCTGTCTTGGCAGAGTCGAACTCCTTCTTCGCGAGTCCTATGGATTTGGCGATCTCAGGGATCTTGCTTGGCCCCCAGAGGAAGATTACTATCACGACTACCCCTATCACCACCCATTCAAGCGGGTCCAATGCCATAAGGCGTGCGATTCCATTCGCCGATTTAAGATAGAAAGACGATTCTCAGCCGTGAGAACACAAAATACAACAATCCCGACGGGCAGGATTTGGATGATGACTAATCCCCGCAGGAGGAGGCGGAGCGGCCCCGTGCCGGGACTCGTCGCCGGTCAGCGGACGCGCAGGGCATTCAGAATCACGGCGATGTCCAACGCTTCCTGCATGACCGCCCCGCTCGCGGGCTGGATGAATCCGAAGCTGGCGATCATCATCAGGACGAAGCTTGTTCCGATTCCGAAGAAGATGCTTTGCTTCGCTATCCTGGTCATCCGCTGTCCGATCGCGATTCCGTCAGCGACCTTGGTCACGTCGTCCACCAGGAGCACGACGTCGGCTGCCTCCGCAGATATTCCAGTCCCGTGGGCGCCCATTGCCACCCCGACGGTCGCTGTAGCCAGGGCCGGGGCGTCGTTGATGCCGTCCCCGACCATGATCGCACACTGATACTGTTCGATCAGTCTCTTCACCTCTTCGGCCTTCTCTTCAGGGAGGAGATTCGCCTCAGCCCTCTCGATGCCTGCTTCCAGGGCTATGGTGTTTGCGTTGACCCTGTTGTCTCCGGTCAGCAGGACGGTGTGCTCGACCCCCAGCTCCCGGAGGCTCCGAATCATCGAGGGGACGCCCGGACGAAGCCTGTCGTTGAAGACGATGACTCCGGCTGGCTGCCCGTCGACAGCTATGAACGAGAAGAGGCTCCCCTTCTTCTGGGCTTCTCTCAGCACCCCCTTCGAGGAGTCGTCGAATTCTCTTCCGAGCCTGCCTTCAACGAACTTCTGTGAGCCGACCACCACGCGTCCCGCTGGAGCGTCTGCCTCTATGCCTTGGCCCGGAGACTCCCGCACGTTGCTTACCGCAAGCAGGCCGCCCAGCCTGTCCCTGCCCTCCTGCGCCAAGGCGACCGCGACAGGATGCGATGAGAACTGCTCCACGCTGGCTGCCAGTCTCAGCACCTCTTCCTCCGTCCCCCGGAGGGGAACCACCCTCTCTATGACCGGCGAGCCGTAGGTTATGGTCCCGGTCTTGTCGAATATGACAACCTTCCCCTTGCCGATCTGCTCTATGGCCGCGCCGCTCTTCACTATGATGTTCTCCTTCGCGGCCCTGTTCACGCCGCAGATTACCGCCAGAGGCGTCGCAAGTATGAGGGGGCAAGGCGTCGCCACGACGAGGACTGCGAGGAACGCGTCGAGGCTCTGGGTCATCAGCCAGCTGAAAGCGGCGACTCCGAGCGTCGCGGGTGTGAACCAGACAGCATACCTGTCTGCGAGCCTCTGAATCGGGGGTTTCTTCTCCTGTGCCGTCCTGACAAGCTCCACGATTCTTGAGTACTGGCTCTGGCCGCTGACCCTCGTCGCCTTCATGTCGAAGGCGTGGCCCACGTTTATGCTGCCGCTCAGCAAGTCCTCGCCAGCGTTCTTGGTCCGCGGGAGGGGCTCCCCTGTCAGGGCCGACTCGTCGACCTCGGCTGCTCCGCTGACGACCACTCCGTCGACCGGGATCAGGTCTCCTGACCGGACCAGGAGAAGCTCTCCGACCTCGACCTGTCTCACGTCGATCTCTTCGATTGCGTCGTCCTTCCTGCGCCTCGCAGTCCTGGGAGCGCGGGAGATGAGTTCTTCGAGGGATGATGATGCCCTCCTGAAGCCGTAATCGTCGATCGCCTCCCCGCCGGTCTGCATCAGAACAATGATTACCCCCGCGAACGCCTCGTCGGTGAGGATAGCAGTGACGATTGCCAGCATCGCCACCACGTCGGCGGCGAATTTGCCCTTCAACATCCCCCTGGATGTCTTGACGAGAACGGGTGCGCCGCCCACTATCAGGGTGCCGTACCAGATCAGTCTCGCAGCGTCGGGTCGCCCGAATGGAAGCATCGCCAGCCCGCCGGCAAGCAGACCGATGAGCGCGAAGACCGGGACTGGATAGCTCCGGATGATTACCGAGGGTCGCGTCCCGTTCCGCGCTGCCAATGGCACCGACATCCTGCTCGCGGCTGCGGCTCCCAGAATTAAGTAGGGTGGACGATTCCTAAGGGTAGTAACGCGCGTGGACCCCCTCTCCCTTCCGACCCCGCTGGGAAGAGTCAGCCCGCGTTCTGCCGGACGAACCCGGCGTCGACCTCCAGGCCCAGGCCCGGTCTCCTCGGCACCTCAAGCTTCCCGGACTTCGGCTTGGGCAGTCCAGACGCCAGGTCGGTCTGCAGCGGATTGGCGAACGGGTTGTACTCGACTCCCAGGGAAGAAACCGCCGATGCGACGTGGATCGACGCCGCCAACGATATCGCAGAATTCATGCCGGTCATCGGCGAGAAGCCGAGCTTGCCTCGGGCGGCGAGCTTCCCCACCAGCAGTTCCGTTCCGACCCCGCCGCACCTGCTGACGCTGGGCTCAAGGACGTGGACGAGGTGCCGCTTGACGGTCTCGTCGAAGTCGCCCCCGAACCACGACTCGCCGGCGCCGAGCTTCACCGGACTGCGCAGTCGGAGCTTCTGGTACCCTTCCCAGTCGTCGGAGAGGAGAGGCTCCTCGAACCAAGCTAGGTCGAGGTCGGCAAAGAGCTGGCACGCCCTTTTGGCGGTCCGGAAATCATAGGCGCCGTTGGCGTCCGCGACGAGCATCCCGTCGCCCAGCAGCCTGCGCACTCGCTTCAGAATCGCCCGGTCCTCGTCGGGGCCGAAGCCGACCTTGACCTTGGCGCCTGACAGGCCTGATGCCTTCACGGCTTCCACCTGCGTCTCCAGCGGCCCCCTGGACTCGAACAAGGAGCCCGCGTATGCGTCGACCTTCTCCGCCGGCCTCGTCGAGAGCACGCGATTCAGCGGCTTTTTCGAGAGCTTCGCGTAGCAGTCGAAGAGGGCAATCTCGATTCCGCTGAGTGCCTCCACGTCGGTGCCCCGGGTGTGTCCGCGCACCCTGAGGTTCCTCCAGACCGCCTCCCAGGCTTCCGAGGGGCCTCTAAGCTGCTTCCCCACGAAAGGCTTCGCCATCTCCCTGACGAGAATCACGGTCGGCCTGGGCTCCGCCCTGGTCATCGCCTCCCCCCACCCCTCGACGCCGTCGCAGACTGCCCTGACCAGGACGGTCCGGTAGTGGCTGTAGGTGAAGCTCCCTCCCCTCAGTTTCTCCTTGGCCTTCAGCCTGATGGGGAACGCGTCGACAGCCTCCACCTTCATCTTGGCCGTTGCCGCGTCGGGGCGACCTTAAATTGATTAACGGCCTCCTTGCGGCAGGTTCGTGCAGCATCTTTCCACCAAGGCGCCCGCCAGGTGCGCCCTCTGCGGGACGCTCGAATCCGAAGCGGGGACCTTCCCGTTCGTGGTCGGAGTGGGCCGCATCTGCATGAGCTGCGGGATGAAGAACGTGAAGTGCGAGCTGTGCGACAGCCAGGTCAAGCTCCTGACGTCTTCGCGGCTCCAGGGGAAGACGCTCTGCCTGGCCGATTACATGAAGGAGATCGAGAAGTTCAGGAAGAACATCCTAGTCACCTACGATGAAGACAGCGAGCCGGTCGACTTGATATTCTCGCGCGCTCAGAGAGAAGCTCCCGACGGCTACACGCTGCTTGCCGTGAAGCGGGCGAGGAACAGCACTCACGTCTGGGAAGCCGAGTACGAGAAGACCGAGCTCTTCATGTCCAAGTGCAGTTAGAGCCAACACCGCTGCTCAACTTCTTTGGACGCTTTTTCCTATAAGGCCGCCCCGGACTTGAAGGGCATCCCCATGGCCAACGAGGAGATGCTCGTGCTTCAGCGGCTGCTTCAGGAGATCGAGGACCTCAAGCTGGGGCTGGAGCCCGAGGTGCTTTCCGGTTGGTACAACAAGGTGGCTGCAGACGCCAGGGCGGCCGCGCCGAGCCACCTCGTAGAGTCGATCGACGTGCTGCAGGACCCCCTGCTGCCCATGAAGTTCGAGTTCAAGACATCCAAGCGGGCCGTGCAGTACGTGCTGGACGCCATCGACCAGAACCTGATGCAGATGCCGACGGCCACCCGCCTGTACTTCCAGAAGCTGTCCGAGCTCATCCAGCAGGAAATGCTTCGCTAGGCCCTAACGACTACCGTTGCCGTCATCCACGGGTGGTAGACGCAGTGATACTTGTAGGTCCCCGCGGTGGTGAACGTGAAGCTGAAGGTGGCCCCCGGCGCCAGGTTGCCCGAGTCGAAGCTCCCGCCGTCCGCGGTCACCGTGTGGGGCGAGTTGTCGTTGTTGGTCCACGTCACCGTGTTGTTCACGCCGATGACCACGGTGATGCTGTTGGGTGTGAAGCCCTTGTTGGACGGGTCGGTTCCCGCGCCAGCGGCTATGCTCACCTTTGCGGCTCCGGGGTTGGAAGTGGGCTGACCGGCCGGAGCCGATGGGCTGTAGGCAAGGTTGGGAATGACGACGAGGTACCCTATCATCCCGACCGCAGCATGGTACGTGCAGACGAACTCGTAGATCCCCGCATACCTGGCAACGAAGGTGTAGGCTGCTGAAACGTTCCCGGGCGTCCCGGTCACCACGACCCCGGGTGAGTTGTTCTTGGCTGGCGTGCTGAACACCTGTCCGGTGAGGTCGTTTATCAGCCCGGGCACGGTCGCGTTCACGACCACGTTGTACGGCGGTCCTATGACGAAGTCATGGGCAACCGTGTCGTTGTCGATGAGCGTGAGCCGGATCGTATCTCCCTGGTTCACGCTGATGAACGAGGGGTCGAACCTGTCCTGGTGCGCCTCGGGGGACAGGTACCAGGTCTCGTGGATCGTCCTTATCGTGGGCTGCTGGTTCATGACGGGCAGGCTCTTGTTCAGGGCCACCAGGGAGGCCCTCAGGCTGCTCTGGTCTGCCGAGAGCTGCTGTATCTGCGTCTCCAGCTTCACGATCTGGTCGCCGTTCCCCTGGGTCGAGTCGACGTAGACCACCACGAACACCGCAGAGACCAGCATCAGTACGATGAAGGACACGCCTGTGGCACTGATTGCCCGCCTTGCCCTGCCTCGGGTAATCACGCCACGCCGACTCTGGAGGGGGATTTAAACGACTATCGCTCGCCCGACGACCGCAGCTCGCGGGCCAGGCCCAGGGGGCTCCTGCCGAAAAGCCTCTGGTCCATCTGCCTCACCGTGGTGCCTATCTTCGGTCTGAAGCCCATCTTCGATACCACGTCCCTCTCTATGTCGATTCCGGGCGCGACCTCCGTGAGCTCCAGCCCTTCGGCCGTCAGCCTGAAGACGGCCCTTTCGGTAACGTAGAGGACCTCCTTGCCGAAGCGGAGCGCCTGTCCCCCGCTGAAGAAGTTCTTCAGCGGTTTCTCGACGAATTTCAGAATCTTCCCCTCCCTCACCACCCGCAGCTTCCCATCCTGGACTTCAATCTCCAAATCACCGGCAGAGAACATCCCTGCGAAGTAGATCCGAGGCGAACCACCGGCGATCACGGGGAAACCTCCGGGCCCGTACATTCTGCCCGGTATCATCGAGGGGTTGACGTCCCCGTTGGCGCCCACCTGGAGGAACCCCAGGGCGGCTGCGTCTATGACGCCCCCCTCGAAGTTGTAGAACATGTCAGGCATTATGGACAGTGCGAACGGGTCGATGGCGATGCCGAAGTCCATGCCCGACAGCGCCACTCCTCCCCACTGCCCGGATTCCAGGGCGGTCGTGATGTAATTGGTGAGCTTCTCGTTTGAGGCAAGCCTTGACACCAGGGCGGGAATCCCGATGCCCAGGTTGACGACGATTGGCGCCCCCTTCTCCTCCAGGACCCTGACCAGCTCCAGGAGCACCCTGCCTGCCACAATCCTCTCTCCGGGCTCCATCCCGACCTTGGAGAGGCTCCTGGAGGCGATCCTCGCAGCGGCCGAGCCGATCTCCAGGCGCTTGTCGTACCTCTTTGAGCCCGATTGCCAATGGAATTCGGGCGGCGCCACGACAACGTAATCGACGAGGGGCCCGGGCACTTCGACGGCGCGCGGGTCTGCCGCCCTCCCCCTGCGGACCCTCTCGACCTGGGCGATGACGAAGCCGGGGTTGGGGTGGGCCTTGGCGGCCTGCACGATGCTGAGAACCGTTCCGCGGAAGAGCTCCCTCTCCATGGTGAGGTTGCCCATTCCGTCGGCGGTGGTCGCCCTCACGAAGGCCCAGTTCGGCTTGGGAGCCTCGTACAGCAGGTAGTCTTCGCCTTCGACGACGATTCTTCTGACTTTGCATGTGTTCCTCTCTTCCGCGAGCTTGTTCAGCCGTCCCCCGCCCTCCTTGGGGTCTATCGATGTGTCGAGTCCAATCTTGGTGATGACTCCAGGCCTGCCCGAAGCCACCTCTCGGAAGAATGAGGCTGCGGCTCCCATGGGCCAGCTGTAGGCTTCAATCATGTTGTCGGTTACGAGCTTCTGGAATGTGGGCATGAACCCGAAGTAGGGCGTGGAGATGCCGCGGAGGAGCCCAGTGTCCTTGGAAGTGTACATGTCCTCGGCCAGCTTGTCGAGGGCCCTGCCCGGGACGGACGGAGCCGAGTCCATGATCAGGAAGAGGTCCCGCGGGTGGCCGGTCTTCTTGTAGAGGCTCTGGAGCTCGAGGAACAGGTACTCGGGCGTGTTGACCATGTTGAATCCCGAGGACGCCACCACAGACCCATCAGGTATCTTCGAGAGCGCCTCCCTTGCAGACCTGACCGCTCCCCCCCTCCTGATGACGAACTGCCTCATCTAGGTCACCTCAGTCCTTCGACACCTTTGCCGCGACTTGCTGCGCATTTAGTGCTTCCCCGGCCCTGCCTCTGCTTACTCCCTCATTACCATCAGAGAGTAGACTATGACGAAGAAGCCGACCGCCTGGCTCGTGGCCTGGACCAGTTCGACCGTGGGCAAGTCGATGCTCTCCAGTTCGAAGGCCGCCCCTGCGATCAGTGTCCCCGCCACAACGAATGCAAAACCCAACCCGAGCAGGACCATGGAGAGACTCTTGGACCTGCGTCCGCTCCGCAGGGCGAAGAAGACCACCGCGCCGCCGAAGACAAGCACCAGCATCTCCGCAACTCTCAGCACGTCCATCGGGAACATCGCGAACTCATTCTGTCAATGGCACTCAGCTTCTAAAAAGCATGAAGCACGTTTCTCAACGGTGGAAACCACCCGACCGTCATGCGACCGGCGGTGGTCAGGGAGCGGTGTGCAGAGGCTCGCGAGGGGGAAGGGGGATTCATTCGCGCCAATGCCAACCCAGTGGGACAGGGGCAGCGGTCACCAAGCCGCCGGAGGGGCAAGACTTCGGCTGCGTGCCCGCCGCCCTTGTTCCAACTGAACGAGGACTCGATTGCGCTACTTGCTCAGGTCGAAGGCTACCACGCGAGCGAAGGCGGCCTCTCCGCCCTTGAACAGCCACGGGAAGCAGCCGATAGTGGTTCGGACAGCCTTCTGGTGGTTCAGGACTTCCTCGATCTGGCCACCTATGTTCTCGATGTGGATGCAGTCGGCCGGGAAGAGGATGTTGTGGGTCACCTGGTAGTCTTCTAGAGGGAACAGCTTGGCGAGGTTCTCTTCTCCGAACTTCTTCGCCGCTGCCGCCCTCACCTTGTCGCAAACCCTGGGAAGGAACCTGCCGATGGGCAGGTTCATTGGATGGTCTGTGGAGACCGCGTCAACACCCCAGATGTGGATTTTCTTCCTCAGCAGGTAGTCGCAGAAGGCCCTCGTGGGCCCAGGGTGCATGTGAATGTACCTTTCCTCGTCCGCATTGCCCTGCGGCTTTGGCTTCTGATACCAGGCATACTTGCTCCAGCCGGTGTAGAGGATTAGCAGGTCGCCATCCTTCACCCCGCCGGCGGCCTTTGCGTTCCTCTCAACAATCTCCTCGTTGTAGATGCCCAGGTCGCCCACCTCACTGACATCGACTATGATGCCGGGGCCGTAGAGCCACTCGAGGGGGATCTGGTCGATGGTCTTCCCGTTGGTGACGAAGTGCAGAGGCGCGTCAAGGTGGGTGCCCATGTGATTCGACGTCATGATGTACTGGGCGTTCACCCCTTGCTCGGGCTTCCTCTTGATGAATTTGACCTCAAAGGGAGGATAGAGAGGCCAGAACGGTGTCTCCTGGTTAAGCGGTTGAGACAGGTCGTATAGCTTTGTCATGATTTTCGCGCCAACCGAGTCTCTATTAAAAGCAGTGAGACGTTTCTCACTGCCGAAATCCCCCCGAAGGGCCCACCGGGCTTGGGCCTCCTCCGCCGAGGCCCCGGTCCTGTCGGCATCAGCTGAGCTTGGTCTTCACGCAGTCGAAGAGTTGGTTGACTATCTTCTTCACGTTCCCCTCGATGAGGGGCTTCGCCAGGCTCCCCAGGGGGCCGCTGATCTTGACGTCCGCTTTCCACTTCAGCTCCGACTCCGCGCCGGCCTCGGCGATGGCGATGTCCACGGTCGCGCTGAACCCGCTCCCTGCACCGGAGCCGGAGAGCTCCAGCACCGCGGTGTGGGCGTCGTGGTCTTCCTTCACCACCTTGCTGGTCGCCTGGAAGGTGCCACGGATGAATCCGATGGCGACCTTCACCGTGGCGCTGATGCGGTCGTTCTCACCCACCGTGAACGACTGGAGGCCGGGGACGCACTCTATGATCTTGCTGGGCGCAGACACAAAGTCCCAGACCTTCTCCCGGTCGCTCGGCAGCCTGATGTCTCCCTCTAGAAGCATCTGTCGATTTGCGCTCAAGATTGATTTAAGGGTTGACGGGCCGCACTGCCTCCCGAACAAATGAGGGTTCAGACTTATAATGCCAAAGCCATCGTCGCCGGGTATGCCAACTGATTGGTCACCGCCCGAGAACGTCACTCTGAAGGAAGTGAAGATCAGCGTCGAAGACATCGAGCCGATCCTTCGGGGGCTCGAGTCGCCGCTGCTGAAGGTCAACTACCCGCCGGGCTATGTCGACCTTGCCGACGGCGAGAAGATGGTCGTAAGGAGGGCGAAGAAGGAGGAGGCTCCACTCGTGATGAAGACGGCCCTCAAGCTCTTCGACCATGACACCGACTTTTACGACATAGTCTCGGCCAGGGTCTACGCGGAGTTCCTCGGCTGGTACAGGAGCAGGATCAAGGACCACGTGGCCCTGCTCGGCATCATAAACGGCGAGCTCGCGGCCATCGCGAACTTCAGGCTCTTCGACGACAACACAGCCGTCAGCCTTCACACGCTCACCTTCAAGAGGCGCGCGGGCATCGGGGCCACCATGTTCGCCGCGAAGACGGAGTATGCCTTCGACTTCATGAAGTGCAAGGAGTGGTGGGTCACCTACGAGAGCTACACCGGGTTCAGGTACTGGGGGGTGAAGTACGCGCAATACCAGAAGCCCTACCCTCAGATGCAGCACGAGCTCGGCGGCGGCAGGATCTTCTTCAACACCAAGGACGACTGGGACAGGTTCGCCAAGGAGTTCATGAAGAAGAGGCTGGTCCTCAGGCCTGTGCCGGCGAAGCTGCTCGCTTCCGCCGAGAAGATCGTCGCACCCAAGGAAGTCGAGGTCTAGCGCAGAGACGGCGGGGCAGCCCTATTGGATTAGGGACGCCGCTCCCAACACTGTTGACCCGAGGGAGCCACGGGAGTTCGTCATGTGCTACTTAATCCTCTCGAAAATGGCACGCCCTCATACCATTAAATAACCCAGCGGGCGGCAATCGAAACGACGGAAGGAATGCAAGCGAAGAAAAGAAATGGAATAACAGCGCTCGTAAGTGCACTCATCGTCATCATCATCATACTAGTAGGCATAGCTGGCTATGCCTTCCTCTATCCACCGGCAGCAGCCACACAGACAGTCACCTCGACAGTGACGGGCACTGGCGGGTCCACACAGACAGTCACCTCGACAGTGACGGGCACCGGCGGCTCGAGCCCGATAGGGAAGCTCAAGGTCGGCCTCATAGAGCCCATCACTCCTGCGGACAATTCTTGGAACTACCAGGCCGAATCGGAACTCAAGAAGCTCCAGTCGCAGTACGGCTTCACGCTTAGCTTCTCCGAGAACCAGGTTTCGGGCACCACGGCCCAACCGGTCGCCCAGCAGTGGGCGTCCCAGGGCTACGGGGTCATCTTCCTCCAAGGGATCCAGTACCAAGTCATGGCAAGCACAATCGCTCCTTCCTATCCGAACACGCTCTTCGTGTGCGTTGACTGCACCGCAGCCAATGCCTCCAACGTCTACAGGATCTGGTTGGACATCAGCGGAGGCGGGTTCGTCCTAGGAGCGATGGCTGGCATGCTAAGTCAGACCAACAAGTTCGGCCTCGTGGGCGGCGGCTTCGTGCCGTCGATATGGGGCGGTCACGAAGGCTTCAAGGCCGGCGTTCTGTACACCGACCCCCACGCAGCGACCGCAACCTTCTACAACAAGTTCGAGGCGTTCGCCTGGTCGGACTCGGCCGGAGCCCAGACTGACGCGACCAACGACTACACCAACGGCGCAGACATCGTCTTCTCATCTGGAGACGGAATCGACGTCGGAGTGTTGGGGGCGGCCATGGCTCGTCCCACCAGCCCTCAGGTGTGGGCAACCAACGTCTACACCAACCTGACAGCCATTGCGCCCGCGAACAACAGAATCCTGCTCGGTTCGATAGTGGTCAACTGGGCCGCGCTTTACAACAAGGCTTTGATCGACTACGTCACCCACAACTACTCCTGGGGCTTCGTCACAGCCAACATGGCGTCTGGCATGGTCCAGGTTCAGCCGGGGCCGAACGTCCCGGCGAAAATCAGGGCAGCCGGGCTCGCCTTGCAGAGTGACGTCGTGGTCGGCACAATCTCCTTGTACTTCAAGGCCGATTCCACTGGCACCCCTCTCTGCTTCAACACACCAACAGCCGCAGGCTGCGCTGACACCTACGTCACGGTGCCGTCAGGTGGCGGCACGCCGACGTCAGACACAGCAGCACAGTTCAGCTATCTGCCAACAGTAGCAAGTCTACCTTAAGGTTCGAGCGAAGTGCAGGGCCTTCGATGGCTACGCGTGACGGCGTTCAACGCCTTCGCGATTGCGCTCGGCGTGATTGCCGGGCTGGTCGCTGTGGCCTACGCCGGCGGTAACGTCGAAGTAGCCCTGTCCACTCTTTTTCTGAATCCGATAACGACGGCAAGCGGGGTACAGCAGGTCTTCGTCAGGTTCGTGGTGTTCTACACGATGGCTCTGGGGATCGGGATCGCCCTGAAGGCGGGCCTCTGGAACATCGGAGCGCAGGGCCAGCTGATCGTCGGAATGGTCATGCTCTTTGTGGTGTACACCTACATGTCGTTCCTTCCGTGGCCGGCGATGTACGTCATGATGATTCTATTCGCGACGCTGGGAGGGCTCCTCTGGATTGTCGCCCCGGCGGTCCTGAGGGTCAAGTTCGGCGCCAACGAAATCGTGGTGACGCTGCTCCTGAACGTGGTCGCCACCAACTTCGGCTACTACATGCTCAACGGGCCCATCAAAAGCCCCATCGCCATCGGCTACCCCTACACGGCCACGCTTCCGGCGCGTCTCCAGATCCCCAACATCTTCGGCAGCTTCCCCATGACCTACGCGGTGCCCTTCACCGTCGCAGTCGGAGTCCTGCTCTACTTCGTTGTCGAGAGGACCTCGTTCAGGGTGCAGGCGAACACCGTCGGAGAGAGCGCCGAGACTGCGAGGTATGCCGGCATAAGCATCCCTCGGGTCATGATCGTCACGATGCTGGCGGCCGGCGCCCTGGCAGGCCTGGCAGGCGCGACCCTTCAGATGGGCTACTTCTACCACATCGACGCCGGCGTGTTCGGGACGAACTGGGGCTTCATCGCGGTCATAGCCGCCCTGGTTGGAAGGAAACACATGATTGGGATAGGCATCTCCTCGCTCTTCTTCGCATACGTGACGATCGGGGCCGAGGCCATGGCCCTGCAGGCGAACGTGCCGACCTCGGTCGACTTTGTGATGGAAGCGGTCATGATGGTTGGGATCCTGCTTGGCACATTCCTGGCTGAGAGGAGGAGAGCGGCTTGACCGTCCAGCTCGCAGACGTCGTCATAGGGGTGTTCTCGACCACGCTCCTGCTTTCGCCTCTCTATCTGTTCGCCGGATTGGGCGAAATCGTGGCCGAGAAGGCCGGGGTCGCGAACATGGGAATCGAGGGGATCATGCTGATGTCCCTGTTCACCACCTATGCCGTCGACCTCATGACAGGCAATGCCTGGCTGGGGATCTTGGTTTCATTGGGCGTGGCCGGACTGATGGGAGCCATCTTCGCCTATCTCGCCGTGCAGATGAGGCTGGACCAGATTGTCGTCGGTCTGGCCGTCTATCTCTTCGGTTTGGGCATGTCCTTCGTGCTCTTCAACGGCTTCACGAGCAGCGCCACCATAGTCAACATCGGCAGACTCTACATTCCGTACCTGAGCGGCGTCCCGATACTGGGGCCCATACTCTTCGAGCAGAACATTCTCGTCTACTTCTCCATAGTCCTGGTCGTGCTTGTCGCCTACTTCCTCGGCAGGACGTCGCTGGGCCTCAGGGTCAGGGCCGTCGGCGAAGACCCCAAGGCGTCAGACAACATGGGCGTCAACGTTGTGAAGGTGAGGTTCCTTGCTGTCCTCTTCGGCGCGGTACTTGCGGGCCTCGCCGGTTCCTACTTCTTCGTCGGCTTCCTTCAGTCGTTCCAGTTCGACATAATCCTCGGCAGGGGCTTCATCGCGCTCGCCATGATTTACTTCGCGAATTGGAAGCCTTACAGGCTGCTCTTCGCTGCGCTTTCCTTCAACATAGTGTATGCTGCCCAGTCCGAGTTCGTCGCGATTTCCAGCACCGCCATCGCGGGGAGCTCGCAGCTCTTCAACATGCTCCCATACATCTTCCTTCTCGCCCTGATTCCCATCTTCGGAAGGAAGTCGAGGCCCCCGAAGTATCTGCTAAAGCCGTACAAGAAGGGTTAGCGGGGCCGGGGCTAGGCTTCGGCCTGCCTGCTGGTTGTCATCAGGGTAGCGAGCTCGTGGATGTCGGCGTACTTGGCGTCGACGATCTTGGCGATTCTTCCCCTGTTCATCACCGCAATCATGTCGCTCATGTCGAGGACTTCGTCGAGGTCGGTGGAGATCATCAGTACAGCCTTCCCTTCTGACTTTATCTTCATGAGCACGCTCCTGATGTACTCCGCTGCAGCGATGTCGAGGCCCTTGGTGGGGTTGTTCGCCACGACCACCTTGGGCCCCCAGAAGAGCTCTCTGGCGAGCAGGAACTTCTGCCTGTTCCCTCCGCTCAGGGTCCCGAGATGGGCTTCCGGCGAGCCCGCAGCCACGTTGAACTCCTTGAGCAGCTCTCTCGTCTTCCCTTCCACCAGCTTGTCGTCCAGCAGCCTGTTCTTGGTGAACCGCTCAGCGATGAAGGGCGACAGCACGAGGTTGTCCTTCAGGCTGAAATCGAAGACGAACCCTGTCTTGTGCTCCTCGCAGACGTGCCCGACCCCTGCCCTCCTGGCGTCGTCTGGGGATTCGTTCGTGATCTCCTTGCCGTCCAGGATCAGCTTGCCCGAGTCGACCTTCCTCATGCCAGTGATCACCTCATCGAGCTCCCGCTGACCGTTGCCGGCGACGCCCGCCACGCCCAGTATCTCTCCCGCCCTCAGGTCGAAGGTGACGTCGCGCAGGGCAGGCGTGCCAAGGTCGCTCCTGGCGCTGACGCCCGAGAGCTGGAAGATCGGGGACCCGATTTCCGTGGGGATCTTCTTGACGTTGTACATGACGTTCCTTCCAACAATCAGCATCGCTAGCTGGTCGCGCGTCACCGCGCCCTTGGCCTGTTCGGCGACGACCTTGCCGTGTTTCATCACCGTGATTCTGTCGGCTATCGCGAGTACCTCGTCTATCCTGTGCGTGACGAAGACGATCGACCTCCCTTCCGACGCCATCCTCTTGAGGCTCTCGAACAGCTTGACCACCTCTATCTCCGTGAGGTGGCTGGTTGGTTCGTCGAAGAGCAGGATCTCCGCCCCTATGAAGAGGCACTTCAGTATCTCGACCCTCTGCCTTTCCCCGACGGAGAGGTCCTCGATGTAGGCGTCAGGGTCCACGTCCAGGCCGTAGGCCTTTTCCATCTCAGCCAGCATTCTCTTCACCTCCCTCAGGTCAAGCACGGGCCGGCTCAGCCTGATGTCGGTGAGCAGGCTCAGGTTTTCGGAGACCGTCATATTCGGAATCAGCATGAGGTCCTGGTGGACCATCCCGATCTTGGACTTGATGCCATCCCGGGGTGAAGCGAACCTGACCTCTTTTCCCTTGACCAGAACCTCGCCGGATTCCGGCCTGTAGTATCCGTAGAGGACGTTGCAGAGCGTCGACTTTCCCGCGCCGTTCTCGCCGAGGAGCGCGTGGATCTCCCCCTTCCTCAGTTTGAAATTCACTTGGTCGACGGCGGTCAGGTCGCCGAACTTCTTGACCAGCCCGACCGTCTCGAGCATGAGGGTTTCGCTCTTCGACTCCAAGCCCGAACCCGCGCCAGTCGGGGAATGATTAAAGGGTTCTCGCCCCGTCAACTGATGAGGGCCGCCAGCGATGTCTCCAGGGCTCTGCCGTGCGTCGTGTAGTCGCTCATGACAGCGATCGACAGCAGGACTCCCAGCGACATGTCCAGGCCAGAAGTGTGGCCCCTGTCTGCGAGTCCGATCATCTGGCCGCGGAACTGCTGCGGATCGTTGCCGAGTCCAGCCAGTATCAGCCTCTCGAGACCCTCGTCGACGTAGCCCCGCTGGGCGTAGTCGACCAAGGACGCGCTCTCCGAAACCGTCCTCTTCCGCAACTCCGCCAGGGGCAGTGAGATCTCGACAGCGCCGGCTCCCCTCGCGAAGTGATTGAAGGCGGCCGCGAAGCCAGCGACAAGGTCGTCGCCTGCCGGAGTGAACCCGCTCCCGTTGCCTATGAGCCCCGAGTAGCTGCTGAACCTGCGCAGCCGGTCGAGGCGGCCCTTCGTCGCCGGCCGAAGCGTCGCTCTCGCGAATTCTCCGAAGGCTTGGCCCTTCACGAGGCCCAGGGCGGCCTCGGAGGCCGAGTAGAGGAGCTTGAGCGTGGTCGCGCCCCTGACTATCTCGTCTTCGGCGATGGGGTCGGCGGGGCGCGCGTCCAGCAGGGAGCTCCGGAACGTCGCCGCCCTGCCAAGTCGGACCTCCGTTTCACCGAGGCGAAGGGCCGTCGGCCGCAGGTCGAAGGCCTGCCCCACAGCGAGCTTCCCCAGAAGCTCGGGTCCAGCGCCAAGGTTGATGGTCATGGGCGACCTGAGTTCTCCGCGCAGCAGGAGGATTAGGCCCCCCTTCGCGTCAAGGTAGGCCGAGCTGCGGAAGATTCGTTTGACGCTCCCGTTGGCGCCGCTGGCTGCGAGGCTGCGGACCAGCTCGCCTACGCTGGTCGGGTCCAGGATCAAGGTCCGTACTTGTCTACGTACGCCTCGAAGGCGTCCTTGAAGACCTGCATCGGGAAAGTTATGGTGCCCGCTCCGATCTGGCCGATGCCCGCCTTTCGGTTGGCTATTCCCGTGTTTATCTTCGGAGCGACCCCGGTCTTCAGCACCTTCCTGAGGTCGATCCCGACGGGCGTCCCCCTGAAGTTCAGGAACGGTATCTGGAACTGGTTGTGCTCGGCCTGGGTGATCTCGTACATGCTCTTGGTGACGCTTATGGCTTCCTGGACGCTTCCGCCCACCCACGACACGATCGCCGGAGCCGCAGCCATGGCGAATCCGCCAAACCCCGCGGTCTCGGTGATTGAGCTGTCGCCTATGTCCGGGTTGGCGTCTGCCTCTGTGAACCCCGGGAACCAAAGGCCCCTGGGGACTGGCGCCTTCGCCGTGAACCACCTGTTGCCCAGCGAGCTCACCCAGATCCCCGCGTCTGTCCCGTTGCGGGACATGACGGTCACTATGGTGCTGTGCTCCACGTTGTGGCCCGCCAGCGTCATGGCCTTGGCCGCAGCCATCCCCATGTTCAGCATCGTGAAGTTGTTGGCGTCGATGAACCTGCTCACCTCGGATACCGTCTTCGCATCGAACCCCGAAATCGCGAGGTAGGGCGCGACCTGCTTTGCGAAGAGAGAGGTCGTAGCTACGTACCTGTTGTGGCAGTCGTCGCCCATGGTAAGCGCCTGCGCTATCATCGGCTTGATGGGCAGGCCCTTGCTCTCGGTCATCGCCTTCACCGTGGCCCTGAGCACTGGCGCCACGGTCTCGGACATCCACCTCAGCCTCTTCAGAACGTCTTCGCTGTAGGCCCCGTACCTCAGCACCTTCCCGATCCCCTCGTTCATGTTGGAGTAGGTCTTGTTCCCGAACTTCCTGTCCACGAGCTCGTAGACGGGCATGCTCGGCGAGATGACGCCGGCCATCGGCCCAGCAGCGTTGTTGTGGTGGTCGGGTTCGAGCTCGACCTCCCCCTCCTCCAGCAGCTTCGTCGCAGAACGCTCATCCTGAGCCCAGCCTTCGTAGATGGCCGCTCCAATCAGCGCGCCCCTGAGGGGCCCGCTGGCGTCCGGCCACTTGATCGGCGGGCCTGCGTGAAGAAGCTTCTTCCCGGAAAGACCCATCTTCTCCTCGGCAGGAGCCAGGTCGACCCAGACGGGCTCCGACTCCATCATCCTTCTGACGGACTCTGCGTTTGCGCCGTCGACTTCCTCCTTTGTCACTCCCATTTCGGCTCGGGCGTTGGTGCAGTCCCGCGTTAATAAGACCGACTCCGAACGTGTTTGGAGGAAGCGCAGGGACCGGCTTTCGGGACAACGTTTATCATAATCGGAGCCTTAATTCGGCTCGTTGTCCGTTCTGAACGTCGTCAGACCAAACTTCTTCCGCGATTCGATCCAGCTGATGCGGCTTTCCGAGGACGCGAAGAAGCTCCCGGGAGTGCTGGACGCCGTAGTCTCCATGGGCACCGAGACCAACAAGCTCCTGCTTTCGCAGCTCGGGCTCCTGATGGCAGAAGGAAAGGCCGCAGGCGACGGCGACATGGTGATCGCGCTGAGAGTCGCCCAGGGCGTCGATGCCGGAAAGGCCATGGAGGCTGTCCAGCAGTTGGTGCTCTCTCCTCCCCCTCCCGAGGGGCAGGGCGAGGAAACGGAGACCTACCACAGCGTGGATTCCGCGCTGAGGGGGCTCCCGAACTCTAACATCGCGGTGGTGTCGCTTCCGGGCAGCCAGGCCTTCGAGCCGTCCATGGCGCTCCTCCGCAGAGGCGTGAACGTGCACCTCTTCAGCGACCACGTCTCGATTGAGGACGAGTTGAAGCTGAAGCGGTACGCGGACTCCAACGGGCTGCTCCTCCTCGGTCCGGGAGCGGGGACGGTTCTCATAGGCGGCGTCGGCCTCGGCTTCGCCAACGTAGTGAAGAAGGGAAGCGTGGGAGTTGTGGCGGCCGCGGGCACAGGACTTCAGGAGGTCTCGGTGCTCCTCGACAGGGTGGGCCTCGGCGTGTCCCACGGGCTTGGCGTCGGCGGCACCGACGTCTCGAAAGCCATCGGCGGCCTCATGATGAGAGACTCCCTCGCCCTCCTCGAAAATGACCCGAAGACCAAGGCGCTGATGATAGTCGCAAAAGCGCCAGCCCCCGCGGTGATGAAGAGCATCATGGCCTTCACGAAGAAGTACGTCAGGAAACCTGTGGTCGCGTGCTTCCTGGGGCTCGACTCGAAAGGCGGAGGCGCTTCCAAGGTCCGCTACGCGAAGACCCTTCACTCTGCCGTCTCCGTCGTCTCCAGGACTTCCGGAGGGCCCGCTGCGAAACGATTCAAGAAGAGCGTCTCGATGAGCGCGGCCGAACTCAACAGGCTCTCTGCCGGGCTCGGAAAGGGACTCTCGAAGCGGCAGAAGTTCTGCCGAGGCCTCTACAGCGGGGGGACGCTCGCCCACGAGACCCTGCTCATCTACCGAGAGCTGATCGGGGAGGCCTACAGCAACTCCCCGCTCTCGCCCCGGTTTTCGCTGAAGGACCCGGCCACCAGCAAGGCGAACTCGGTCGTCGACCTGGGCGACGAGTACTTCACCGCCGGCAGGCCCCACCCGATGATAGACCCGACCATGCGGAAGCTCAGGATTGCCCAGGAGGCGAACGACCCCACAGTCGCCGCGATACTGCTGGACGTCGTCCTCGGCTACGGTTCCTCGTCCGACCCTGGAGGCTCGCTGGTCGGGGCGATCGAACAGGCAGCGAGGAGCGCGGAAGAGGCCAACAGGCGCGTGATTTTCATGGCGCACGTCTGCGGAACAGACGGCGACCCGCAGTCGCTGGGCGAGCAGAGCAAGAAGCTCTCGAGGGCCGGAGTGGCGCTCTTCCCGACCAACGCCCAGATGGCTGTTGCGTCCGCGCTGCTGGTCGGCGGCCCCAGGGCACGGTCTGCGCTGAAGAGGAAGTGGAGGAGTCTTCTTGGCGAGAACTAGCAAGAGCGAACAGCTGCTCAACTCTGAGCTGGTGGCCCTCAACCTGGGCCTCGACATCTTCAGGCAGGCGCTGGAGGACCAGAATGTGAGGTGCGCCCAGGTCGACCTCCAGCAGGCGCCGAAGCTCGAGAAGAAGCTGGCCGACGCCCTCGACAGGCTTCTGTGACGCCCCCGTTCCGCCAACCCCCCGACCCTCGAAGACAAGGAGAGGCAGCAGTCAGCGCGACTGATGGCGGAACGGAACCAAGGTTCAATAGAACGCGTCGAACGAGCGGGACCCTCGCTTGCAAGGCATCCGCTCCAGCTTCCCCTCGCTTGGACAGATTGACGGCAACGCGCGGTATCTGACCGCCGCGGGCGCATTGGTCAACTTCGGCGCGGGCTACTTCATCGTCGCGCGCCCGGTCTATCTGTATGCAGCGGGATTCGACCCCACGGTCATCGGCGTCCTCATCGCGGTTCAGTCGTTCCTCGGGGTGATCCTCGCGATCCCAATCGCGATGATGTCAGACATCTTCGGCCGCAAGCGGTTCGTCGTCTACGGGCTGCTCCTGGACGGCATCGGTTCGTTCCTCTTCTTCTATTCTACAAACTTGGCTGCTCTCGTGGCTGCCCAGGTGCTGTTCGCATTCGTGACAGCCGCAGCGAGCTCGCCCTTCATCGCCCTGTTCATGGAGAGCACGAACGAGGACAACAGGAACGGACTTTTCGTGATTCTTTCCTTCGTCGGTGGAATCGCTATGGCGATGGGGAGCTTCGGTGCTGGCCTTCCCGTGGTCCTCGAACGGATGCTCGGTACCGACTATCTCTGGGGCTTCCGCCTCATCTTCTTGGCAGTCGCAATCACGAGCCTCTCCTCTGGCGCAGTCGTGTTCCGCTCCGTCTCTGAAAAGCCGCGCGCGGGGTCGGCGATGGGCAGCGGGGGACTCTCGTTGAGTGGTTTGATTAAGATTCCAAGGAAGTCGATGGGCGTGGTGAAGAAATTCTCCATCATCGGCTTCACCGGTTTTGGCGCCGGGCTGATCATACCCTTGCTCCCTCTGTGGTATAACCTGAAGTTCGGCGTTGACGTGTCAATCATCGGGCCGTTGTTCGGGTCGATCTTTCTAACGACTGCCCTGGCCTCGCTGTTCACGCCTGCCATCGCGAGGCGAAGGGGGAACGTCTTCACCATCATAGCGACAGAGCTATCGGGCGTCGTCCTCCTCGTGTCCGTCCCCCTGGCGCCGGACTACCTGTCGGCGGGCGGCATAATGGTGGTGAGGAGCACTTTCGCTAACATGTCCAGCCCAATCATGCAGTCCTTCATGATGGGTCTGGTTCATCCCGACGAGAGGGCTACGGCGTCAAGCATGATCCAGATGTTCGACTCCGTTCCCCGAGCGTACGCGCCGGCGATAGGCGGCTATCTTCTCTCTGTGGGGCTGATCGACTTGCCGTTCTACATGACCGCTGTCTTGTACGTCGTTTCCATCACTCTCTTCTACTTCTTCTTCAGGAGGATGGAGCCAACTCGTTCATAGACGGGGCTCCAGGAGAAGCTCTCGAGGCTGTCGGCTGCCGTCGCCCCGGCCCCTGTCATGTGACCCTAGTCGCGGCTCGTGCGCCTGTCGACCTGAATTGCCTTGACCCCGGGCGCTCCGCGAGACAGAGAGGCTATCGCCTCCTTGGTCTGGGCGTATGTGCCGCACCGGCAGAGAAGGCCGCTGACTGCGTCTTCGATGTCGGCCTCGGTGGGGTTCGGGTTCCTCTTCAGCAGCTCGTGGGAGGCGAGGACGAAGGCGGGCGTGCAGAACCCGCACTGGCTCGCCCCATGCTCGATGAACGCCTTCTGGATCGGAGCGAGCTCTCCCTTCTCGGATATCCCCTCCACTGTCTTCACGTCGCCGCCGTCTGCTTCCACGGCGAGGACCAGGCACGACTTCACCAGCCTTCCGTTCAGCAGCACTGTGCAGAGTCCGCATTCGCCCCGCCAGCAGGCAGCCTTCACGCTCCTCACCTCGAGCTTGTCCCTGAGGAAGTCAAGGAGGAGCTCGTTGTCCTTGATGCTCTCCCTCCTGATCTGGCCGTTGACCTTGACCACGCACTCCCTCATGCCCGTAGCAGCCTCCCCAGCGCCTTGATGGTTATCACCCTGACCAGATGTTTCCTGTACTCGACGCTGGCCAGGACGTCGCTCACGCACTCCACCTTCTCCGCAGCGACCTCCGCGGCTTTCCTGATGCTCGATTGGCTCAGCTCCGAGTCCTGGAGGACCTGCTCCGCCTCGCCGCACCTCACCGGCATCGAGTTGACCGACCCGAAGACCACCTTTGCCTTCCTCTTCCCGTTGCCGGACGCCAGCGAGACTGCGACGCTGGCCAGCGCGAACTCGGACCCCCCGGTGAACTTCTCGAAGGCGCTCCTGCTGCCCTGGCTCGGCTCGGGCACGTCTATCCTCGTCACGAACTCGTCCGAGCCCAGGTCGACCTCCACTGGCCCCTTGATGAAGCCTCCCACCGGGAGCGTCCGCCTTCCTCCCGCACCCGCGATCTCGACCGAGGCGTCCAGCGCCATCAGAACGGGTGGGCTGTCCACCCACGGAATGGCCTCGCAAAGGTTGCCCACCAGGGTGGCGCGCGCCCTGATCATCGGGTCGGCCGTCCTC
Organism: Nitrososphaerota archaeon; assembly: GCA_029784825.1. The sequence continues at coordinate 16,776 of JAFMAU010000003.1, read as the reverse complement.
ACCGCAGCTTCGTGGAGCGCCTGGAACCTGGCCCGCACGTCTTGGTTCGCCGCGACCTCCTCGTAGGTGATTGCGGCCCCGACGCTCAGCCCCTTGCCTCTTGTGTAGACGATTTGGCGCAGCTCTTTGACATCCTTGACGTCGATAAGATGCGCCGGCGACAGAAGCCTTTCCTTCATGAAAGCCATCAGGCCCACGCCTCCGGCCATCACCTCTGCCTCGTCGCCGAACTCCTTCAGCAGGCGCGTCACCTCCTCCACGCTCGACACCTTGTGGTATTCAAAGTCTGGAAGCGTGGTGTACGGAGAACCGAAGCTCATCTCGAGACCACCTTCGAGATGCCCACCTTGGAGTAGCTCTCCATGGCCTCCTTGAGCAGGTCGGGCCTCTGCTTCGATATCTCTGACCACACTGTCTCGGGGCTCATGGGCAGCTCGTTCAGCTTCACGCCCGTGGCGTCGAAGATTGCGTTCGAGATTGCGGACGCCACCGAAATCATCGCGAGCTCTCCTATGCCCCTGGCGCCCATGGGTCCGTCAGCCTGGGGAGTCTCGACGAACCTCACCGCCATCTCCTTGGGCAGGTCCTTCATCCTGGCGACGTAGTAGCTCGTGAAGTTGGGGTTGGTCACCCAGCCCTGCTCGTCGAACTTTATCTTCTCAAAGAGGGCGATGCTCATGCCCATGATGAAGCCGCCTGAGAGCTGCATCTTCAGCAGGAGCGGGTTGATCACCCTGCCTACGTCGAAGGCCGACACAGCCTTGACGATCTCAATCTGCCCGGTCACCAAGTCAAGCTCGACTTCGACGCCCGTCCCTCCGAAGGTGTGGAAGATGGTCGGCACGCCCTGGCCCGTGTCGGGGTCGAGGAACGTGTTGAGGTTCGGGACGTATTCGCCTCTGCCTATGACCGGGCCGCCTATGGCGTTGCCGTTGGGATACACGTAGCCGTAGACCAGGTCCTTGAGCGGCATGGCCACGTCGGGCCTGCTCTTCGCCCTGACCTCCCCTTCTTCGATGTGAAGCTCAGACGCCGGCAGCCTCAGGACAGTCGAGGCGAGAGCGAGGATCTGCTGCTTGGCGTCTTCGCAGGCGCGCAGGGTCGCCGTGCCGTCGGAGAACAGACCCCTACTGCCGACTGTCTGCCAGGTGTACGCTGTCTTCGCCGTGTCCCTGATCCCGTCCACCCTCACCTTCTCCACCGGGAGACCGAACTGGTCGGCCGCCAGCTGTGACACCGCAGTGGTCGTCCCCTGGCCGAAGTTGCCCGTCCCGACGAGGAGGTCTATGGTCGAGTCCTCGTTGAACCTCACTATGGCCGATGCCGCCGCGTTGGGCGGCTGCGAAGGCCCCTTCACGCAGAGGGCGAGCCCCCGCGTCCTGACCTTCCACGGGCTCGAAGGAGGCGGCGTCTTCTCCTCCCACCTTATCTCCTCCGCCACGGCCTGGAGCACCTTCCTCGGGTCGCCCGCGTCTTCCTTCAGCCTCTCTCCGGTCGCTGTGTGCGACTCCCCGGGCCTGAGAAGGTTGATCCTCCTCATCTTGGTCGAGTCTATGCCGAGCTTCTTCCCCGCCCTCTCGAAGACCTGCTCCAGGACCCAGTTGCTCTCTGGGTAACCGAAGCCCCTCAGAGCGGTCGTCGGAGCCTTGTTGGTGTAGACTGCGATCGACTCGCAGTGGACGTTGGGGACCTCGTAGACCCCTTCGGACGAGTAGCCCATGGCCCTCGACACGTTCACGGTGTAGTCTGCGTAGGCCCCGGCGTCCAGGACGAACCTCACCTTGTAGGCTGTGCACTTCCCTTCCTTCGTGAACCCCGCCCTTACGTTCGCGACCACCCCTTCCCTGGAAGCCGACGAAGCGAAGTTCTCCTTTCTCGAGAGGGATAGTTTGACGGGCCTGTATCCGACCAGCTTCGAGGCCATGGCCACGAGCGCCTCCCAGCCCAGCCCGGCCTTCCCTCCGAAGCCGCCGCCGACATAGGGCGCTTTCACAATCACCTTGTTGTAGGGCAGGTGGAAGCACTCTGCGAGTATCTGCCTCGCTATGAAGGGCGACTGGCAGCTAGTCGACACCTCGATGCTGTCGTCCAGCTTCCACTGGGCGACCACGTTCTGCGTCTCCATGTACGCGTGGCTGACGTGGGATACCTTGAACTCGTCCTCGATGATGACCTCCGCCTGCTCGAAGCCCTTCTCCACGTCGCCGTGGACAAGCGTGAACTTGTTCGCAATATTGGTCCCAGGGATGGGCTTGAAGACGGGCGCGTGCTTGTACTCCTCCATCCGCTCGTGGAGCAGGGGCGCGTCGGGCTTCAGAGCCTCCAGCGGGTCGAAGACCGCGGGGAGCTCCTCATACTCGACGTCGACAAGTTCCGACGCCCTCTCCGCGCTCTCGAGCGTCTCCGCAACCACCATGGCAACCGGGTGGCCGACCCATCTCACCTTCTCGACAGCCAGCAGGTCCCTGTCGCCCGCGTACATGCCGACCCTGAAGGGCATGTCCTTTCCCGTCAGCACAGCCACCACCCCCGGCACATCCATGGCCCGCGCGGTATCGACCTTCACGATTCTCGCGTGGGGCATCGTGCTCGTCGCGAGCTTTGAGTGCAGAGTGCCTGGGACTTCCCAGTCGAAGTTGTACAGTGCTGTGCCCGTCACCTTGAGAACGGCGTCCTGGGCCGGAATCGGCTTGCCTACGCTACCTTCCGTCAAGAAGAAATTCGATGCTCATGAATCATAAAAACCTTGTCGTGCTTTCTTACTCTTGAGACTGGCGCGCGCGACCAGCAACGCGGAGGCCCTAATTCGTCAGGTGTCGCGCCGTCGTTTTCTCTGACGAGAAACGTGGTTATTCCTTATAAGAAATGATTCTCGGCGCATCTCTGACGTAGTTTTGACCGGTCTTGACAAGCTCAACGAACTGAACAAATCCGCAGAGGCCGCGGGCGGACAACAGAGGATCGACGCGCAGCACCAGAAGGGGAAGCTGACGGCCAGGGAGCGGATCGGCTACCTGCTCGACCCGGGTTCCTTCCACGAGCTGGACAAGTTCGTGATGCACAGGGCGACGGACTTCGGCATGGACAAGAACCATCCTCTCGGCGACGGAGTGGTGACAGGGTACGGGAAGGTGAACGGCAGGCTCGTCTACCTCTTCGCCCACGACTTCACAGTCTTCGGAGGCTCTCTCAGCGAGGCGTTCGGAAGGAAGATCAACAAGGTCATGGACATGGCGCTGAAGAACGGGGCGCCCATGATCGGCATAAACGACTCGGGCGGCGCCAGGATACAGGAAGGCGTGCTCAGCCTCGCGGGCTACAGCGAGGTGTTCTACAGGACCACCATCTCGTCCGGGGTGGTCCCCCAAGTCAGCGCCATCATCGGTCCCTGCGCGGGCGGCGCGGTCTACGCCCCGGCCATCGGCGACTTCATCCTGATGGTCAACAAGACCAGTCACATGTTCGTGACAGGGCCCGACGTGGTCAAGGAAGCCCTGGGCCAGGAAGTTTCATTCGAGGAACTGGGGGGAGCGCAGGTCCACGCCGAGAAGAGCGGGGTCGCCCACTTCGTCACCGAGAACGAACAGGACGCATTCACCCTGATCCGGAGGCTGCTCAGCTTCCTGCCCGAGAACAACTCTGAGCCGCCGCCTCGGATCAAGACGGGAGACTCTCCCGAACGGCGCGACGAGAGGCTGAGGGAGGTCATCCCCTCCGACCCGAAGAAGCCCTACGACATGAAAGAGGTCGTCAGGAGCGTCGTGGACAACGGCGACTATCTCGAGGTCCACGCGGGGTTCGCCCCGACGGTCACCGTGGGTTTCGCCAGGCTCGACGGAGGCAGCGTCGGCGTGGTCGGAAATCAGCCGCTGGTCCTGGGCGGGGTCCTGGACTCGAACAGTTCCGACAAGGCCGCCCGCTTCATCAGGTTCTGCGACTCCTTCAACATACCAGTGATCACGTTCGTCGACGTTCCGGGATACATGCCGGGAACCGAGGAGGAGTACAAGGGCATAATCAAGAACGGCTCCAAGCTGCTCTACGCCTACTGCGAAGCGACCGTTCCCAAAATCACAGTGATCACCAGGAAGGCCTACGGCGGAGGCTACTGCGCCATGGGCTCGAAATTCAGCAAGGCCGACATGAACTACGCCTGGCCCAGCGCGGAGATCGCGGTCATGGGTCCAGAGGAGGCAATCAGGATAATCTTCCGGAAGGAGATCGCAGAGGCGGCCGACAAGAAGGCTACGGCAGCCAAGCTGGCAGCGGATTACAGGGAGAAGTTCGCGAACCCCTATGCCGCGGCGGCCCTTGGGATAATTGACGAGGTGATCGACCCGGCCGAAACCAGATCCAAGGTCATCTCCGCCCTCTGGACGCTGAGGACCAAGCGGGAATTCAGGCCACCGAGGAAGCACGGCAACATCCAGCTCTAGAAGTCTTCGTCGATGTTCAAGAAAGTCCTGATAGCGAACAGGGGGGAAATCGCGGTACGTGTAGTCCGAGCCTGCAGGCTTATGGGCATAAAGACCGTGGCAATCTACTCGGACGCTGACGGCCAAGCTCTCCACGTGAGCATTGCGGACGAAGCCCACCGCGTGGGCGGGCCCGCACCGGCGGACAGCTACCTCAACATCGAGTCGATAATCTCGATCGCGAAGAAGACCGGAGCGGAAGGGATTCATCCGGGCTACGGATTCCTCGCCGAGAACTCGAACTTCTCCGGGGCCTGCGAGAAGGAGGGCATCAAGTTCATCGGCCCCTCAGCAAAGACGCTGCTCACCACTGGGAACAAGACCGAATCCAAACGGCTCGCAAAGTCGCAGGACGTGCCGGTCATACCCGGGACGGAGCGGATCATCGAGGACGTCGAAGAGGCAAAGAGCATCGCCGACTCCCTCGGCTACCCGGTCCTCCTCAAGTCTGCCTTCGGAGGGGGCGGCCGCGGAATCAGGGAGGTCGGCAGCGAGGCCGAGTTCAATCAGGGATTCACGCGGGCGGCCAATGAAGCGAAGGGCGCCTTCGGCCGGGCCGGCATGTACGTGGAGAAGTTGATCGCTCCTGCGCGCCACGTCGAGATCCAAGTCCTCTCCGACAGGAAGGGCAACGCCGTCTGGCTCGGCGAAAGAGAGTGCAGCATCCAGAGGCGGCACCAGAAGCTGGTTGAGCTCACGCCCTGCCCCGCAATCACAGAGGAGATCAGGAGAAAGGTCGGCGGCTACGCGGTCAGGGTTGCCAAGGCGGTGCAGTACGAGAACGCAGGGACCATGGAGTTCCTCATGGACAGGGACCGCAACTTCTACTTCATGGAGGTCAACTCGAGGCTTCAGGTCGAGCATCCGGTCACTGAAGCAGTCACAGGGGTCGACCTTCTCAAGCAGCAACTGATGGTGGCGTCGACCGGGAACCTTCCGCTCTCGCAGGGGGAGATAACGAGGAGCGGGGCGGCGATGGAGTGCCGGATCAACGCGGAGGACCCGATGGCAGGGTTCGCGCCGGCCGCCGGAACGGTCGGGCGCATCCGGCTTCCAGGAGGTCCTGGAGTAAGGGTCGACACCGCCCTCTACGAGGGCTACTCCATCCCCACGTTCTACGATTCGCTCGTGGCCAAGATAATCGTGCGCGGCGCAGACCTGGAGGACTCGCGGCAGAGGATGCTGGCTGCGCTCTCAGAATTCTCCATCGGCGGAATCCAGACGACCATCCCGTTCCATACGGCCTTGCTACAGTCCGAGCCGTTCAAGAAGTGGGACTTCAGCACCGACTTCATCGAGAGGACAGGCATCGTGGATGAGATGACCAAGAGGGCCGAGCAGGAGAGGCAACGCCTGGACGAGCTTGGCGTCGCCGTCGGCGCGGCGATACTGGCCAAGGGCGTGCACAAGGCAGTGGCGATCGAACAGAACCAAGGAGGCAGTTCGTGGTGGAGCAATCAGCCCGGGTACGGGGAGGCGAGGTACTTCGATGAAGTTTGAGCTCTACAACGCCGGACGAAGGCTCGACGTCGAAGTGACCCCGATGGGAGAGGACGTGGGAGTGGCCTTCGATGGGAAGAAGTTCACCGTGCATCTCGCAAGGCCAGAGTCTGGCGACGCAATAGCGGCGAGCGTCGACGGCAAGGAACTGAGGGTGACGCTCGACGAGGAAACCGAGACCATGCTCAGGCTTACGGTCGGAGGAAGGTCCATCTCGCTCGGGCGCGCGCAGGCGCGGCTTCTGGCAAGTTCTTCGAGCCCGGCTGGGCCCGCCCCTGCGGTCGCAGAGTCGAACGCGCTGGTATCGCCTCTGTTCGGGAAGGTCATCTCTGTCGATGTGAGGGCGGGAGATTCGGTGGATTCCGGTCAGTCCCTTGTGGTCCTGGAGGCCATGAAGATGGAATCGGTCCTTCGTGCCGACGGCAAACACGTGGTCAAAGAAGTCCTAGTGAAAGAAGGCGACGGCGTCAACAAGGGCCAGCTGATAATGCGATTCGCCTGAGCCGTTCACTCGCACGGGGGCGTCTGCGACCGCCGTCCCCGTTCCGTCCCCGAATCACGCCGATAGGCTAAAGTGAATGACCGTGTGGCAACCTCGGAGGCGGGAGCATGACCGAGAGCGCACCCCAGCAGGAAGAGAAGCCCTACTTCGCAGCCGACGACTCGCCCCGCTCTTCCGACAGGCCTGGCGAGTATCCATACACCCGGGGAATCTACCCGACGATGTACCGGAACCGCCTTTGGACCATGCGACAGTACATGGGCTTCGGCACTGCAAAGGAGACCAACAAGCGGCTGAAGTATCTTCTTTCTCATGGCGAGACCGGGCTCAGCATCGCCTTCGACCTGCCGACCCAGCTTGGTCTGGACTCGGACAATCCCCGCTCGTTCGGCGAAATCGGCAAGGTAGGCGTGGCCGTCAGCATTCTTGACGACATGGAGGAGATCTTCAGGGGGATCAACCTGAAGCAGGTGAGCACGTCCATGACGATAAACGCGACCGCTCCGATCCTCTTCTCGATGTACACTGCCGTTGCCGAGGAACAGGGGGCGAAGGCCGATGAGGTGAGGGGGACGGTCCAGAACGACATCCTGAAGGAGTACCTTGCGAGGAACACCTTCATCTATCCGCCCGCGCAATCGATGCGCCTCTCAATAGACCTCATCGAATATTCGATTCAGCGGTATCCGAAGTGGCATCCCATCAGCATCAGCGGCTACCACATCAGGGAGGCCGGTGCCACCGCGGTCCAGGAGCTCGCATTCACCTTCGCGGACGCAGTGGCCTATGTCGAAGCCGCGAGGGAGAGAGGACTCGCCATAGACGATTTTGCTCCTCACCTCTCCTTCTTCTTCGCCAGCAACAACGACTTTCTCGAAGAGGTGGCGAAATTCAGGGCCGCAAGAAGGATATGGGCGCGCCTGATGAAGGAGAGGTTCGGCGCCAGGAGCGAGGAGTCGATGAAGATGAGGTTCCACACGCAGACCGCAGGCGAAACGCTGACGGCCCAGGACCCGGAGAACAACGTCGTGAGGGTCACACTTCAGGCTCTCGCCGCGACGCTGGGAGGGACTCAGTCCCTTCACACCAATTCCAGGGACGAGGCGCTGGGACTCCCATCGGAGGACGCGGTGAGAGTGGCCCTGAGGACCCAGCAGATTATAGCGAATGAGTCAGGGATATCGGTCACGGCAGACCCGTTGGGGGGCTCCTACTACGTCGAGCACCTCACGTCCAAGCTCGAGAATCTTGCGATGGAAGAGATCCAGAAAGTGGAGAAGATGGGAGGCATGCTGAAGACCATCGAAAGCGGTTACGTCAAACGTGAGATTCTCCGCTCCGCCTACGAGAAGCAACTGGAAATCGAGGCCGGCCGACGGGTCATCGTCGGGGTGAACAAATTCCGGCCCGAGAAGCGCTACGGCTACAAGGTCCTCACTCTTCCTTCGGGCATTCAAAGGACCAGGGTTTCCCAGTTGAGGAGGATGAAGAAACGGCGAAAGGGTTCGGCGGTCGCAGGACGGCTGGAAAGGGTGAAGAGCGCGGCCGTTTCGGCGCGCAATCTCATGCCTGAAATCGCGAGCGCCGTGGGGGCGGGATGCACCGTCGGAGAGATCAGCAACGTGCTCAGGGAGGTGTTCGGCGAATACAAGCCGAGCTCCCCGGTCTAGGTGTCTGTGATGAAGCTCGACCACGTCGGAATCGCGGTGAAGTCGCTCGACGCCGCAGTCGCAACATACGGGAAGATGATGGACTTCCAGGAGAGGAGGACCGAGGTCGCGTCCCAGAAGGTGAAGATGGCGCTGGTCCCCATGGGCGACATCTATCTGGAGCTGATGGAGCCCACCAGCCCCGACAGCAACGTCGCCAAGTTCCTCAATGACAGGGGCGAGGGGCTCCATCACATTGCCTTCGCCGTCGACGACATAGAGGCCAGCATGAAAGAGTACAGGGCGAAGGGGTTCCACTTCGTCTACGACAAGCCCGCAGAAGGGAAGTTCGGCTCGCTGGTGAACTTCGTCCTCCCGAAGGACACCGGCAGGGTGCTAGTGGAGCTGACCCAGCACTCCCACTAGCAGCCAGGGCAATCCCAGAGTGCCGCGACGGCGGGGAGCGGCTAGAATTCGACTTGGAGTTCGGATGTCGGCTTGAGAGGCTTGGTCGCTTCCACGGTCTTCTTGTCGACGGGCCTCTCGCCCAGCCAGTTCCTCTCCTTCGCGAACGGCTTCACGTACTGCTCCCACTGCTGCCTGTTGATGTAGAAGATCCGCGCGCCTCCCAGCTCGTGCTGCATCTCGGGCCAGGGCTTCGTGACGTGGTTGAACCTGAAGCCCAGCCTGAAGCCGAACGGGCTCTCAAAGGTCGCCCACCACTCGTTCACGCCCACGACGTCGAAGGCATGCTCTATCTTCGACAGATAGAGAACGACGCCCACGCGCTCTGCCCGCTTGAGGACGAGGGTGTGGAGGCTCACGGCCACGGACTTGTCCCAGTACCTGTGGTCGACCAGCCCGACCAGTTCGCCGCCCTTCTTGGTGGCGACTATGACGTAGGTGTCCTTCAGCCTGTTCTGCTGCCATGCGAGAATCTCTGCGTAGGTCCTCGTCCCCACGAGGTGGTAGAAGTCCTTGTCATACTTGGAATCGATCAGCGGCTTCAGCGACTTCAGGATCGCGGGCGCCTCCTTCCTCTCGGCTGCCCTGATTACAAGGGTCTCCCCGTTCTTCAGCGTGTAGGTCCTGGGCTCAATCGGCTTCTGGAATGCTGGGTCGTCCGGGATTCCTCCCAGATACCCTTCGATTTCTTCAACAGAGAAGTTGAAGCTGTCGAACGAAATTGGAACGAGTGGCTTTACCATAAGGGGCCCGCGGGGGGTTGGCTATTTACAATTTCTCCCTAAGTCGCGAAACGCGACCGCTTCACTTCTTCTTGGAGAGGAATCTTTCGGTCCCTGCCTTCGCTTCCTGGGACTGCGAGAACATGGCGAAGTAGCTGAAGGCGCTCTCGTAGCCTGCCAGGGTCATCTGTCTCAGAAGGACTTCCTTCATTGCCCGGATGAGGGTGGGAGGGGTCTCCGAGACGTGCTCCGCCAGCTTCTCCACCGCAGCTTCCAGCTTGCCCTCGGCGACAGAGTTGATGAGTCCCCAGCGCTCCGCTTCTGACGAGCTGACGCGCCGGCCGGTCAGGGCCATTTCAGCCAGCCGCTTCCTCCCCAGCACGGGGACGCCGAAGGTCAGCCCGAGCGCAGGCCCTATGCCGTACTTTCCCTGGGCGAGGGAAAAGTAGGCGTCGGGGTTGGCGACTGCCATGTCACAGGCGAAGACCAGCTCCGCTCCACCGCCCACGGCGGGCCCGTTGACGGCGGCGACTACCGGCTTGGGGCTGCGGAGTATCCTGTCGAAGACGGGCCGGATCGTGCCGAGTAGGAACTCGAACGCTGCGGTGTGAGTCGACGCCTTGGCGAGGTCAGCCATGTCTGCGCCAGACGAGAAGTTCTTGCCCTTGCCCGTGAGCGCGATGACGCGGGAGGAAGAAGACGCGGCACCTTCGTCGAGGCTGTCAGAGATCGACTTCCACATCGCTCTGTCGATGGCGTTCGCCTTCTCCGGCCTGTTGAGAACCACCCAGAAGACGCGGTTCTCCTCTTTCGTTTCTATCTGCAAGGAGCTTTCACATCGGAATCAGATTGTCCCGTTCTTAAGGGTGCGCCGGGCCTTTCCAGCCCGGCCAAGCTGCGCGGGGCGCATGAGACGGGCGCCGCCGTCAGCCCGCCTTGGAGATGAATTTGCTGATGCCCTGTCTCGTCTCCTGCGACTGGGAGAACATGGCGATGTGGTGGAAGGCGCTCTCGTACTCGAGCATGCTCATCTGGGTCAGCATCACTTCCTTCATAGTCCTCGTCAGGGCGGGGGGCGTCTGCGCAATCTCCTCGGCCAGCCTCTCGACCTCGGCCTCGAGCCCGCCCGTGGCGACCGAGTTGATTATTCCCCACTCCTCGGCTTCCTGGGCGCTGAACCTTCGGCCTGTCAGCGCGGCTTCCGACAGCCGCTTCCTCCCCAGGACGGGCATCCCCAGGGTCAGGGCGAGCGCCGGGCCGATTCCTCTCTTTCCCTGGGCCAGGGAGAACGAAGCGTCCGGGCTGGCAACCGCCAGGTCGCAGGCGAACACGACCTCTGTCCCCGCTCCGACCGCCTGACCGTTGACGGCCGCTATCACCGGCTTCGGGGATTTCAGCATCCTGTCGAAAACCGGTCTCATGGTCCCGATGAAGAGGTCGAAGGCGGCGGTGAAGGTCGTCGCCCCGCTGAGGTCCATGATGTCCTCGCCGGCGGAGAAGAACCTGCCGCTTCCGGTGAGCGCGATCGCCCTTGAGCCGGGCGACGCGGACCCTTCGTCCAGCTTCTCCGCGATCTCCCGCCACATCTGGACGTTGATCGCGTTTGCCTTTTCAGGTCTGTTCAGGATTATCCAGAAGACGTTGCCCTTCTCCTTCGATTCTATCAGCAAGTGGCTTCCATCCCTGGGCGGGTCTTTGGGGCTCTTAATACCCTGTCGCGGGCCCGTCCAGCCAGGTCTGCCCCGGATGTCCGTCGCGGTCGGGTGCCCCGCAGAGGAAAATTCAGGTAAGGCCGCGCGGTCTCTTCAGTCCTTGACAAGCGCCAGGGAGGCGAGTATTATGAAGAACCCCAGTGCCTGAGCCAGGGCCTGCAGCGTGTCGGCAGTCTGGAGGTCGACACCCATAAGCTCGAATCCCACGCCTCCGAGCGCTGACCCGACGCTCGCGAGGCCGAATCCCACGGCGAGCATGAGCATGGCCGTGCTCTTCGTCCTTCGGTAACTCTTCATGGCGTAGTAGACAATCACCAATCCGAAGATCAGTACGAGGGTTTGTGCAACTTCGAGGAACTGAAGAGCCAGTGCCAACCTCGCGGACCTTCCTAGCTCCTGTTTTTAGCCTTGCGCCGCGCCTGCATGAGGGCTCCCAGAATCATTCCCTCATGGAAATCCAGAGCCTTCTGAGCTTCTCCGCCATGTCTTCGTTTATCAGGGCGTTCACCTTCATCACCCCGTTCTCGAGGTCCACCTGGACGGTCTTGTAGGCGCTCCTCACGAGCTCGAAACGTTTCCCGTCGTTGGTCACGATTATGCGGTCGATCAAGAGCACCTGGGCGTCGACGAGCTCGTGCACTCGTCTGTAGCAGGTGCTCAGGGGTATGTCGTTCTCCTTGCTCAGGTCTTCCACAGACTTCGGCGACGGGATCGTGGCCAGCATGATCTTCCTCGAGTAACTGTCGCCCAGTGCCTGCACCAGCGCGTTCGCGGTGACGGGATTGGTTATCTCCAATGGGTATGGCCCCGCCCTCTATGATGGTACAATCTTCTGATTCTCTGCCCGCGCTGGATTGTATTTTAGCCTATTCGGGGCTGGGGCTCCAGAAAAAGAAGGACAGAAGCAGGGTTACTTTTGCCTGCTTCTGATGACGAAGCCGAGGCCGCCCAGAAGGGCGCCCACGGCACCTATGAGCACGAAAGCTCCGATTGGGTAGGTCAGTGGGCCGAGTATCTGTTCGTGGATCTGAAGACCGGTGAGGCCGGCGCCGCCGGAGGTTTTCGCCGCGGAAGCCCATCCCGCCAGATATCCTCCCCTCATCATGAGGAACATTGCTGCGTCAACGCCCGCCGTCATCAGCACGATGTGCGCTGCCGCAAGGTACTGTGTGAGCCCCTTGAAGACCTTGCCCTGTATTCCCTCGATGTAGAAGTAGAAGATGGCCGTGACCGCGGTGCCCATGACGCCGACGACCATGAATGCTATGTATCCTACGAACAGCCACGTGCCTGCGCCGTTTCCAGCTATGACCCTGGAAGCGGAGTACCACAGGCCGGAGCCGTTGAAGAGCGTGGTTGGGTCGATGATGAGCACTGTGATGATGACTGCGATTAGGCCCTGTATAATTGCCGCTGCGATGAACTTTCCTGCCCATTTTCCTTGGATGCTTTGCATCGTTGTTTTCCCTTGAAGTCAGAGCTTTGGGTTGCGGTATATAACGCCCGAAGGCGGTTTTCAGGGTCTGATAATCAACTTTGAGAATGAGCCCTCCGGCGGGCCGACTTAAATAACAAGGGTTGTTCCCAGTCTCGACCTGAATTGTCGAAAGACGGCTTCGGCAGGATGCTTGTGGCCTTTGACGGTTCGCCAGACTCGCTGAGGGCGGTCAAGAGGGCGAGCGCCTTCGCCAAGGAGTTCGCCGCCACCTTGACGGTCGTGCACGTCTACTCTATCCCCTCCTTGGCGTACGGAGGACCCGGACCGATGCCCTTGGTCGACTTCAAGTCGCTGGAGGATTCGGCGAGGTCGAAGGCGCGCGAGACTCTGGATCGGGGAGTGGCCCTCTGCAGTGAGGAGGGTGTCTCGGCGAAGGCGCAACTCCTGGAATCCGCATCGATCGTGCAGGCCATCCTGGAGTTGGCGGAGAAGGAGCAGGTGGACCTCATCGTAATGGGAACCAGAGGAATGACGGGGTTCAAGAAGCTGCTTCTCGGTAGCGTCTCCGATGGGGTGGTTACGCACGCACACTGCTCGGTGCTGGTGGTGAGATAGGCAGTGCTCTACGTCCGGGACATCATGAGCAGAAGGGTTCGCAGCATAAGCTCGACTTCCAACGTCCTGGGAGCCGCGAGGCAGATGTCGAGGCGGAAGATCGGCTGTGTGGTGATAGTCAAGGGGCAGAGGCCCGTGGGCATCATCACCGAAGGCGACGTCTCCAAGGCGGTCGCGCGCGGATTGGACCCAGCCAAGACCGCGGTGGGATTCCAGAGAAAGAAGCTGATCACAATCGGGCCCGATGAGAGGCTCGAGGAAGCGGCCAAGGTCATGGCGACTCACGGAATCAAGAAGCTACCGGTGATGGAAGGAGGTAAACTGGTCGGGATTGTGACCCAGACAGACATCGTCGGGTCTAGCTTCGACCTGGTGACGTCGTTGAAGGAAATGGTCCGGGCGCGCTACAGGCCCCCTGATTTCCAGCCCTAGGCGACTGGGTCGGGACCGCCGGGCCCCCTGGCGGCCACGCTGATGTAGAGCCCGGTCACCAAGGCCAGAGGGACTGCGCCCACCAGGGTTGTGGTGAGATGTGCGTCGGCCATGGCTCCGGCTGCAGTGACCGCGTCGACAAGAATCGCCCCTCCCCTCACCTGGGGGTAGATTAGAGGCTGAAGGGAAAACACTGCCGTGCTCAGCACAAGGACAAAGACCGCCTTGTTGGCAACGACTCTCGCCGACCTGGGCCAGAGATACAACAATCCAGTCAGCATGGTGAGAAGGACCGGGACCGCCATCCACCAGGTCAACAGGGCCGGCGACCTTCACTTGGCGTGCGTTCTCGGCCTCGACACGCCTCCTTGTCCAGGCCATCAAGACCGCCGACGCCGCGACGACCGTGAGGCCCAGAGCTAGGGACAACACGAGACTTGCCGCAGTCAAGGGCGAGTGGCTCAGCGTGTTGCTCTCCCATTGCGTGTCGAAGCTCCAGACAGCCAAGGAGGTGCCGAGGACGAGTGAGATGAAAAGGGGCGGGCTCGTCCCGAGGCTCCCCACCACGAAGAGCGGATCGTGGTTCGGGGACCAGTCACCGTAGGGGTAGAGCCCTCCGCCGACGGACTCGCCGTCAATGAAGAGGGCGTTCAGACTGAGGTGGCCCATGTTCTGGAAGGTCGTCTGGTTCTTGGAATACGACTCAAGGGCGAACACTTCCTGGTCCCCACGCTTGAGCGCGGGTGCGCTCGCGGGAAACGCCTTGGTTACTACAGCACCCGACTTGACGTCCTCGACCTTGAGCGACCACACGCCCGCAGAAGAACGGAAGATTGAGATCAGGACCGATGCTCCAGGAGACATCTGGGGCTGACTCGAATTGAGAACCTGTTCGTAGGTGGGAGAAACGGACCCGGCGTCTCTGTCGTAATCAGCGTAGACCGACCAGGTTGTACCGTTGTGCGGGATTCCGGCAGCCACCTGGAGCACCGACTCGTCCTTCATCATCAGCGATACAACAGCGTAGACCGGAAGGTCGGGGGCACCTATGAGTGGCAGGGTCAGCAATGCCGTGACGTTTCCGACCTCTTCCCAGTGCAGTACGCCTCCTCCGGTCATCACGGCACCCTCTGGTACGACCACGCCGAGCGCCCAGGACGACGCCGGGAAGCCCTTCGGGCTCGGATAAGGCTGTGTGGTCACGGGCCCCTGAGAGGAAGTCGGCCAAGCCCCGGCGGAGACAACCATACAGGCGGCCAGGAGGCTCAGCAGGATTTTGACGGACCGCACTTTCAAACGGCGGCCCACCTGGCGCGCATCATCCCGTAGAGCGCCAGGGCGGCACCAACGACGGCCACCAGGGTCGACACAGTGACAGGGTAGACATAGGGCTGGAGCAGGTTCTCGACGGACGTGCCCGAAGCGTTGCCTATGGTTGATGCGTAACCGCCGCTGGCCCCTGCGAGGGCGAGAAGCAGACAGCCGGATACGAATCCTGCGCAGAGCAGCACCAAGGCGGGCCACATGACGGTCGAGCTGACTGTACGATTCTCATGAACCTCGATCGCGTACAGGAAGCTTGAGATTGCTCCGAACCCCGCGACGCCGACCGCGAGCGCCAGCAGATAGGCGAGGAGGAACCAGGTTCCTGGGCCGCCTCCGACGATGATCGGAGGCAGATAGGAGAACGGAGGGAAGGGCAGCACCATCAAGACGGTCCAGACGAGGGATCCCATCACGCTGGCGAAGGCCGCTCCCCGAAACCTCCTGTACCACCACTGCCTTTGGGTGTCTGCGGAGGTCATGCTTGCCTCCAGCATGTCCTGCCGCCGGCCCCGGCTAGGCCAAGGCTGAGCGCGGTCCCGAAGCCACAACAGCCATTTCCGATGCCGAACACTCGATCAACGTCAGCCTTCAATATTCCGGCGCCTTGCCTTCGGTTTCGTTCCAGCCTCGCTATAAGGTGAGACACGATTCTCTCGAATGGAAAACGGTCGCGGTCCGACCCGTGACGGGTTGTCCTGACCGGTTCAACGGGGTCCGTCGACCCAGTCTCTCCGCCCCATCAGTTGCTCCAGGGTTGGGTCCCCCAGGTCAGCTGCCTCGAACCTCACACGGGCGACCGGTTTCCCTATCCTGATCAGTCTGGTGAGGTCCGAGGGCGTTCCCAGCAGGACGGAGTCGCAGTCCGTGGCCTCGATGGTCTGCCCCAGCTCCCTGAGCTGTTCGTCGCTGTATCCCAGAGCCGGGAGGACATCTCCCATGTGGGGGAACCTTTCGTAGGCGAGCCTGATGGACCCCACCGCTCCCCCTCTGGGGGAGACGAGGGTGGCACCGACCGACCGGGCTGCAGTCGCGCCTGCCCCTTCTGAGAGCCCTCCGTGGGTGACCGAGGGTCCGTCCTCCACGACGAGCACCTTCTTGTTCCGCACATACTCGGGCTTGTCGATGACGGTGACTGAGTTGGTTCTTACCACTTCTGCGCGGGGGTTCAAGGCTGAGCAATTGTCGGCGAGCTTCTTCACGGTCCCCGGGTCCGACAGGTTGACCTTGTTGATGACAACGATGTCGGCCATCCTGACATTGGTCTCCCCCGGATAGTATCTCGACTCGTCTCCCGCCCGCGTGGGGTCGACCACCACCATGCAGAGGTCCGGCCGGTAGAAGCTGAAGTCGTTGTTTCCTCCGTCCCACAGGATCACGTCGCCCTCGCGCTCAGCCTGGTCCAGGATCGCCCTGTAGTCGACACCGGCGTAGACCACGATCCCATTGGAGATGTGTCCCTCGTACTCTTCTCTCTCTTCGACGGTCGCGTGGAACCTGTCCAGGTCTTCGAAGCTCGCGAACCTTTGGACGCCGACCGAGAGATCCCCGTAGGGCATGGGGTGCCGTACGACCACGGGCTTAACTCCCTTCTTCAGCAATATCGAAGCCACCTTCCTGCTGATGGTGCTCTTTCCGGCACCCGTTCTCGCCGCGACGACGGCCACGACTGGCTTGCCGGCGCTGATCATCGTGTCCCTGGGGCCCAGGAGATGGAAGGAAGCCCCCGCGGACTGGACGATGGCAGCCCTGTGCATCACGTATTCGTCCGAAACGTCGCTGTAGGAGAAGTAGACGTCTCTGACGTCGTGTCTTCGGATCAGTTCTTCCAGTTTCCCCTCCGGATGTATCGGGATTCCTTTCGGGTAGAGTCTGCCCGCGAGACTCGCAGGATAGGTCCTGTTCTCGATGTACGGTATCTGCGTGGCGGTGAACGCGACGAC
>JAFMAU010000039.1 GCA_029784825.1 Nitrososphaerota archaeon | reverse complement strand
AACAAGAACAGGGACCTGAGCGCCCTGAGCCAGCAGATAGCTCAGCAGCTGAAGTCTGAGGGGTACAAGACGAGTATATGTACCGCCCCCCTCGGGACCGTCATACAGGCGCAGAAGGGCGGGATACTTAGCGGCATGGTAGATGCGGAGAGGGCATTCACCATAATGGTCACCGGCCAGCCCAGCGACTTCTCCGTCCACATAGGCGTGGGGAAGTTCTTCCGCAACCTTGGGGTGATGGCTGTTGAAGCGTTGCTGCTTTCGGAGCTGTTCCTGGCTGTGGACATCCCTGAGATGCTCTGGACAGAGCATGTAGAGAAGGGGCTGGCCAGGGAAATCACACAGATCGTGGGCTAAGCCGCCCACCCCCCTCCGTTCCCGACCACAAGGACGCCTGAAACGGGTTTTCACGAAGCAGGGACGAGCACATTCCGCCCGCTGCGGGCGTGCGCTGTGTGCCCGTGTCAGCTCTCTTACAGCAAGGGGTCGACTCCGTAGACGCCCTTTGGCTGCTCTTACTGGTGTTCAACGATCCCCTCGGTCCCGGCTCGACCTCGAGGGCGAACTCCCGCCGATCAAGTCGCCTAGCCGAACCCCTTGAGTATCGCCATGTCGATTCCGGCGAACACGGAAACGACGAGCAGGAGCAGGGCCAGCCCGAGGTACAGGTTGACATCCCTTGAACGGGTCGTGAGCTTCCCGCTTTGTAAGGCGAGGTAGATGCCCCCGCCGCCCGCGGCGATGACGAACGAGTCCACCACGGCTTCCGGGATGGTTTCGGACGCGCTGTTCGGGAACGGTATGTAGGTCTGGTTCGGGACCGGGTACACCAACGCGTTGACGAAACCCGCCATCACCGCGACCATGATTATCACGTAGATCGTCTGCAGCCATTTCCCGCTATCTGCGACCGACGAAAAGAGTCCGGCTGCGCCGTTCCATGCCGCGCCGACGGACCTCGTGTATGCAGATTCCATGGCCTCTCTGAGCATGAAATCACCTCGCCGAGGTGAATCCCAGTGGGAGAGAGAACGCCAGCCCGTTTACTGAACGCATATTCGATCGAAGAGCGGGCGCGATTCTATAATTGCCGTGTGGTGCGGATGTCTAATCCTTCGGTCGCCGTCGCGCCCTGGCGCTCCCGAGCGCAGAGCGGCGCGAGACGTTCTGCCCGGGACGGGCGGGACCGCCCGTCTAGCTTCTTACCACGGCCAGGAAAAAGAGCAGGAGGGTCAGAAGGTCGAGACTACCTCTCAGCAGGTCCACTATGTCCAGGGAAATGGAGGGGAAGAGGAGCGACAGGTTTTCGACCACGAGGACCCTCGCGAGAAAGACGCTGAAGGCGCCTGAAACGAACATCAGTCTGGTCGACTTGTTCCTCCTGTACGCGGTCAGGGAAATGGCGAGCAGCAGGAGAGCGAACCCCGCAACTACAAGCTTTACTCCATCGAGGAGGCCGTCAGTGCCGAGTATCCCGAGCGCCTGGAGGATCAAGGAGAGCGAGGCAGACATGTCACTCGTCTGAAATCTCTCGCTGGGCCTTGGGGTCGAGCATCAGGGTCACGTCGTGCATCCTGCTCGCCCACTTGTCCCAGATCGTCGGATGGTAGCGAACTATGAAGTTGAGCAGGTCTTCGCGCCTCGCTATCACTTCGTAAGTGACGGATTTCCCCTCCTTCTTTCGGCCCACCACCCCCAGGCGAAGGAGGCGGTCCATGTGCCACCATATCGTCGGAGCGGAAAGATGCAGTTCCTCCGCGAGTTCTTTCTGAGCTATGCCGGGGTGCCTAGTGATGGACAGCAGAATCTCGCGCGGGGTCTCCTGGGTAAGCAGCCCCAGAAGGACCTCCTGCTTCTCCCCGAAGAGGTTTGAAGGGAAGATGAACTTGGTCCCGCTCCCCCAGGTGGTTATCAGATCAGCCCTCGAAAGCTTGCCCAGATGGTATCGCAGGTCTCCCGTCGCTATCCCCAGCTCCTTCTCGATTTCGCGTTCGTGCGTGCCAGGGTGCGACCTGATGTAGTCGTAGATCTCCCGTCTGGTCCCATCCAAGGTTGTTTCTTCGACGCTCTGATCCAGAAATGACAAAACCTTCGCTTCCTTACGCCGATCTGCGCGAAGCTGTATTTTGATTTATTGATATTGGTGCAGTGGTCTAATCGTACCCTGCCTGGACACTGGCTCGCATCTTGACGTGATAGGCCGAAAAAAGGGGAGGGCGGTCTACCGCCACGTGGGCTGGTAGGCCAACAGTGTCTCGCTCGTCCGTACCCCGTCTACTTCGGCCATCTTCGAAACCTGAGTGAGAACCTCCTCGTGGTTCTTTCCTCTTATGGTCGCGATGATGTCGAATTCACCGGGTATGGCGAACGCGTTGCGGACTTGGGGTTGCTGTTCTAGCGCCTTCAGGATCTTGTCTGACTTCCCCTTGACCTGCAGCATTGCAAGTGCAAGGGAGTCGCCAGCCTGGGTGCCATTGCGCTCTCTCGCGAAGCCCTCGTGAGGGGTGTATGTTCTTGTCGAAGTGATGCCTTCCATTGCACGGATCTTGTCGACGAGCTCGCGGACCCGTTCCGGCTCCGCAGCCTTCAACTCGATGGCCAGGTTGAACCTGCCCACGAGCGGGGAGAAGTAAGTGATTCCCTCGATGTCTTCGAGCTGCTCTCTGACTTGGCTGAGCGCCTTTGGTTGGACTGTTGCGATGATGGTTGTTGGATTCGTCTCGATTTCCTTTCTGTTTTGTGCCATTTTTCTTCGAGATCGTGAAGCCGCGGATTCTATTATTCACTTGTGGTGCGGACGTCTAATAGTGCCGGTGGGCGGAAGACGCGCACCCTTCAAGGCGGCTTGAGGAGGGCTGAAGGCAGCTGAAGCGGGCATGCCGGTTCCCGGCGCGTCCCTCGAGGACCGGCCCGCTTCTTCGCTGGAAGGGCGAGATTCGAGGCAGGTGCCTCCTCCTTACAGGCCAGGCTCTGCTGACTTGGGCGTTTGCTCGAATTTGCACCCAATTTGCATGCAAGTCTGAAACAGGCTTATCATCAGATCGTCTCGGTTGCAATGCGAGAAAATGAAGGTAAGTACTTCGGACAGACCAGCAATTTCGACATCGGCTATGGTCGGAGCTGTGATAGTGGTAGTGCTGATAGTGGGCGTGGGCGCCTACTACCTCATGAGCGGCACGGGCACAAAGGCCACAACCACCTCGACCACTACAACCACAACGTCAACATCATCCACTTCAGCGCTAGGATACGCCGTTCAGATCGGGAACAGCGCGACCGTCGGACACTACCTGGAGAACGGAACCGGGTTCACACTGTACATGTTCGGCGCAGACAAGCCCGGCAACGGCACGAGCGCGTGCGCCGGTTCTTGCGCAGCTGCATGGCCGCCGTTCTACGCGAGCAGCCTCAGCGTGCCCTCTGGCTTGAACCCGTCCAACTTTTCCACAATCACCCGCGCCAACGGCGCCAAACAGACCACATACAACGGATGGCCGCTTTACTACTACGTCGCCGACTCGAGCTCAGGGAACATGTACGGAGAAGGCCTGAGCCAGTTCGGGGGCCTCTGGTACGCCATCCCACCTACCCTACAGCAGTCTGGAGGACAGATTGTCGGAGGGCCGTCATACAGCATAGGAGTGGCATACAAGGCGTCGATCGGGCTCTACCTGACGAACAGCACCGGATTCACGCTGTACTTCAGGTCCACCGACACCCCCAACAGCGGGACGACGACCTGCAACACAAGCTTCTGTGAGAAGAACTGGCCTGTGTTCTACACAGCGCCGCTCACTCTGGCACCAGGGCTCAGCTCCACCAACTTCGGGACCATCACCCCATACAACAACACCAAGATCGTGACGTACGACGGGTACGCGCTCTTCTACTGGATCGGGGACACCGCCCCAGGGGAAACCCTAGGCCAAGGCATCGGAAACTTCTATGTCGCAACGGTCCCAGCACCGGTAGCACCCTCGGCTACGACAACCACCACTTCCTCAACCACGACCACTTCAACCTCCTCCAACGCCTACGTGTACTAGGTGGGGGCTCACGGGTACAGAGATGACGCCTGGGATACCGGGCGCGACAGCACCCGCTTGACCTCACACACATCACAGATGCCGCGCGGAACTACGCTCCGCGCGCAGCCCCCTTTATACTGTAGAGCATTCCGCCGCACCCAAGGCTCCTGTTGTCCTTCGACTCGTTCAGGCACATGCTGTGGTGGGTTTTCGTCGTTTCCCGGGGAGGCAGGACTAGAAGGATGATAGTCGACACCCTCGTCGCGTCCCCCACGAACGCGAACCAGCTGGCGAGCACCCTCTCTGTCAACTATCGGACGGTCTCCCACCATCTCAGGGTGCTTACCGAGAGCAAGCTCATCGAAGCGCAGGGGCCGAAGTACGGACAGGTCTACTTCCCGACCGAGCTGCTGACAAGCAACATCGCGGTCTATCGCGAGGTGGTTAACGATAAGAAGGCGGACGGACAGCCGGGGAGGGCAAGTTAGATGTTCCCTGGACCCGTTTGGTCGGTCGACATCATCATCGCAGCGGTCGGCGCTGTAGCCGCACTGGTGCTGCTCGTCTTCTATTCCAGGCTCGCCAAGGAGCGGACGTCAAGGTTCACCCTCGGGCTCGCCTTCATTTCGCTAGTCTTCTTCGTCCAGAACATAGCCGCCGCCCTCGTCTACTTCAGACTGGCGGCGACCTACTCGGCCGACGTCGCCCTTCCCATCATGGCCATCCACTCGATGGAGCTGGCGGGGATAGGCGCGATGGTCTGGATGGCGAAGCAGTAGCCGCACGGCACACGTCTCTCGAAGGGAAACCTGCGAATCCCGGCTGCAGAAATCGGCCTTGGAGCGTCGGGACGGGCTTAGATGAAGAGCGCGAAGAGGACTATCGCCGAGATGAACACGATGGAGATTGTGTTGACCACCTTGATCAGCGAGTTGATCGCCGGTCCTGCGGTGTCCTTGAACGGGTCACCGACCGTGTCCCCCATCACAGCGGCCTTGTGAGCGTCCGACCCCTTGCCGCCGAGCTGGCCTGTCTCGATGTACTTCTTGGCGTTGTCCCATGCGGCACCGCCGTTGGTCATGGTGAACGCGAGGAAGACGCCTGAGACGACGCTGCCTATGAGCAGCCCGCCAAGCGCCAGGGGGCCTAGGACGAACCCTACAACCAGCGGGGTGACGACCGCGAGCGCTCCCGGCTTCACGAGCTCCTTTATCGCCGCGGACGTGCTGATGCTGACCGCCTTCGCGTAGTCGGGCTTGGCCGTCCCTTCCATGATGCCTGGGATCTCCTTGAACTGGCGCCTGACCTCGTTGACTATGGTGAACGCGGCGCGCCCCACGGCCTTGATCAGGAAGCTGGAGAAGTAGAACGGCAGGAGCCCGCCGATGAAGAGCCCTATCACCACATACGGGTCGGAAAGGGTGAACTGCAGCTGCCCGTTCACCATGTGAGTAGAATACCTGCTCAGGAGCGAGGGCGATGCGGAGATTATCCTGGAGGCTTCGTTCTGGAACGCCTCGAATATCGCGACGGCCGCGAGCGCGGCAGAGGTCACGGCGAACGCCTTCGTGGTCGCCTTGGTGGTGTTCCCGAGGGCGTCCAGCTCGTCGGTCACGTCCCTGACGCTCTTGTCAAGCCCGGCCATCTCGACAATGCCGTTGGCGTTGTCTGTGATCGGCCCGAAGGAGTCGATCGACATTATGATCCCGGTGAGGGACAGCATCGACATCGTGGCCACGGCCGTGCTGTACACGCCGGTGAGTACGTCCCCGCCCGAGCCGTAGAAGCCGAGCGAGTACGAAGCGATGATCGCGACCACCAGGACGACCGCGGAAGGCGCTGCGCTGGTGAGCCCGGTCGAGAACCCGGAAAGGAAGTTCGTGGCCGCCCCGGTCTGGCTGGACAGGGCGATCTCCCTCACCGGCCCGTAGGAGTATGAGGTGAAGTAGTTGGCCACCTGCTCGATAGCAACGACTACGATGATGCCGACGATGGCGCTGGCGAAGAGGTAGTAGCTCAGCGTCGAGCCTCCGAGTATCATGTCCCCGAAGACGTAGTCCAGCACGATGGCCACGACGGCTGCTATGATCAGCGTGATGTTGAGCGCCCTGAGCGGGTTGGACTTTATCGACTTCCTGACGAAGAGGCTGCCGACGATCGCTCCCACTATCCCTGACGCCCCCAGCAGGAGAGGGTAGACGAGCAGGCCCATGCTCAGGCCGCCCGGTATCAGCGCACCGAGGATCATCACCGCTATCGTCGTCACCACGTAAGACTCGTAGACGTCCGCCCCCATCCCTGCGCAGTCGCCGACGTTGTCTCCCACGTTGTCAGCTATCACCGCTGGGTTCCGGGGGTCGTCTTCCGGAATCCCGGCTTCGACCTTCCCTACAAGGTCCGCGCCGACGTCCGCGGCCTTGGTGTAGATCCCGCCGGAGACCCTCATGAACATCGCGATGAGCGAAGCGCCGAACCCGAGCCCGGCCAGCGTAGCGGGCGAAGTCGCGATCGTCTTGGAGAACGCTATGTAGAAGACGGAAAGCCCGAGGAGGTCCAGGCCGACGACCGACATCCCCATCACCCCGCCGCCCCTGAACGCCATGGTGAGCGCGCTGCCGAGCCCCGACTTCGCTGCCTCCGCGGTCCTTGAGCTGGTCCTCACGGTCACGGCCATTCCGACGTAGCCGGCCAGGGCCGACAGGAACGCCCCCATCGCGAACCCGATGGCGGTCGCGCCCCCTGTCGCGTTGGGGTAGTCGATTAGCCCGAAGATGAGAAGGACGATCATGACGGCGACCGGCGCGATTATGCGGTATTCCCTGCTCAGGAAGGCACCCGCCCCTTCCTTCACCGCGTCTGAGATCTCGATCATCTTCGGCGTGCCGCGGTTCTGCCGCCTAAGGTAAGCCCAGAGTCCGGCGCCGAAAAGGAGGGCGACGGCGGAGAGTACGAGGGCGATGTAAGCTCCGGAGCTGTTGGGAGCGGAAAACGGCGCAGAGGACTGGGCCTGCAGCAGCCCCTGTGCTAATGTCAAGCGCTGGGGGACGCCCTCGGATTCGGTTTAAAAGAATTGGGGATGCGTTTCACTGAGCCTTTCGCTTCGTCAGGACGTACGAGGCGATCAGTGGCAGGACGGTGGTCACTTCGGCGTACATGCTCGCCTGCCTGGCCTGCACCTTCACCTTCCCCCATGAGATTGCCTCGCGCAGGCGAGCTCCGCTGAGGGACCCGTCGAACTCAGGTGCGGTTGTGATGTAGCACGCCCAGTCGAGGCCCCCTCTGAATAAATTCCACCAGATAACGTGATGTTTGGAGATCCCCCCGCCTAGGACGAGCGCGCCGGTCTCCTTGGCTTCGGACGTGACGTCGGACAACCGCCTCTCGTCGCCGATGACGTCGACCTGGAAGTCCCTGTGCGCTTCTGCGAAGAGCCAGAGCTGGCTCCCGACCGCGCCGTCGGTGATGCCCGGGACGAACACCGGGACCCCCTTCTTCTGGGCCCAGTAGAGCAGCGACCGCTCCGAGTCGAGGTCTTTGCCGATCTCCCTGCAGAGCGCTTCCGTGGTGACAGACTTCGACTTCGCGTACAGCCGGGACAGGATCGGCTGCATCCTCTTTTCGATCAGCGGCCCGTAACCTTCGAGCGGCACTAGCACGTTCCCTAGCCTGTGGTACCCCGCACGCTTCAGCTTGACGTCGTCCATCTCGAAGCTCCCCTGATAGTAGTCCCCCAGGGTCCGCGCAATGTCGTGGTCGAGGGTGCCGCAGGTGGTCACAATCGCATCCACCATCCCTTCCTTCACCATGTCGATGAGGACCCCTCTAGTCCCCGTGGCCATTATCGCGGCCGGGAACGAGAGGAACTTCACGCAGCCGTCCCGGGAGCACATGGCGCTGTACGTCGACGCCACTTCCGAAAGGTTACTCGCCATGAAACCCCCCGCCTGGCCCATCTCGTCCAGGAGCGAGGCGATGTCGCCGGAAGGGGAGACGTGGAGGTCCCTCACCCTCTTCAGACCGGGGATCCTTTTCATGAGAGACCGCCGCTGGCCCCCGGCGCGGTATTAACCGTTCTGCGCTTCACTTTCCTCCGGGGCCCCTCAGACCCCGCGGAGGGAGTCCTCGGGCGCGGCGTGCGGGGACGCGTCCGAGTACAGGGGAGCCCCGCCGAGGCGATTAGGCGAAGCAGGGCTCCGCGGCCCATGCAGGTTTCAGAGCTGGAGAGATGTCAGGACTGCGCGAGCCCGCTGCTTGACATGGCGGACGAGCTCGTCTGCCAGGGGTGCGGGCTGGTGAAGGAGAAGGCGGTCATGGACGTGAGGAGGGTGGCAGACCGCAAGCTCCCGCTGTTCGGGAGGCAGCCCCTGGGGAGTTTCATGGGGAGGAGGAAGGCGTCCCTGGAGGAGATGCGGTCTCGGCTCTCGGGGAACAACACCAGCTACCTGAAGATGAAGAGGCTCTCCGACCACGCGGCCAGGGAAGGGAGCTACGCCGACTGCGGCAGGCTCATCGAGAGGGTCGGAGAGAGGCTGTTCCTTCCGCGGGTGGCGGTCCTTCAGGCGGCCGCTCTGGCCAAGGGGGTCATGGCCGCCCATCACAGGAGGAGGATAACGGTGGCGGAGGCGTCCGCCTACTCGCTCGTCGCCGCCTGCAAGATAGAAGGGGTGACGTCCGTTAGCATCAGGGAGGTCCTCGGCGCGTTCGCCGACTTTGGGAAGAACGTCACATCTTCCGCGATATTCATGCTGACGGTCGAGTCCCCGGTCAGGACGTTCCCCAGGAGGCCGGAGGAGTACCTGCCCAGGGTGATCGCCAAGCTGTCCATGAACGAGAGGCTCGCCGGGCGCCTGGCGAAGTACGGAGCGCCTCGGGCCGCGTACATGGACTCGCTCCGGAGGCTGGCCGGGGAGATCATGGAAGAGTGCGACAGGACCGCCCTCGACGGGAAGAGGCCTTGCGCAGTGGCCGCGTCGGCGGTCTACTCGGCCGAGGTCGTGCTCGCCTTCCGGGAGTCGAGGAGGCCGAGGGTGACTCAGAGAGACTGCGCGGCGTGCGGGGACGCGTCCGAGTACACCGTGAGAGAGCAGTGCTCGTCGATCTTCTCCCCCGTGGTTGCGAAGCTCAGGTCCCAAGCGGCGCGCCCCCTGCCTCCGCAAGGCGCGCGGTGAAGTTCCCGGCGGGACCCGGGATGCCTTCCTGCTCCAGGTAGACTCTGAAGGTGGCGCTGCAGGATCCTGTCCGGACGACGCCGTAGGAAACAGTGAGCGCGAACCCGTCGGCCGACGCCTGCTCCGAAGGGCCCCGCATCGCTCCTTCCACCGCTGCGCCCACAGAAGACGGCGCGCAGGGGAGTCCGGGAGACCCCGCGATGGCTTTGGTGATCGCGGCGGCCGCGTCCATGCAGTCCTTGACCGCGCTGTAGATGCGGACCGGGAGGTGCGCGTAGTGGACCTCGGACCTGTCGAAGGAGACGTCCGCGCCGGCGGACCCCGAGCCCGTGAAGGTCATGGCGACGTCCAGGTAGCCCGCGACACCGCCGTCGTACCCCTTCAGGCCGGTCATGTTGTCTTCCGCCGTCGCTCCGGAGACGACCGCCACGGAAGCGCGCAGGGAGACCCCGCCCCCGCTCTGGGAGTCCGACAGCGAGGAGGCTTCGTGGGACAGGGCCGCGCGCGCCGTGCCGCACCCGAGGACGTGGGAGGACACAGCCCCCTGGAGCCCGACGAGGAGGTCGAACCCCGCAGCCGCCGAAAGGACCTGATAGGAGGAGTAGAGGGTTGTCTCCGCGTCCGAAGTTGAATAGAGGGCGACGTTCCCCTGGGCCGCGGCGTACACCGCCAGCCCCGACAACAGGATGACAGAGAAGGCGACCGATGCGACCATGGTGGCCCCCATCCCGCGGCGCCTTACCAAGCCGAAAACGCCATCTCGCGGGAGACGAGCATGAACGTGACGTTGGCGGACGCGACCCCCGCCGGAGGAGGGGCGCCGCACGATGCGCCGCCCGTCATCGCGGACAGGTGGAAAGTGGAGTTGGACCCCGCCGCGACTGCCGCGCAGACGTCCCCCCAAGGGGCGGACGAGAGCCAGGGCATCCCCTTCGCGTCGACGAAGGAGACGAGCGACTCGCTCAGCGTGACCTGCCGCTGGAAGCGGAGCGCGGCCGCGTCGGCCTGACCAGGTCCCCAGACCGTAAGCCCAGCGATGGCGGCGGTCCCCACCAGGGCGGCCATGGCGATGTCGAGGTATCTCACCGCGGTGCGAGCTCCGGGAGGAGGACAGCGAGCGCGAGCAGCGCAAGGAAGATCAGTACGGCGTACATCACGGCCACGTCGACGAACGCCTCGACCTCAGACAGCCCGGACCACCACCACGACCCCTCCGTCGACGTAAGCGCGATACTGCACCGCAGGGGAGAGGGTCACGCCGGAGACGTCCGCTGTAGTGAGCAGCTGCACGGTCCCGGAGCCGTACGAGCACCTCAGCGTGTGCCCGTTGGCCGAGATCGGGTCCCCATAGGCCGACTCTCCGAATGAGAACAGCGCGGTGACCCCGGGGCGCACGGAAGAGAGGATGGCGCCGACCCCGGCGACGTTCCTGATGTCGGCCCCCTCGCGAGCGGCGAGTGAGGTGGAGGCGAGCGCAGGGGAGAGGATGAGGAGCAGGGCGACAGCCGATATCATGTACGCCCCCCACGCGTTCATCGCGCTGACCGACGACGCAGGCATGCTACGACACCGTCAGCGTGAGCCGTCCCGCGGTGAAGGCGAAGTCGAAGGCGCGCACGCCCGCCTGGACGTCCAGCGAGAAGTCGCAGCTTTCCCCAGTGGCCTCCGTCCGCGACGTCCCCCCTGACGCGAAGGTCAGGACCCCGCCGCTGCAGCTCACCGTCGACCGAGGGACCGAGACCGACCCGGCGGCGCTCCCGCCAGCCAGGGCTTCGGTTGCCAGGCTGAAGACGGACGACGACGCGGCCCTGAACTCGAGGCCTGAGTAGTAACCGGAGAAGATGGAATATGTCTCTGCCGAACCGGCGACGAAGAGAGTGGAGACCAGGAGCACCATCGTGTACTCCAGCAGCTCGACCATGGGCCGACACCCCCCGCGCGGATTTAACGGCCAACGTGGCGTCTTTTATCGCGAGCAGGGGTCTGGCCTCCGATGCTGAACCTGGGCCTGACAGGGAGGGTCCTGCGGGCTGTCCGGAAGGGAGAGAAGCCGCGGGCCCCCCAGCCACTCCTCGTCGAGCTCCTCGAAAGGTACACCGACCGCGCCGGATGGCAGGCGCGCTCGTACCCGTTCTGCTACCGCGTGACCGCCCACGCCTCCGTCCCGTACTACGAGCTCGGATGCGAGCTCGCCCAGCCCGCGGTCATTGCGATGCGGGAAGCGGTCCGGGTCGTCTCGGAGGGGCTCGAACCGGAGGACGTCGAACCCCTCACCTTCGGCCGCCTGGTCGAGGTGCTCGGGCAGCGGTCTGCAGAGGTCCTCGCCTCACTGGGAGCGAAGGCCCGGGTGAAGGAGCTCTCGGAGCTCGCGGCGTACGAGGCGATCGGCCTGTCCAGGGTCCTGGCTCTGGCCAAGGACGAGAGGGTGACCGAGTTCTACGTCGACTCGGAGTCGACTCCGGTGTACCTGGACCACGCCTCGGCCGGGAGGTGCGAGACGGGGATCGTGCTCACCAAGAGGGAGTGCGACGCCATCCGGACCCACGTCGACACCTTCAGCGGGTACACGCTCGACTTCCAGACGCCGTCGATGAAGAACGACCTGCAGGTAGGGGGCGCGATCCTGCGGGTGTCGCTCGACCTCGAGCCGCTCGCGGTGAACCGGTTCGCGCTGGACGTGAGGCGGCTGAACGTCTCCACACTCAGCCTCCCCCAGCTTATCGGGATGGGAGTGCTGAGCGACGAGGCCGCCGCGGTGCTCGTGGGGTGGATCGAGGCGGGCGGGAACGTGACCGTGATCGGGGAGACGGGGACTGGGAAGACCACCCTGCTCAACGCGCTGGACGAGTGGGTCGACAGGAGGTTGCGGAGGGTGTACATCGAAGACGCCGTGGAGACGAGGGACCTGCTCGAGAGGGGGTACCACCAGGCCAAGGTGAAGGTCGACCCGTTCGAGCGCGGCGCGGAAGCAGGCCGGACGAAGGAGTCGGAGATCGTGAAGGCGCTGCACCGGTCCCCGGACATCGTCGTGCTCAGCGAGATCCAGTCTGAGGAGCACAGCAGGGCGTTCTTCCAGGCGCTGGCGTCAGGCGCCCGGGGGATGCAGACCTTCCACGCGTCCACCGTCGAGCAGGCGGTGAGGCGCTGGGTGAACCAGCACCACATCTCAGAGCAGAGCCTGGTCGACCTGGGGCTCGTCGTGCAGATGGCGAGGCCGGACAGGCTGAAGCAGGCCAGGCACGTCCAGCGGGTCTCCATGATGACGCAGGACTCTGGGGCCCCGAGGATCAAGGAGCTCTTCATGCGGGACAGGTCGGCGAGGCTCAGGAACGTGGCCGGGCCCGGGTGGCCGGCTCCCCCCGAGGGTTCAGACCCGGCGAGGCTGGGCGAGAAGGTCGCGCTGGCCGCCCAGAGGCTGGCCAGCGGTAAGGGGCCTTGAGGTTCGCTTCGCTGGAGCACTTCGGGCTCAGCGCCTGGCGCCTGGGGTGCGTCTGCCTGGCGTCCGCATCCGCGGCCTGGCTCTTCGTGGACTTCGCCCTGGGGGTGCTCGGAGAGGCGAAGCCAGCGGCGGTCGTGGCGGTGTCGGCGCTCGTCTTCTACCTGGTGGCGTCCGTCCCCAGGAGGCTCCTGGACAGGCAGAGGGTCGCAGAGGCGAGGGAGGCGGTGGTCCTCGCGGCTTCGGCCAGGGCGTGCCTCGAAGTCACCGGGTCGAGGGCGAGGACCCTGATGGCGGTAAGACCGCGGGAGCCGGCCACGGCGAGGGCGGTGCGCAGGGCCGCGAGGCTGGTGCTGCTGGGTGCCAGGGTGGAGGACGCGCTGGCGGACGCCTCCGCTCGGATGGCGTCGTACACCGGTTCGGCGGCTCTCCGGCAGCTGGCCGAGCTGCGCCCGGAGGGGTTCGATACCGGGGACGAGGAGAGCGCCGGGCTCGCCGCGTACGGCGACCTGAGCATGGAGACGAGGGTCCCGATGTTCATGACGGTATGTTTCTTCGCACCCATCATGGCCCTGCTTTACGCCGTGTTCACGCGCTCGTACGGCCCGGCCGGAGTCGCGGAGCTCACGGTGCTCGTGTTCGTTGTCGTCGACCTGGCGTACTACCTCAGCTCCGCGGAGAGAGAAGCTTGACGAACCAGGACCTCCCGAGAATCCTTTCGCTGAGGAGGGTCCTGGAAGCTGCCGGTCAGGGCTCTGGGATGTCAGGGTCGCTGGTGAAGGTCCTCAGGGGGACGGACGCGCCGGGGAGGGAGACGGCGCGGCTCCTGCTGCTCGGGAACCCCATCCCCGCCGCCGTGCGGCCGATGGTCGAAGGCAGCGGCGCGGAGGTGGCCATGCTCGCCTCGCTCATCGTGGCTTCGCCCGGGAGCAGCGCCCCTGTGGTAGGGAGGAGCGGGGGCGCGACCGCCCGCACGCTCGAGCGCTGGGTGAAGGCCAGGGAGAACAGGGCGCTGGAGAGGAAGGTGATTAGGTTCAGAGGGCTCGTGACGTCAGGGGTGCTGGGAGCGGTCACCGCGATGGTCGCGGCCCTCGGTCCTCTGGTGGGCTCGCTGAGCTTCGTCGGCGGGGCGGTCGCCGGCCCGGGCGCGCTCGGGATCGGGGCCGCGGCGATGGCTGCGGTCAGCTCGGGGATGCTCGGGCTCTACACGTCGGGGAGGTCGCTGTATGCGAACGTGGCCGTCACGCTGGCTGTGTTCGCGCTCGTTTGGGGTGCGGCGTCCCCCCTGGGAGGGGCGTCGGCCGTCGGCCTCTGGGGCGTTAAATAACGCGGACCGCGTTCTCTTCCATGAAGACCCATCGGAGGCCGTCCAAGAGGCGCGGGGCGCAGCTCATCGAAGAAGCGCTCCTCATCTCCGTCGCGCTCGTCACGCTCTCCCTGCTGGTGGGAGGGATCGAGTCGATACTCAAGCAGAGCGCCACTTACACTTCGGGGGTCTGGACGTCCATCACCAGCTCGCTCAACTCGATCTTCGGCTCCCTCTTCCACTGGTGAAAGCTGGTGCGAAACGCGAGGGAGCTCGTGTCGCAGGCCGCCTGGAGGATCAGGCCCCAGGCAGGCATAGGGGTGGAGGACATCGGGGTCTGGGACGGCAGGTGCATGGTGGTCTCCGACGGTGCGAAGGTGAGGAGCACGGCATACTTCAGGGTCGGGGTCCCGGACGCGGCTGACGACGGCAAGGTCGACTACTCGGCCGCGCTCAGGACGACACTGCAGCAGCAGAGGATGAGGGGGCTGTTCGAGGGGCTGAGGAGGGCCGGGGTGCCGTTCGTCTACATGATGCTGATGGACCAGGGGAAGGAACGGGGCGACTCTCAGCCGGTCCTGGAGTTCGACCTCGTCGTGGGCACCTGGGCCGACTCGAAGAAGAAGGAGGACAGCTCTTCGCTCCTCGAGCAGCGGGCGAGCATACTCGCCGCCACCGTCGGGGTCGCACTGCCGACCGCCAACGTCGCCAGGCTGGTGAGGAGGGACCTCGCGGACTTCCTGAAGTCAGCCCTCCTCCCCGGAGGGAAGGCGCTCCCGCAGGCGGGGACCCCGGCCGTCGCTGGGGCGCTCTGCACGTTCGACGAGATGTCGCCGCTGGCCGCGGGGTTAGAGAAGACCCCTGACTTCTACATCCCTAACGCGGCCGAGTCCGGTCAGGACGGGATGCTGCTCGGCGCCGTGCGGTCTGCCGGGAGGGAGTTCCACGACCTCCGGCTCCAGATGGACGACCTGAAGAGGCACGTCAGCATCCTGGGGATGACCGGGTCGGGGAAGTCGACGACTGCGTCGCTGATAGTGAGACAGGTGGCGGAAGCCGGGCTCCCGACGCTGGTCCTCGACTGGCACAACGAGTACGCGGCGACGGTCTCAGGAGCTGGGGGGAAGGTGGTGGCTCCGGGGAAGGACGAGTTCGCGGTCAACCCCCTCGAGGTGGGGCCGGGGGTGGACCCGGCCGAGCACATCGCGATGGTCTCCGACATATTCTCCGACGTGTACCACTTCACCCACCCCCAGGCGTATATGTTCCGCAACGCGCTGCAGAAGAGGCTGAGCGAGTGCTCGGCGGACGAGGTCCCCACGATCGACGGACTGGTCAGCACCATCGAGTCGTACCCGCTGAGGTCGGCGTACGACAACGAGACCAAGGTGGCGCTGCTGAGGAGGCTTGTCCCGCTAAAGGAGGGGCAGGCGGGGAGGGCGCTGGGCGGGTCCGGCCCCCTGAAGCTCGACGAGCTGCTGGGGACTGTGGTGTGCGTCGAGCTCGGGCACATGAGGGACATACAGTCGAGGGCGATCTTCTGCGACGTGATGCTGAAGATGATCTACGAGGAGAAGGTGAAGCACAAGGGGCCGATGGACCACCTCACGCTCGTGGAGGAGGCGAGGAACATCGCGCCGTCGAGGAGGCCCGAGGACCCGCCGACGGTCGGGGAGCGGATGATATCGGAGCTCAGAAAGTTCGGGGAGGCGATGGCGTTCGTGGCGCAGTTCCCGAGCCACGTCGCGGCAGAGGTCGTCAAGAACTCGGGGACGAAGATCGTGCACAGGCTGGCTTGGCCGGACGACGTGGCCCTCATCGGCGAGTCGGTGGGGCTCAACCAGAAGCAGCGGGAGCACCTGACGAGGCTCAAGGTGGGGGAGGCGGTGGTGAGCCTGGGGAGGATACCGAGCCCACTGCTGGTCCAGGTCCGCGCCGACTACCGCTCTGAAGGGAGCAGGGACCTGAGCTTCGCGGCCGAGTCGTAGCCCCGCATCCAGTCTATGCGGCTCCGGTCCGCACCCCTCCGTTTGGCGGAGAGGAGGAGGGCTTCGGCCGCTTCTTCGGGGGACGTGGCGGTGGTGTCCACTTCGACGGTCTTCTCCCTTCCGAACGCGCGGAAGGCTTCGTCGGACACCAGCCCTATCAGCTCCGCCCGGACGTTCTCCAGCGCCTTCGCCTCTGCGTAGCCCCGCGACTCCAGCCGCGCCTTGAGGACGGCCGGCTCGCACCTCAGCACCCCCACCCAGTCGACGCTGCTCTTCACGACGGAGTGCGGGAGCAGGTGGCCGTAGACCACCGCAGGCCCGGTCACGCGGGCCGACACCTGCCTCTTCAGGAGCGCGGCGTCCACCTCCTGGCCGCGTCTGACGAGCCCCGCGGTCCGGGCGAGATCGTTAAGCCCCACGCACGGGACGCCGAGCGACCTTGCGAGGAATGGCGCGACCGACTTCTTCCCCGTCCCCGGGGTCCCCGTGATGCCGATTATCCGCTTCGAGCCGGGAGCCAAGGCGGCCTAGGCGGCCTTCGCGGGCGCGCTCTTCGGGCTCGAGGTCAAGGTCTACATGGTGCGGGCGAGCTACGACCAGAAGCCGTACCGCCGCAACCTGATGGAGCTCTACGGGGCGGAGGTCGTGGTCGACCTCCTCGGCGTGCCCGACCCCGTCGCGCGGACCCGGCGGGCCGCCGAGCTCGGCGCGGCGCGCCAACGCCGCCGCGAGCGCCGTGCGGCGGATCCCGAGCCCGCCGGGGAGAGGCAGGGCGCCGGCGGCGCGCGAGCCGTCCTCCTGCACGTAGCAGATGCCGTCGATCGGAGCGCACGCCGCTGGGTCGATGAGCTCGCG
>JAFMAU010000038.1 GCA_029784825.1 Nitrososphaerota archaeon | reverse complement strand
ACAGGAGACTCCGCTCTGCACAGATTCTTGACCAGACAGGCAGGCAGATTGCAGGAGGGATGAGGAAGGGGATTGCCTCGCTCGAGCGTCAGAGCGAAGGCATCATGCTCATCGCCGGTATCACGATACAGATCAGCAACGACAGGACGTGGGACCGTTACTTCGGGAAGAACCAGTTCACGTTCAACAAGAGAGAGAGGCTGAACATCATGACGTTCTATCTCGGGGACAAGCTCGTGTTGGTGTCAGCAGAGCCAGACTTCACGCTTCAGCAAGCACAAGATCTAAGAAATCAGATCATTACGAACCACGCCGACTTGATTAGGTAAAAGGAGGAAGAGCTGGGTCTAGTTGAGACCTAGCTCAGGGAACTTCGCCTGCACGAGCCCTAGCTCGCTCTGGAGGGTCCTGATGCGCTCGGCATACTTCTTCATGTCTTCAGGGTTCTTCTGGACTTTGGCCACCTTGTAGCCACGCCAGGCCTTCTTCAGCGCACCCCAGGATTGACCCTTGGTGTACTGTGACATGAGACAAGTCCTTTCATTCAGACGATATAAGCCTTAGCGTTTCATGCGCGCGTGCCCTCTGACACCTCGAAGGGCACCCGGTTCCCGTTATGGTCGTAGACCCCAAGGTTGTCGACCGTGGCGTACGGGTACCCCATGATGACCATTATCCGCCCCGTAACGTGCAGGAGGTCCTCGTGGGACGGGTTGTGGTTCCCTGAAGGATGGGAATGGGCCACTCCCAGGTATGACAGGTCGACGGGGAGCATCCACCAGTTGAAAGACGAGAAGGCAGCGCCGTGTTCCGCCATCGGAGGGACCACGACCCCGGTCACTTCCGCGACCCCTTTCTTGACCTTGCCTCTCAGGAGCAGTATACCTTCTCTGGGGTATGCCATGGCGGAGTACGTGAATAGGCTGTCCACGACCTCTTTGCGGAAGAGCACCTTTTGGACCGGCAGCCGAGTTCACCTTCTCAGCAGGCCGACGAAGTTACCGACGACCCTGTTTCCTGCCGGGTTCTCGATGGTATACCGCTCCGGATGGAACTGAACGCCGTATAGCAGCCTGCGTTCATTCTTGATGGCAGCGACGTCGCTGCTTGCGCTCCTGGCGAGGTGGACGAAACCGCCCGGGACGGCCTCCACCACTTCGTATCTCGACTCCAACAGCATCAGTGACTGGGGGAGCCCTTCGAACAAGGGATCTTCATTGAGGACGGTGGTCTTCACCATGCCCTCTACGTGCTGCTTGTCCCTCACCACGCGACCGCCGAAGGCGTGAGACATCAGCTGGTGGCCGAAGCAGACCCCGAGAATGGGGACCCGCGAGTCCAATATCGACTTCGCCTCTGCCTCGAACTTCGACTGGGTCTTCTGCTCAGTCATCATGTCGGGCGACCCGGAAAGGACCACCCCGTCGTGCAAGTCGAACTTTGACGCCGAGGCCTTGTCCCACTCGATGGAGGTCACTTTGGCGCCGTTGCCCTCGAGGCAGCTCTCAAGGTGCGTCGCTCTGTCTCGCGTTGGGTAGTTGTTGACAACCAGGACTTCGGGCAAACAGGCCTTCGAGTTGAGCTTCGCGTTAAGAACTTTGAGGGAAGGACCTCAGACCTCAGAACAGTTTAAAAGCCCACTGAATTCGTTGGAAAAAAGGAGCAAGGCAAGGAAAATGTTTGCACCTTCGGCAGGATACGACAGGGCGATTACAATTTTTTCGCCCGACGGCAGGTTGTATCAGGTTGAGTACGCCCTTGAGACGGTAAGAAGGGGAAACCTTGCGGTCGGCATCAGGACAAAGGAAGGCGTGGTGTTGGCCGTCGAGGAGAAACAGAAGAAGCTCCAGAGTACCGAGTCAGTCGTCAAGATGTTCCAGATTGACGACCATGTTGGCGCAGTCGGCGCGGGATACATCCCGGACGCGAGGATTCAGGTCGACAGTGCCAGAGTGTTGGCCCAGTCCAACAGGCTCATCTATGACGAGCCTGTCGACGTGGAGGCCATCGCGAAGCGCATCGCTGACATGAACCAGCAGTACACGCAGTATGCCGGTGTGAGGCCCTTCGGCGTGTCTCTCATCATAGCAGGGGTCGACGATTCGGGACCGGTCGTGTACCTCGCGGACCCGACAGGGACATACTCTGGTTTCCATGCCATCGCGATAGGGCAAGGGAACGACCAGGTCAACGACTACCTGGAGAAGAACTACTCTGACAGCCTCAGCCTGAACGAAGCCATTACTCTGGCCATCGAATGCATCTACCTGGTCAGCGAGGACAAGACAGGGACGGCTCACATCAAGGTCTCGGTCGTGGAGGCCGGGACAAAGAAGTGGAGGCGCCTCGCGGAGCAGGAAGTCAGCAAGGGTGCTTCCGCGGCCAAGACCAAGTCAGACAAGGCGCCAGCCAAGAGCTCCTAGCAGCGCGGCCTCGCATGAGCGGTGCCTTCGGTCGCGGCGGTGGCGATTTCAAACCTAGGACTCACGAGTCTTCTAAGTTCACGACCGTTAAGCTTACCATAGCCGGCGAGCACTTCGAGATACTCGTAAACCCCGACTCCGCCCTGGCGTTCAAACAGGGACGGAGCGTAGAACCATCGACTGTCATCGTTGTTGACGAAGTGTACTTCGACTCGCGAAAGGGACTCAGGGCAAGCAGCGAGAAGCTGATCCAGCACTTCGGCACAGACGACCACGCGAAGGCCTCCCTCGAAGTCCTCAGGAGGGGGGAGCTCAACCTTACTCAGGAACAGAGGAAGAAGCTGACCGACGAGAAGAGGAGGGCGATCATAGCCGCGATCTCGAAGAACTTCGTCGACCCGAGGACGCTGCTTCCTCACCCACCAATGAGGATAGACCAGGCGATGCAGGAAGCGAGAGTCACGGTGGACCCCTTCCAGGACCCCAACGAGCAGATGAAGACGGTCGTTGAGGCTCTCAGGACCATCCTTCCGCTGAAATCTGAGAAGATCAGGCTCCAGGTAAAGGTCTCGGCGCAGTATTCCGGGCAGACGATAGGGGTGCTGAAGAACTTCGGGGTGATAGTCAAAGAGGACTGGCTGGGCGACGGGACGCTCTCGGCAATAGTAGAAATACCGGCTGGCGGACAGCCCGGCCTGCTGGACCGCCTGGGCTCGACAACCAAGGGAGCCGCGCAGGTAACAGTGGTGAAATAGAAATGCCAATGATAGAAAGGAAACAGGTAATCCCGGGCGACGTCATAGCCAGAGGGAACCTCAGATACGGAGACTTCGTCGAGAAGCGTGGGGAAGAGTACATTGCTCTCAGGGTCGGTCTCGCAGAGGTCGGGCAAGAGGGGATCAAGCTGAACCCGCTTACTGGCCCATACCTTCCGCGGACAGACGACGAAGTGATAGGGAAGGTCGTCGACGTCAACGGCTTCGGCTGGGTGGTCGACATCAACTCATGCTTCACCGGCTTCCTGCCCGCCTCCTTCGTATTCGGGAGGGAGTTCTCGCCAGCCACTCACGACCTGTCGAGCAAGTTCGGCGTGGGGGACCTGATCGGATGCCGCATCGAGTCTTCCGAGAGGTCCAGGGACCCTCAGCTCAGCATACGGGGAGAGGGCTACGGCAGGGTCGACTCTGGGGAAATCATTAAGATAGCACCGACAAAGGTGCCCCGTTTGATAGGAAAGAGGGGAGCGATGATCAACCTGATAAGCGAAAAGACCGGCTGCGACATAAGGGTAGGACAGAACGGAGTGGTCGTGGTGAATGGCACGCCCGAGGGGGTCGTGAAGGCGACAACGGCCATCAAGATGGTGGACGAGGAGGCTCACTCAGCGGACCTGATGCCACGCGTCGACGCATACCTGGGAGGGAGTGCAAGTGGGTGAAGGTAAGACCAAGCTGATCGACGGGTCGGGCGTTAGGCGCGACGGAAGGAAATGGGACGAACTCAGACCCATCAGCATCCAGGTAGGGCTCGTGAAGAACGCCGACGGCTCCGCTTACATAGAGTGGGGCAAGAACAAGATAATGGCGGCAGTGTACGGACCGAAAGAAGTGCACCCGAAGCACCAGGTGCTCCCTGACAGGGCCCTGCTGAGGTGCCGCTATCACATGGCTCCCTTCTCGGTAGACGAAAGGAAGAACCCGGCGCCATCGAGGCGTGAGATAGAGATATCGAAGGTGATACGCGAAGCGCTCGTGCCCGCCGTCATCGTCGAGGACTACCCGCGGACGGCGATCGAGGTGTGGGTAGAAGTGCTCCAGTCGGACGGGGGCTCCAGGGTTGCGGGCATCACCGCAGCTTCACTGGCGCTCGCAGATGCAGGCATCAACATGAGGGACCTCGTAGTGGGGTGCTCGTGCGGCATAATCAACGACACAGTGGTGGCAGACCTTGACGACACCGAAGACAAGGAAGGAAGCGGAGACATGCCTGTGGCGATCATGCCAACGCTGGGACTGGTTAGCCTCCTCCAGGTCGATGGCATCTACACAAGGGAGCAGTTCCAAAAGGCCTTCGAGCTCGCGATAGCGAAGGGCAAGCAGGTGAACGCGATGCAGAAAGCCGCTCTCAATGCCCGTTACTTCGGGGGGGAAGCGAAGACGCTCGAAGTTGAGGAGGGGTCGGAATAGATGTCGATGAAGAAGAACTACGTGATAGAGACCATCCGCAAGGCGCAGATGGTGCAGTTGCTGGCGAGCGGGAAGCGCGCTGACGGAAGGGCCCTGGATCAGCACAGGGAATTGAAGATCGAGACAGGGATCATCCCGAAGGCGAACGGGTCGGCCAGGGTGAACCTCGGGAACAGTCAGGTCATCGCCGGGGTGAAGATCGCCACCGGGACGCCTTTCCCTGACACCCCGGACAAAGGCATACTCATGGTCAACGCTGAGATCCTGCCCCTGTCGTCCCCCTACGCCGAGCCAGGGCCCCCGAGCGAGGAGGCCATCGAGCTCGCAAGGGTGGTGGACAGAGGGATACGGGAGTCCAAGATGGTCGACTTGGGGAAGCTCAACCTGGTAAGTGGGAAGTCAGTCATCGCGATCTTCGTCGACTGCAACGTGATGAACGTCGACGGAAACCTCTTCGATGCGACAAGCTACGCGGTTGTGTCTGCCCTGAGGACTGCGAAGATGAAGAAGTATGTCATAAAGGACGACAAGGCTGAGGCGACGGACGAGTGGATCCCAGTCCCAGTGGAGAAGACGCCGGTCTCGGTCACTGTCGCGAGGATAGGTGACGCCCTTGTCGTAGACCCGAGCGCAGAAGAGGAGGCAGCCATGGAGATGAGGATCACGATAACCACGGAAGACGGTGGGAACGTCTGCGCCAGCCAGAAGGGCGAAGCGAGCACGATCTCTCCCGCCCAAGTGCTCCAGGCAGCTGACCTTTCGATAAAGATCGGCAAAGAGATCCGTGCCCAGATCAAAGAGGCGACGAAGTAGTGCCGAAGGCCAGGGAGAACATAAAGGGTCTCGGGGCGAAGTACGGCGGCACGCTCAGGAAGAGGTATGCACGTGTCTTTCGAACGCTGAAAGCCTCCAGGGAGTGCCCGTCCTGCTCGAGCCGGAGGCTCGCGAGGACTTCCTCTGGCATCTGGAAGTGCAAGTCGTGCGGTTACACCGTAGCCGGCGGCGCTTTTGACCTCGCCCAAACAAAGTCGAGATAGCCCCATCGCTTCTGTGGCGCTGAAGATAGTCTTCAGGGCCGACAAAGAAGTCAGGGAGAAGATCAAGGAAGCAATCCCCTCGGCGACGTTCTACCGCGGGAGCTGCGAAGTGAGGATCGAAGGAGAGCAGCCCGGAGAAGTGGCCGACAGGGCCAAGGCCGTCCTTGACATAATCAGGGGAGCCGTCTGAAAGTCGAAAGGCTTTAAGTAGATACCACGGTCGCGAAATCGAAGCATGAGCCAGCCCGAACTTCCGCCTCTTCTCAGGGAGCAGCTAGCAAGGTACGACCAGGCACAGCAGAACCTGCAGGCAGTGATGGCCCAGAAGCAGCAGGTGGAGCTCGAACTGAGCGAGACCGAAAAGGCGCTGGAGGAGCTCGTGAAAGCGGCAGACACGGAAGCGGTCTACAAGTTCGCGGGGAACCTCCTAGTCAAGGTGAAGAAGGAGGACGTGGTGAAGGAGCTCGGCGAGAAGAAAGAGCTTGCGAACACGAGGAAGATGGTCCTGGCGAAGCAGGAGACGAGGTTCAGGGAGAGCCTCAAGGACCTGCAGGCCAAGATCGACGAATCCGTGAAGGCGAGGCAGCCGCAGTCGCAGCCCCCTGGGGACGCTTGACCCGTCGCGCCCCTTGACAAGTGATTCTGAGCTAAAGGAGTTCCCGTTTGTGGAGCCGGCGCGACTTCGTCGCGCGGCAGTGATATGCCATAGGAACGCGGACGCAGACGCCTACCTCTCCGCCTTCGCCGCCTCGTCTCTCATCAGGTCTCTGGCCCCCGGGTGCGAAGTCGAAGTGGTGACTCCTGGCGGGATGACGACCCTTACCGCGAAGTTGAGCGTGAAGTTCCCGCATAGGACCGTTGAAGGGGAAGTGGACGGGGACTACGACCTTTACGTGGCCGTGGACGTAGGCGACGAGGAGCTCCTGAACGAGTGGAAAGACAAGCTTGCCAGGGGAGGCGGATTCAAAGTGCTCGTGGACCATCACCCTTTGAGGGACGGTGGACTCTACGACCGGGTCTTGGTCGACGAAGCGGCGACTTCTGCCGCGGAGGTCGTGTTCTCCCTTTTCGAGGCGAAGGGGGTCGTCCCGGACGCGCTGACGTCCCAGGCCCTCTTGGAGGCGATACTGTTCGACTCGTCTCATCTTACCATCGCAGGGGGGTCAGGACTGAGGGCGGTTGTTCGCCTTATCGATTCAGGTGCCGACTTGGCGTCGGCGAGGAGGGATCTCAGGAGTGAGCCAGACTACGGCGAGGTGCTGGCGAAGCTCAAGGGAGCCCAGAGGGTTAAGATCTACAAGGCCGGGAAGTGGGTGGTGGCGTCCACGCTGGTGGGCTCGTTCCAGGCTCACGTCGCAAGGTCGCTGGTATACCTGGGCGCAGACTTCGCCGTAGTGGCAGGAGAGGCAGATGGCGAGACCAGGGTCAGCTTGAGGTCCACGCAGCGTTTTCTCGACTCGGTCGGGATCAAGCTCGGCACCCAGATAGCTGAGGAGATGGCCAGAAGGCTTGGTGGTCATGGTGGAGGGCATGCGACGGCAGCCTCCTTCACCACTGGGGTGGGGGAGGACGAGACGATGGCCGCGACGCTCGCCAGGGCGAGCGAGTTCCTAGGCGAGCTGAAGAAAGTCGACTAAGAGTAGCGCCTGGCAGCCGGGTTCTTGAGGAACCCTTCGAAGGACAGCTTGAACCACGGAGTGTATTCGTCAGGGTGCGCCTTGAGGTCAGCCACCACTTCGGGGACGCCTGCCCATCTGACAGCCATCATTTCATCGCCGTTGGGTGATATCTTGCCGTCGAAGTCTCCGACAAGCACGCGGCAGAACTCGTTCTCAGCGTTTGCGCCCTGAGGAGCGAAGTAGACGAAGGAGTGGACGTCTGTCAGGGCCCCCACCTTCGCCCCGAGCTCTTCCACGGCCCTGCGGGACGCGGCCTGCTGATACGTCTCGCCGGGGTAGACGTGGCTCGTGAATGAGACGTCCCAGGCACCCGGCCACAGGAGCTTCTTCGAGCTCCGCTGCTGGAGGAGCATCTTCCCCCCGTGGAATATGAATGCGGTGTAGGCCCGGTGCCTCTTCCCCTTTCCGGAGTGGCAGTTCTCGCGGGTGTCCGTCCCGATCTGGTTGTCGTCGTCGTCCACAAGTATGAGTATCTCCTGCTTGACCAATGCACGCCGGTCGGAGGGCAGAATCTAGATAAGCCAATCGGCCTTTAAATGGACAGCGTCGGCCTTGATAGCGTGCGCCTCTCCGTGACCGGGACGGTCTTCAGCGGCATGGGGAAAGGAAAGTACTACGTCGGCCACCCCGAATATCAGAAACGCTTCAAGAAGTGCCTCGGCTACGCACCGTACCCCGGCACACTGAACGTCAAGATCGAAGAAGCGGAGACAATACGCAGGCTAGAAGAGATCAGATCCATGGACGGAGTGAAGATTGAAGCCTTCTCACTGGGCGGAGAGTCGTTCAGCGCGCTGACCTGCTTCGAAGGAGAGCTCCGAGGAGACAAGGTCACGCTTCTGTTCATTGACGTGACGTACTATAACGAGACCGTGGCAGAGCTCATTTCGCCAGCCTATCTCAGGGGCAAGCTTGGACTGCGAGACGGAGACGTGGTTACCTTCAGCGTCGACGTGCCCACCCCTCGCCCAGGTAGACCGTGACGGCGCACTCGTCGCCGTCTTCAAGGTCGAGGGCCCTCCTCAAGTTGACAGGAGAGATCACTTCGAGGACAGAGTTGTCGTGGTGGGTCCTTTCTATGACCAAGACGCCGCCGGGGTGCTTCCCTGCGATCTTTGCCCGGAAGCATTTCACTGGCCCGTACGACCTCATCCCGTCTGCGAAGCCGGGGACCTCCAACCCCTTCAGCAGGTCGAGCCGCCGCCTCTGATCCACCATGGCTTCGTTGGCGAGCCTCAGGTTGAGCGTCCCTGGAAAGGGGACGAAGCCGAGCGCTCCGGTGAACCCTTCCTTGTATCCTGCGAGCGAGATGTAATACCTTCCTTCCTTCAGCCCCGTGAACACCATCCCCCTGAAGCCCAGCGTGTTCTTCCCTCTCTCCATGTTAGCGCCGACGTCGGCTAGGAAGGTCTCGACGGCGTCGAGCCCCCTGTCTGTGAGCCGGACCGCGAGCCCCCTCCCGGAGTGCGCCCTTTCGACCAGCCCTGCCCTTTGAAGCTCGGCAAGGCGCAGAGAGGCCGCCTGCTGGCTGAGCCCCATCGCTTCGCCGAGCATGCCGGTGGTGACGTTCGTGAACGACCGGACGGCGCCTAACTTCGCAAGGTGCAGCAGCGTAGCAAGTTGTCCAGAGCTGGCGACCGGTGGCGGCTTCGGCATCTACAAGTCCTCTGGTAGCTACCAAAGCGTTATAACGATACCGGGAACGGCGGCTTTCATGGGCGGCGTTTCACGCGGACGTCTCGACACACCGGCCATCGCAGGCAGCGCCATCTTCAGCGCTTTGGCCATACTTCTCGCGGCTGGATCGCAGGCCCTCGGGCTCAACTTCCCCCTGATACCGTACCTCCAGTTCGACGTGGGGGAGGTGGCGATAATACTCGCCTTCTTCATCTTCGGACCCGCGCCGGCGCTGGTCTCATCCTTCGTGGAATTCGCAGGCCTCATGATGTTCGGACAGCAGGTCCCAGTCGGACCGTTGCTGAAGCTGTTCGCCCTCCTTTCGACCGTGGCCGGGCTTTGGGCTGGGACGAGGGTCGCGTCACGGGGCGGGAGGACGAGTTTCGGCCGGGTCGCCGGGTGGAGCACGGTGTTCGGCGGCATGGTGCGCGCGGCCGTAATGACCATCCCGAACTTCTATCTGGTCGTCTATCTTTACGGCCTCCCGGCGATCGAAGGGTTCCTCGCCGCGCCGTTCGCCGCGGTGGGCATAGGGCTAACCGCCTCGAACGCCCTCATCTTGGTATTGGCCTTCACCGCTGTGTTCAACTTCATCCAGCTCGCAGTCGTCATGGCGATATCTTCCTTCGTTCTGAAGGTCCCCGCAGTCCCGAGGCTGAGAGTGGGTGGGAGGACCCCGTGGTTCGCCGACGTCGTCGAGCCCGCAGGCGGCTCCAACCCCAGGGAAAGGCGCTAGGCTAGCGCTGGCGGCTGGTGTATGGCTGACATACTTGAGATTGACAGGCTGAGCTTCAGGTATCCAGAGGCTCCGAGGGAAGCCGTGTCAGGCTTCGACTTGAGAATCCCCCAGGGCGAGATAGTAGTGCTCGCGGGGCCCTCCGGCTGCGGCAAAAGCACCCTGTTGAGAACCGTCAACGGGCTAATCCCCCACATGTACAGCGGTGACTACGCCGGCGACGTGAGGGTGGGCGGCGCAAGCGTGAAGGGGTCAGATATGCGCGACCTCTCCCAGAAGGTGGGGTTCCTTTTCCAGAATCCTGAGAACCAGATATTCATGTTCACGGTCGAGAGGGACGTCGCATTCGGGCTCGAAAACATCGGTGTCCCAAGGGACGAGATGCGGGAAAGGGTGGACGAAGCGCTCAGGCTCCTCGGGATTTCAGACCTTGCCCAGAGGGCGCCCCACGAGCTGTCGGACGGTCAGAAGCAGAGGGTAGCCCTTGCGGGTGTGCTCGCCATGAAGCCGAGCCTTGTCATCTTGGACGAACCCACATCCCTCCTGGATCCAATGACCGCCGGAGACCTCGTCGCGCTTGTAGCGAAGCTCAGGAAAGACCTGGGGACGACGTTCGTGGTCGTCGAGCACAGGCTGGATCTGCTCGTAAAGGTGGCTGACAGGCTTGTGGTGATGAGCGAGGGGAAGAAGGTGCTGGAGGGGACCCCGCGAGACATACTCTTCGGCGATGATGCCGAGAG
The DNA here is from genome assembly GCA_029784825.1 of Nitrososphaerota archaeon. The sequence goes on along the minus strand of JAFMAU010000038.1, from coordinate 6,513 downwards.
ATATGGGGTCGCGACTCCGGCGGTGACTCAGCTGCAGAAGATGCTGGCCCGCCGCGGGCTTGCCACCACGGGCACCCTGCTTACCCCCGGAAAGCTGGCGGCAGAGCTGAAGGGGAGAAGCAGATGATCGAGTTCCAGGGCGTGACCTTCGTCCACCAGAACGGCGTGAAGGCCCTCGACGGAGTCACCCTCAAAGTCGAGGCGGGGGAGACCGTGGCGCTTGTAGGGGAAAACGGCGCAGGGAAGACCACTCTGGTCAAGCACGTCACCGGCCTGCTGAAGCCGACAACAGGCAAGGTCATTGTGGACGGCCATGACACGAAGCAAACTAGCACCGCGAGTCTCTCGAGGAAGGTAGGGGTTGCCTTCCAGAACCCCGACCATCAGCTGTTCTCGGAGAGCGTGGAGGAAGAGATGTCGTTCGCGCTGCGGAACTTCGGCTTCTCTCCCGAACTGGTCCGGAAGCGGGTCGACTGGGGGCTCGGCCTCTTCGGGCTGGACGAGTACAGGAAGTCGTCTCCACTGGTCCTGAGCGGCGGGGAAAAGAAGCGGCTAACCCTCGCCTGCATCCTCGCGTGGGACCCTGACGTCGTCATCCTCGACGAACCGACTGTGGGTCAGGACTCGATCCAGAAGGAAAAGCTTGCTGGGACCATCAAGATGCTCAGGTCTGCGGGGAAGACGGTCGTTGTGGTGTCGCACGACATAGAGTTCCTCTGGCCCATACAGCCGAGGGTTGTAGTGATGAAGTCCGGAAGGGTGGTGGGGGATGGGCCTGCCGCCCTGGTGATGCAGGACGAGACCCTGCTGGCGTCTGCAAGAGTGGCGCAGCCGCAGCTAGTCGAGCTGTACAGGGGGCTCTCCGAGCGACCTCCCGGGCCCTTTGTCGACGCCCTGGACGCCAGGCGTTGGTTCGAGGAGAGGATGAAACGATGATGTGGCTCAGCGGGGGGTTCGTCTTCAGGCGGGGGGACTCGCCCTACCACAGGCTGGACCCCAGGGTCAAGCTCCTCATATCGGCGCTGATGTTCGTGTCCACACTGCTCGTAAGGTCGTTCTACGAGCTCCTTGCGGTCATTGCGGTCATGGTCGCGGTCGCGGCGGTGGCCACGGTGCTGAAGAGGGTTGGCAGGACGATGGTCCTCACCGCGACGTTTTCTGCGTTCATCTTCGTCATCAACATCGTTTTCACGAGGAACCTGGAGTCGTCCGTCCTCTACGCCGTTAGATTCGTGGCGATAGTCGTGTCTACCAGCCTTTTCTTCATCACGACGTCCCCAGACGAGCTCGAGCAGGTCATGAAGACGTTCCGGCTCCCCCGGGACGTGGTCTTCGCGTTCGTGACTGCGGTCAGGTTCATCCCTGTGATGATGCTGGACACAATCCAGATCATGGACGCGCAGAAGTCCAGGGGCCTGGAGCTCGAGAAGGGCAACATCTTCCGGCGGGTGAGGAACATGATACCAGTGCTCATCCCTCTGGTGGTCAACTCCGTCGTCAGGAGCGGCGAGCTGGCCGAGGCCATGGAGTCGCGCGCGTATGGGGCTGTGCCGAGGCCGACTTCCCTGGTTCAGTACAAGTCCAGCGTCACGGACAAGGTGGTGGCCCTGGCCGCCCTCGCGCTGTTCATCGCCGGCGCTTACTCCTTTTATTACATCCTGCCCGTCCAGCTCCCGTGATACCAGCCCGGGTGGTCGCGGACGAAAGAGAGCGGGCGAGCGGAGTACCGGACGAACTTTCCAAGCTCAACGTGAGGGTCTACTACAGCAGGCTCCCCGTGGCCGACTACGTCCTGAACCCCGAGGTCGCCATAGAGAGGAAGTCAGTCAGGGACCTGGTGTCGTCGGTCTACGACTCGCGGATCTTCTACCAGGCCGCCAAGCTGTCAGCCGCCTACGTCAGGCCGTTCCTCCTGGTGGAGGGGGACTCGAAGGAGGTGGAGTCGCTCACAAAGAACCTGAAGTCGTTCTATGGCGCCATAGCCAACGTCAGCATGGCCTACGGGCTGAGGATTCTGTATACCGCCAACCCGAAGGAGACCGCGATTGCGATCGCGGAGCTCCTCAACCACGCTCGCGCGAGGCCGCTTGCCAGGATGCCGTCCGAGCTCCCGCCCAAGGCAAAGAGCATCCCTCAGCAGCAGCTGTACCTGGTCTCGTCTCTCCCCGGGGTCGGCAGGAAGCTTGCGGAGAGGCTCCTCTCGAAGTATGGGTCGCCGCGGAAGGTGATGGGACTGACTGCGGGCGAATTGGCCCTGACCCAGGGCATTGGGTGGAAGAGGGCGGAGAAGATCAAAGGGGTGCTGGACTCCAAGTACGCGAGATACCAAGAAAAAGGGGGCCAGTCCAGGCTGGAAACATGAAGAAGGTCGCGGCGCTCGGGGACACGGGCAAGATGGTAACGGCGATGACCGAGGCGGAGGCGATGGAACGGGTGGCCCTGCTAGTCCTAAACCTCTCGAATCTAAACGGCACGGGGGCCATGGCCGCGGAGTTCGTCTCGGCGAGGGACAGAGCATGAAGTTCGGCTACATCCTCCCCAACTACGGAGACAAGATCACCCCCCAGGAACTACTGGAGATCTCCGCGGTCTGCGAAGAGTGTGGATACGATTCCGTGTGGGCGACCGACCACGTGATACTGCCCACGGAGCTCAGGGAACCCTACGGACAGCTGATCGAACCGATGACCATGCTCGCTTTCATCGCGTCGAGGCGCGAAAAGCTCAGGGTGGGGACTTCGATACTCGTCCTGCCGCAGCGCAACCCTATCCTGGTGGCGAAGCAGGCCGCGGCGCTCGACGTGCTATCCGAGGGGAGACTGATCCTCGGCGTAGGTGTCGGGTGGGCGGAGAAGGAGTTCGGCTTCCTGGGCGCCGATTTCGGGAGAAGGGGGAAAGTGATGGACGAAAGCATCGTTTTGATGCGGAAGCTCTGGAACGACGATGTAGTCGACTTTGAAGGGAGGTTCTTCCGCGTCAGGGAGGCGTTGTTCTTCCCGAAGCCCCTGAATCGGGCCGTGCCTGTGTGGATAGGTGGGAACGGGTCACCCTCGCTGAGAAGGGCGGCAGCCTACGGCGACGGGTGGCATCCGGTTGGCCCTGACCTTGAAGATTTCGCGAAGGGGGCGGCGAAGATCAGGGAGAGCAAGAAAGACATCGTCCTTTCTGTAAGGATGACGACCGACGTCAGAAAGAAGAGGGAGGCGTACGCAGGCGCCAACAATGAGAAGAGGGTGGCTGTGTCGGGCACGGCGACTGAAATCCGTCGGCAGATCGACGGCTACGCCGATGCAGGGCTGGAGTACTACTGCGCGTCCATGAACCACCCCGCTGCCTCGGACATCGTCTCCGACCTGCGAAAGTTCGCAGAGGACGTCATCAGGTCCTACGGCTAGTTTCAGCCGTAAAGCGTGAGCCCGTCCTTCCAACCGGTGTAGAGGATCGGGGTATACTTCGCGTAGTTCCACGAGTCTTTGAAAGCGGGCGAGGCGTAGGCAGCCTCGACCTTCCCCATCAGCACCGTGTGGTCGCCCGCCTTCGCGCTCGAGACCAGGCTGCACTCCAGCGTGGCGACAGCGTCATTCAGCACTGGCGCGGCGACCGTCCTTCCCCGAGTGTGGGCCAGCCCGACCTCGGTCAGCTTGTCCTTCACATTCTTCCCGCTCGTCCTTGCGAGCTTGGAGACCTTGTCCGCGAGCGACGCGTCCAGAACCGAAAGCGAAAACGAACCGGCCTTTACTGAGAGGCCGCAGGTGAAGCCCCCAGAGGCGCAGGCCACACCGACCGTCGGTGGGTGCTCAGACGCGGAGAAGTACGATACCACAGGCATGGCCGACACCCTTCCTCCTGACATCGCAGCCAGGACGAGGGGGACCTGGGGGTAGAACAAGCGGTGTATGAGAGAAGGGGCGACCTTCATCGTTGCGGTGACGTGGCTTCTGCTAGTTAAGGTGTCTCAGGTGACCACGAAGTTGGTGGCGACCACGTCGCCCCATTCGTCCGCCAGGACTGCAGTGTATACCCCTGGCGGGAGCTGCGCGGCTCCGAAGTAGTGGTTCGTCTGCAGCACCCAGTACTGCGGGACCCCGCCTAGGACGATCAGGGCTCTCGAGGAGTGCGGATAGAAGATGAAGAACCCTGGTGACGCAGGCTGGGGTTGGCAGGAGCCTTCAGTGGCGGCGAGGGGGAGCAGGGTCCCCAGCGAGAAGTTGTCCTGGGTGTAATGCCCCCTCATCACGCCGACGCCCACGGGCCATCCAGTCGCGCACGCGCTCGTCCAAAGGCCCGAAGGCCCGACCCCCCATGAATCGACTGCCGTGACGTTGTCCAGGGACCCGGAAGAGCTGTTGAGCCACCCGGAGACGAGGATTCCGTCTCCAGCGCTGAGCGAAGTGGCGTTGATCTGTAGGTGGACTGCGAACCCGAAGGCCGAGCTGTAGGAGACAGATTCCTGGAAGGTGTTGCTCGGGGGAAAGGCATAGGGAGAAAGAGCAAGGGCGGCGACGATGACGAGGGCGATGGCTGCCAGGACGATAGACATGTTCCTGACGCTCCGCTTGTATTCGATGTCGTCGGGGTCCAACTGCAGGGCGCGCCCTCGCGGAGCCTCTTAACCGTAGCAGGAAGTGTTACTTTGCGAGAAGCCTGCTTCGGAGCTTTGAGTTGATCGCAAGATGCTCCATCGCTCTGGTGAGGCTCGAACCTCCCTGCTTCATGCGCCTGCCTGAGAGGAACCTCTTGACTTCGGCTTCCCTCGCTACCCCGGTGAGCGGGAGCAAGCGCCCAATGTAAAGGAAGAACTGCTGGGAGCCGGCGTACATGTCGTAAATGCCGTCGTAGTTCTTGGTAAGCCACCTCCAGTACACGTCCCTGGTGCGCGTATTGGTAGCCCCATACATCATCGGATATGCGGAGTCAGAGCGGCTCACTTCGCCGCTCAAACCTAGCTCAAGAGCCTCTTCGACCAGGCCAGGCTCTGGGAACGAGCAGAGGGCGCCCCAGATCTTCGCTCTGTCCACTTCTCCCTGGAGGGATTTCACCATCTCCACAAGAGGCTTCATCGCCTTCTCCCCATGGACCCTTGCGTAAGCTACTGCCACCGCACCCTTGAGGTCGGGGTTGACGTCAGCGTAGTGTTCGAACCTGGGGGCGAGCTTCGCGGCATACGCGTCGTCCAGTTCAACGTACTGAGACGTCAGGTCCTCCCGAGCGGCGCCGATGTATACGGGCTCTCCCGGCCTGGGATCTTCGCCGATCTTCTCAAGCAGCGGAGGGAAGAACTCCGGATACACCGCCTTCAGCTTCTCCGAATCCCAGGCGATGGTGCGGAGTACGAACAGCTGGCTCGCCGCCGTTTCTACAGTGAGCGAGTCAGGAGTCTTCCCGCACAGTCTGATGAACTTCAGGTACAGGTCGCGGTCGACCTCCCCCGACTGCAGGAACAGGTAGAGGTCGTTGACTAGTCCGGCCCGGTCCTCGGGGCTCAGGGTTGCGAAATTCCTTGCAAGGGCGTCGTACCCCTTCTGGTCGTACATGGTCACGTGGAAGGCGCTCCTCCCGACGTTGACAAGGACTTCCGAGCCATCCTCGATGTCTACGGTCGTGGACTTCTCATCGAAGAACACCGGCCTCGTCTTGTCACCGCTGCGGACGTTCGTAGGTATGGGCCAGGGGGCCGCTGGAGCGCTCCCAGTAACCATGAAGCGCTTCTGCGTGAGCGTCAGTTTCCTCCCTTTTGCCGTGGCCTTCACCACGGGGAAACCCGGCCTCGTGAGCCACTGTTTCGCCACATCCGAGACAGGGAGCCGTGAAGCGGCTCCAAGTGACCTCCACAGGTCCGCACCCGATGCGTTCGAGTAGCTGAACTTCTTCAGATAGTTCGAGACCCCCTGCCTGAAAACGTCCTCTCCGACGTAGGACTCCAGCATCCTGAGGATGCTCCCTCCCTTGTTGTAGCTGATGGCATCGAAGTTGTGCATCACGTCTTCCACTTTCTTGACGTGAGCCTGGATGGGGTGGGTCGTCCTAACTGCGTCCAGGTTGAGCGCGGCGAACGTCTCGTCCCTGAGGAACACGCTTTGCATGTTCCACTCTGGCCTCAGCCTCCCGGTCATCTTATACCCCATGAACGTGGCGAAGCTCTCGTTGAGCCAGAGGTCGTCCCACCACTTCATGGTCACCAGGTCGCCGAACCACATATGGGCGATCTCGTGCGAGACGATGTCGACGATGCGCTCGCGCTCCGGCTGGGAAGAGGCCTGGGCGTCGATGAGGAGAGCAGACTCTCGAAAGGTCACGGCTCCGAGGTTCTCCATGGCGCCGAAGGCGAAGTCGGGGATCGCGACCATGTCGAGCTTCTCACCGGGGTAGGGGATCGCGAAGTACTCGCCGAAGAAGCGCAGCGCGAAGGCGCCAGCCTCGAGGGCGAGGGCCGTGAGGTGCCCCTTGCCCACGGGGTAGACGACCCGTAACGGCACGCCGTCGACGTCGACGGCGTCGGTGAACTCGAACGGT
>JAFMAU010000037.1 GCA_029784825.1 Nitrososphaerota archaeon | reverse complement strand
GTCGTGGGCGGATATCCTCCCTTTGCGGACCCCCTCCGAGTAGAGTATCGGGATGATAGCCTCGGTCCCGGGGACCCCGTTCGGGATCTTCGTGAAATCATCCCTGCCCAGGTCCTTTTGCGCCGCCGGGAAGGGGCAGTGGTCGCTCCCTATGGTCTCTATGACGCCGCCTGGGCGTAGCCCCTCCCATAGCGCGGCGTTGTCGCCCTTGCCCCGGAGCGGAGGAGACATCACGAAGTTCCTCCCGTCGGGGCCGTCGTAGGCGTCGGCCGAAAGCACCAGGTAATGGGGGCAGGTCTCGGCGAAGATGGAGCCGCCCTGTGCCCTTACCAGGCGCATCGCGTCCCTCCCAGCCCTGCTGGAGAGGTGGACGACGTACATGGGCGCTCCGGCCACTCTCGCCAGGGATGACGCCCTGGTCACCGCCTCGGCCTCGGCTGCGGCCGGCTTGCTGAGGGCGTGATACTTCGCCTGCGTGTTCCCCCCGCCCAGGTTCGCCTCCACCAGGTTCTCGATTATCCCGTTGTTCTCGGCGTGGACCGCGATGAGCCCGCCGGCCCCGCTCACCTTCTTCATCGCCCTGAAGATCCCCGCGTCTTCGAGCATCAGCCCTTCCTTCCGGTATGTCATGAAGAGCTTGAAGCTCGGCACCCCCTGGGCCACGACCTCCGGTATCTGCTCGATGTCTCCGATGTTCGCTCCCTTGAAGATCATGTGGAGCCCGTAGTCGACGGCCACCTTGGGGTCCGCCTTCATCCTGTATGCGGCAAGGGCCTCCAGGATGGTCTGTCCGGGTGTAGGAAGCACGAAGTCTATGACGCTCGTCGTCCCCCCGCAGGCCGCAGCCACGGTCCCGTCGTAGAAGTCGTCGGCCGACGTGGCCCCCATGAACGGGAACTCCATGTGGGTGTGCCCGTCGATGGCCCCGGGGACCACTATCTTGCCGGACGCGTCGTAGCTCCTTGCGCCTCCGGCGTCGATGTCCCTGGAGATGCTCGCTATCTTCCCGTCCGCTACGCCGATGTCGGACTCGAAGGAATCGGATGCGGTCACCACCCGGGCGTTCTTCACCACGAAGTCGAAGGCCAGCCCTTGTCACCTGTACTTCGAGACGACGCGGTTCGCGATCGTCTCTGACTGCTCGAGGTAGTCGGGGCTGAGGACGTAGGCTGTGGCGTTCGTCACCCCTGCCTTCCAGAGCTCCTCGAGCTTGGAGACCGCCTGCTCGGGGGTGCCTATCACGCTGAACCTGTCGATCATGTCGTCGGTGACGAAGCCGAGGTGGTGGGCGTCGGGACGCGCGTGCTCCCAGTAGTCGTACCCCCCTCTCTTCTCCATCCCCTTTACCAGCGCTGCGGGGAGCTGGTCGGCGGGGTACTTGCGAAGCAGGTCGACCGCGTGGTTCGACACCATGGCCGGGAACCAGCGTATTTCCTTCCTGGCCTTCTCGATGTCCCCGGTGATGTACCATGCAGAGGCGGAGATCACCTCGAACCCCTTGAGGTCCCTCCCTGCGGCCTGAGCCCCCTTCTTCACGTGCTCAAGAGACCACTTGATCACGTCCGGGTCGGCTATCTGGAGTATGACCCCGTCCCCCACCCGGCCTGCCACTTCCAGGGCCTTGGGCCCGTAGGCTGCGACGTAGACAGGGACTTTGTACTTGGCCCAGGGGAAGCTGACGTCTGTCTCGTCGATCTTCGTCTTCCCTCCCGACGTGAGGCTCTTGAGTACTCCCACGCTCTGCTCTAGCTCCCCGAGGCTGGCTGGCTTCTTCCCCATGGTCCTGACGGCGCTGTCCCCGCGGCCGAAGCCGATGAAGACCCTGCCGTCCCCCGCCACGGAGCTCAGCGTCGCGGCCAGGCTCGCGGTCACGGTGATGTGCCTGGTGAGGGGGTTAGTGACGAACGGCCCCATCCTGATCCGCTTTGTGTTCGTCGCCCACATGGAATAGAAGACCCAGGGCTCCTCCCAGATGAAGTGGGAGTCGTAGGTCCCCGCCATGTCGAGGCCCGCCCTGTCAAGGAGCTGGACCGCCTTCAGTGTCTCGTGAGGCTCCCGCGCGTTGTAGATGACGCCGAAGTTATGCTGCGTGCTCAGCGCCACCTCTTCTCCCACGGGAAGGTCAAAGCTTCGGCGTCTCGCCTATCTCGCGGTAGAGTTCTGGCCGCCTGTCCCTCAGGAACGGGGCCATCCTCCGCCTCTCTTCGAGCTTGTTGAGCGGGACGTCGACCACAAGGACCTGGTCTCCCTCCCCCGCCTTGGCCATGACTGCCCCGGTGGGGTCCACCACCATGCTCGTCCCGTAGTAAGCGCGCGACTGGCCCGGGTATTCAGCGCCGCACCTGTTCACCCCGGCGACGAACACGGTGTTGAAGGACGCGTGAGCCCTGAGCTCGAGCTCCCAGAGCTCCGGGTAGAACGAGGTGCAGGTGGGGATGAATATGATCTGGGCCCCCTTGAGAGCCTCGATCCGCGGCCCCTCGAGGAAGTGCCTGTCATAACAGGTGACCGTGGCTACCTTCGGCCCGCCTTCTCCGAGCTCGAAGACCGGGTAGCCGAGGTTCCCCGGGCTGAAGTAGAACTTCTCCATGTATCCCGGGAGCTGTGGGAGGCTCGCCTTCCTGTACTTGCCCAGATACTTCCCCTTGGAGTCGAAGAAGGCCGTGGTGTTGTAGAAGAGCCCGGGGACCACGGTGTCCCTTTCGAACATCGGGACGACGAGGGCGACCCCGTTCTTCTGGGCGGCTGCCGACATCGCCTTGAACGTGGGCCCGCCGGGGACGGGCTCGGCCCAGTCGAAGTACTTCGGGTCCTGCTCGTAGGCGAAGTAAATCGTGTTGAAAAGCTCCTGGAGGCAGACGATCTCGGCCCCCTTCTTGGCCGCGTCCTCGATCAGCCGGGTGGTCTTCGTCACGTTGTCCTTCGTGTCTATCTTGCATCCCATCTGCACGAGGCCGACTTTCATGGCCGCCACTTCGGTTCGGATGCGGTAAAAACGCCTTTCGGCGGGAGTGAAGGCGAACCGGGACGCCAGGAATCTACCAACGCGAGGTCACGACCTTCTTGTCGGTGAAGAAGTCTACGGTATCTATCTGGGCATGGAGGACCCCGAAGAAGGAGTCTCTCCGCCCTGCGAACGGGAAGTAGGCGGCGGGTTGGGCCACCCCTAGGTTGATGCCGATGTTCCCCGCGTTTGCCTCCCTGGCAAACTTCCTTGCGGCGCTCCCGGAGGAAGTGAACAGGCAGGCCATGTTCCCAAAGTCGCTCTTGCTGTTGATGACTTCGAGGGCGCTCTCGAGGTCGTCGGCCTGCATCACGCTCGCGACCGGCCCGAATATCTCCTCCCTGGCAAGCTTCATGTCCCGGCTGACCCCGTCGAGTATGGTCGGGCCGAGGTAGTATCCTTCGGGGTACCCGGAGACGGTCTTGCCCGTCCCGTCGGCGACGAGCTTGGCCCCCTCGGCCACTCCTCTCGCCACTGCGCCCTTGATCCTCTCCTTGGAGGCTTTCGAGATGACCGGGCCCATCTCGGAGGACTCGTCGAGGCCGTACCCTACCCTGAACTTGTTGGAGGCGTCCGCGAACTTGCCTATGAGCCTCTCGTGGGTCTCCCTGCCCACGGGGATGAGGTTGGAGCCCGCGAGGCACCTCTGCCCTGCGTTCCCGAAGAAGGAAGAGATCATGGCGGGGACGTAGGCGTCGATCTTGGCGTCAGGCAGGACGACGATGGAGTTCTTCGCCCCGCCGTTGGCTATGGCCCTTTTGCCGTGCTTCCCTGCGAGCTCGTAGACGTGCTTGGCCACGGGGGTCGAGCCGACGAAGGTCACACCGCGGACCGACCTGTTCGAAATGAGCGCCTCGACCGCCTCTCTGCTCCCCTGGACGAGGTTCAGGATCCCCGGAGGAAGTCCGGCCTCTTCCTGGATGAGCCTGATGGCGAGTGTAGTCGGGAGCGGGTCTGTCTCGCTCGGCTTCAGCACCACGGTGTCCCCGAGGACGATGGCGAATGGGACGAACCAGAAGGGGACCATGAGTGGGAAGTTGAAGGGCGTGATGACTGCGAAGACCCCGAGGGGCTCCTTGACCGTCTGCTCGTCGATGCCTTCGGCGATCTGGCCGAGCGCCTCTCCCTTGGATAAGGTGTAGGCGGTCGCGATGGCTGCCTCCACATTCTCGATCATCCTCTGGACTTCGCCCCTGCTCTCCAGGATGGTCTTCCCGTGGTTCTGCGTGAGGGTGGAGGCGAGCTCCTCGAAGTGCGCCTCGATCACCGACTTCGCTCTGTACAGATACTTCACCCTCTCGAAGATCGAGAGCCTGCTCCACTTCTCGAAGGCGGCCTGAGAGGAATCTATCGCAGCTTCCACCTCCTCGCTCGTCGCGAATGGGACATCGGCTATGGGGACGCCCCTGCCCGGGTCGAAGGTGCTCTGAGCCTGGCCGGAAGCGGAGCGACTCCACTTGCCGTCGACGAGGTTCTCGAGGCTGCCGTAGCTCTGGGGCACCTTGGTCACCTGAGTCAACTCTTGACCTCCTTGTCCGCGATGCTCAGAGACCCGCCCAAAGCGTCTACACCGAAGTCTATCTCTTCCTGGGTGACGATCAGAGGCGGCGCCACCACGAAGTGGCTCAGCCAGTCGAGCAGATAGACCCCCTTTCCCATCATGTCCGCGCCCACCTTGCCAAGGAGCGAAGGCCTCCCTGCGAGCTTGTCCTCAGCGGTGAAGAAGGGTTCCTTGGTCTTCCTGTCCTTGACCAGTTCGACGGCCCAGAAGAGCCCCAACCCCCTGACGTCGCCGACGCAGGGGTGCTTCGCCTTCAGTTCGGACAGCCGCCGCCCGAGATACTCCCCTTTCTTCTTCGCGCCATTGATGAGGTCGAGCCTCTGATACTCCCTTATCGCCGCGACCGCGGGAGCGAGGGTCAGCGGGTGCGCTTCGTAGGTGTGGCCGTGGGCGAAGTAGTGGTCCTCGAAGTAGTCTGCGATCTCGCGGGTGGTGGCCGTGAGGCCCAGAGGCGCGTATGCCCCAGTTATCCCCTTCGCCGTGGTGAGTATGTCAGGGGTAACCTTCCAGTGGTCGACGGCGAACCACTCGCCGGTCCTCCCCCACCCGGACATGACCTCGTCCACGATCAGCAGGACACCGTTCTTGTCCGTCACTTCCCTAAGCATCGGCAGGTACTCTTTCGGCGGGACGAGGACACCGTTGGTGCCCACCACTGGCTCGATGAGCACTGCGGCAACGTTCCCCTCGTTCCTGATCATGTAGTCTATGTAGTTCGCCGAAGCGATGGCGCGGTCCTCGAACTCGACCCCGAATGGGGAGCGGTAGGTGTCGACGTCTGGAGCGAAGACGATGCCGTCGACCTTTCCCGCTGGCTCAGCCGCAAACCGCCTCATGTCCCCGGTGGCGGCTATGGACGCTCCCGTGGAGCCGTGATATGACCTGTACCTTGAGATTATCTTGTACTTGCCGGTGTACAACCTGGCTATCTTGATGGCGGCCTCGTTAGCCTCGGTGCCTGAGGTCGAATAGAAGAACTTCTCGAGCCCCTTGGGGAGGACCTGGAGGAGGAGATCGCTCAGCTCGGCCCTGACGTCGCAGGTGAACGACGGAGCGATGTAGGGGAGGCTACGGGCCTGCTCGACGATAGCCTCGATCACAGCCTTGTTCTTGTGGCCAAGGTTGCAGCACATGAGCTGGGAAGAGAAGTCTAGGTACTTCTTCCCCGAGGCATCGGTGAAGTGGCAGCCTTCGGCGTCGACCACTTCGAGAGGGTTCCATCCTCTCTGATATCTCCATGTCCCGAAGGTGTACTTCCTGGTGAGCGCGGACGTGCCCTCTTTTGTCAGCAATTTGTCGGCGTCTACCACTCGGTTGATGCCTTGTTCTATAAAATGGTATCACTCGGTCTCATGGGAGCCGGTTGCGGCCCTGATGGGCGTTGCATCAGTCGCGCGTCTTCTTACTGGAATTTGTTTGCAACGAAGCTTCTGAGCGCGTTTGAGGCGCTCTCCTGAATCGGAGCCCCGTGGCCTGGAAGGAGCTGCTGGAACTCCAGCTTGGAGATTTTCTCCACGGAGCGCTTGACTTCCTCCATGTCCCTGCTCATGTTCGGCGACGCGAGTTTCAGCTTCCCCGAGCCATCAGTCCTGAGGAGGTCCCCCACGAATATGGCTGTGCCAGGCAGATAGACCGAGATGCTCCCGTCAGTGTGCCCTGGGGTGGCGACGATGGTCAAGGCGTCGACTGTCGAGCCGTCTTTGAGCTCCAGGTCAGCCTTGATTCTTTCGACCCTCATCACCAAACCGAAGACGCCCAGCATGATTCCGCTCAAGCCGCTGGTCTCCTTGAGCTTCTTTTCCCCGGAGAGCCTCGGCGCGTCCACTTCTCCTATAGCCAGCGTCGCTCCGGTCAGTCTCTTCAGGGCGGCGGCGCTCCCCGAATGGTCCGAATCTGGATGGGTCAGGATGATGTAAGAGATGTCGGCCGGCTTTCTTCCCAGCGACTCCACGAAGTTGAGGATCTTCTTTTCCTTCCCCGGCGTGCCCGTATCGATGACAGCCAGGCGCTGACTATCCAACTCTACCAAGTACGCGTTTGAAAACCCCATGTCGGGGATTCGGTGGACGGCGGATTGGGAGATGCCCATCTTTTGTCGGAGCTGGATACCCTGTTCCCTCCCCTTTTAACCGTCCCCGCCCTTCGACTTCAGGCTGAAGATTACGCTTCTCTTGTTCCTGTCGACGCTCGCGACGTAGGCGTTCTCCCCGCTGTCGAGGGGCGGCCCCAGTCTCTGGTCTTCCCCCGTGAAGAATGCGTGTGACTTTTTCCGCGGCGGTTCGCATGCCTTCGCCGCAAGGGGTCGCGCCTGGCAACAGTGCGTCGGCTTCGATGTCGCGTCCATCTTCCTTAACTCTCTGTATCGATCGACCCTAGCCGGACGCCCATGACTGCACAGTCGTCCTACGACGTTGTGGTAGTCGGCTCTGGCGCGAGCGGGTTGACCGCAGCGCTGGCCGCTTCGTCCACTGGTGCTTCGGTGGCCGTCCTCGAAAAAGGCAAGATGTTCGGAGGGTCGTCATCGCTTTCAGGAGGCCAGCTCTGGGTCCCCAACAATAGGCTAGCCGAGCAGAGCGGGATCGCAGATTCGAAGAAGATGGCGTTGAGGTATCTAACGAGGCTTGCAAGTGGTAAGGCCAGCCGCTCTCTCATCGAGTCTTACGTCGACGGCTCGCCGAAGGCTCTCGAGTTCGTCATGGATTCGTCCCCGCTTGAGCCGACCCTGAGGGAGAACGAGCCCGACTACCACCCAGAATGGGACGGGGGGATGAAGGGAGGGCGGACCCTCGACCCAGGGCTCTTCGACGGCAAGTCGTTGGGCGGCGAGTACCGGTTCATCCTGCACAATCCCCAGTACCACCTCCCCGGAGGGCTGCACATGACTTCGCTCGAGTTCGAGATGGTGATGCGCGGCGAGAAGGTGCCCGAGCTCGAGCAGAGAAGGCCCAGCATGCTCGCGCTGGGCGAAGCTCTCGTCGGAGCCCTGCGGAAGGGGACGATGGATGCAGGCGTCCCGCTCTTTCTCGGCCACAAGGTTCTCGGTCTCGTCAAGGACGGCGCCAGAGTGTCAGGGGTCGAGGTCATGACCCCGAAAGGTAGGAAGAAGATAGCCGCCAAGAAGGGAGTCGTCCTCGCGGCCGGAGGGTTCGAGTGGAACGAGAAGATGAAGCGGCAGCACCTCTATGCGCCGTCCGAGGGGTCAGCCGGCGCGCTCACGAACACGGGGGACGGCATCGTGATGGGGATGAAGGCCGGCGCGGCCACGGCGTTGATGGACGAAGCGTGGTGGTTCACCCTGATCCAGAGGCCTGGCGAGAAGCGAGGGTGGCTCAGCACGAGCGAGAGGACTCTGCCCGGCTCCATCATGGTCAACCCCGGAGGGAAGAGGTTCGCAGACGAGGCGATGAACTATCTCGACCTGACGAAGGAGATGCTCGTCGGCAGGAACGTCCCCGCGCATCTGGTCTTCGACAGCGCGTATCTTTCAAAGTATCCGGTGGCAGGCGAGAAGTTCAAGCAGGCTCCAAGATGGTTCGGCCGAGGACTGACCATCTCCGCCCTTGCAAAGAAACTCCGTATCGACGGGGCAAGCCTTGAAGCGACCGTTGCGGAGTTCAACAGAAACGCAGGCCGTGGCGTAGATCCCTTGTTCCACAGGGGAGAAAGCCGGTACGACCGGCACTGGGGAGACCCGTCCGCGCCTCACCCGACCCTGGGTCCGATCGCCGAGCCGCCTTTCTATGGCGTGAGGATGTTGGCAGGGGACATAGGGACGAAGGGCGGTGTGGTGACCGATGTGAACGGGAGGGTGATGGATGGTAAGGGAAGCGCAATAGATGGGCTTTACTCGGCTGGCAACAACGCGGCTACCGTCATGGGAACAGGTTACGCAGGATCGGGGGCTACTTTGGGACCGGCCATCACTTTCGGATATCTGGCCGGCATCCACGCTGCGTCGCACAGCTGAAGAGTTTCGCCGCCGCGCCCTTCCCTTCCGAAGAGCCCTATTCCCGCGACCGCAAGTGGTCAGCCCGGCAGGCGTCCGTCGGACACGACTGCCGACCCTCCGGCCTTCAGGGTGCCCTTCTTTACCAGCCCCCTGAACCCGAACCCGCCCAGCGTCACTGACCCCTCGACGAACCGGTCCTGCCCGGCGCCGAACTTCATCGCGGGGTTCACCCCGACTATGATCAGGTCCAGCCGCCTCTTCTCCGGTGCCACCGAGTCGAAGAGCTTCTTCACGGCGCCCTTATCCGACGATTCCCACCCGACGACCTGCCCGTCCCGGAAGTCAAGCCGTACGCTCCCTATTACCCCGTACGCCGTCAGCGTGTCGGTAAGGACCACCGTCCCGTTCGCGCTGTGAGGGTCGACCTCCTTGCTCACGTATCCTGGCGGCACGTAGGCCATGTTGCCTCCCGTCTTCTTGTCCTGGTCGTCTACCACGCCATCTTCGACTTCGGATTCTCCTTTCAGTGAGAAGGTCATGCTAGCGCGGCGCGTCTCCAGCTCAGCCCCCCCGTCTCCGAGGAGACCAGAGGCCTTCCGTGCAACCCTGGAGATCTGCCCGAAGTCCGTCAGTGCTGCCTTGAGCTGGGTCTGTACGGCGTCCTCAACCCTCACCCCCAGTATCTTGGCAACGTCCTTCCCGACGTAGCCGAAGGAGAGCCTGGCGCCCTTGAGCCCCGCCTTCTGGGCCGCTTCGTACCAGGACATGTTGTAGCGAGTGGACCTTTCACGTTCTTCTGGTTTCAGCGTCTTCGAATACGGTCCGAGTGCTTGCCCGGGAATGAAGATGTACGAGTCGGTACCAGAAAGGAGCCCGAACTCGTTCTTCCCCATCGTACCGACCGAATCCTCTGGCGCCCGCCTGACCCCTTCGACGTACGCCCGCTCGTCTTCGTAGATCATTACCGCGGAGCAGCCGCATGCCCTTGCTTCCGCGAGCGCCCTCCTCGCGAAGGGGAGGCCGTTGTCCCAGGTCTCTACTGTGACCGAGTCTCCCTTCTTCACCTGGAGGGTCTCCTTGAGGACCTTTTGAGCTACCTTCGTGTACAGCGAATCTAGAGTGGTTGCGGGCATGTGGAGTCCGCCGTGCCGCCCCTATTTAGGAACGGCTCCGGTACCCGCCCCCGAAAGTGGGGCGCTGGCTAGTAGCTCCTCCACCGCCTTTCTCGTCAGAGAGACCCCACGCGAGTCCCCCGTCAGGACATGCTCGATCCGCCCTTCATACTCGAAGAAGACCTGCGGGATGACGTAGTCTGCCGTCCAGTCGCCGTGCTTCTTGACCAGCTCGTCGGCGACCTTCACATCGGGTGTGTCGATGTCGTGAAGAAGAAGCGGCACTCCTATCTCCTCCGCCCTCTGTCTTATCGGCTCTACCGTCGTCGGGACGCAGTGGGGGCACCACTGGGCGTATACGATGTGGATTGCCTTCGGTCTCATGGTGCAGCCAAGCGCCTTCCCCACATATCAACCAAGCGGATGGGCTCAATACACCCAAGCCCTCAGAGGGCCACTGGGCTTCCCCAGGTACTTTTCCAGCCCGTGAAAGTCGTCAAACTCCGCCGACTGGAGCTTCTTTCCGGGAGCGCCTGATTTCGACATGGAGTAGGTGAGCGCCGTGTACTTGGAGCCGAACCGGGTCACGAACATGAACGACTGCTTCTTTCCAGTTCCTACCACCAGTCGCACCCCCGCGTCCTGATCCAGGGCGCGCAGCCTCCTCTTCAGGTCCGCAAGCGACGTGACCCTCTCTTCGTAGAGCATTGCCCGACGTGCGTGTTTTCCCGTTCAAAAACTAATACCCAGCAGTTCCCGACTGCCCGCAAGGAATGTGCGCGCTGAAGCTGTTCAACACGATGAGCGGGAGGAAGGAAGTGTTCCGGCCGCTCGCCCCGCCCCGGGTCAGCATGTTCGTCTGCGGTCCGACGGTCCAGTCGGGGATGCACCTGGGGCACGCTAGGACCTACATCTTCTTCGACGCGCTGGCCAGATATCTTGGCCGTCTCGGATACGATGTATTCTATCTGATGAACATCACCGACATCGACGAGAAGATCAGCCAGGCTGCCAAGGCCGCCGGCGAGGACCCCATCGAATACTCGAAGCGCATGACCGAATCCCTCATCGCAGACATGGGCTCCCTGAACATCGAGACCGTCAGCAAGTTCGAGCCGGTCTCCCCTCATGTCGACGAGGCCATCAGAGAGACTGCGGTCCTTTTGGACAAGGGACTCGCCTACCAGGCCGACGGGTGGGTCTTCTTCGACACCGCCAAGTTCGGCCGCTGGGGGCGCCTCTCGCATCTGACGAAGAATGGCCTGGCGCTCAGGCCGCTGGAGCTCGTCCCCGCGAAGAAGAACCTCAACGACTTCGCGCTCTGGCGCCCCGAGGTCCTCGTCGATGGCCTGTGGACGAGCCCGTGGGGGCTCGGTTCGCCCGGCTGGCACATACAAGACACGGCGGTCACCATCCCGCTGCTCGGCGCCCAGTACGACATCCATGGAGGAGCCTACGAGCTCATCTACCCCCACCACGAAGCGGAGATAGCCCAGGCCGAGTCGCTCACCGGCGTGCGCCCCTTCGTCGTTCACTGGGTGCACACCAACCTGGTAAAGACGGGAGGCGAGAAGATGTCAAAGTCGCTCGGAAACGCAGTGACGGTCAAGGAGGCGATGAAGTCGCTCTCCGCCGCTGAAATCAGGTTCTTCTTCCTCTCCATCCACTACAGGAAGGAGGCGGGCCTCTCGGGCATCGGGGCGGCACGCCGCAGGCTCCGGAGGATGAAAGAGGCTGCGAGGAAGGTCGGAGCGTCCGAGCGGGACGGATCGACTCTGGGCGCTTTCGGACGGGCGCTGGATGACGACTTCGACACCCCGAAGGCGCTGAAGTGGGCGGAAGCCACGCTGAAGGCCGCGTCGAAGGTAGGAGACAGGGACAGGGCCAGGAGGATGGCTGCGCCTGCCATCGCCGGGATGAAGACGCTGGGGGTCGACTTGCTTGAGGGTGCCTGAGAGAAGAGCGGTCGAGCTCAACGAAGTGAGCTGGTGGTCCAGGTGGGCCAGGCTCGTGAGGCGCGGCGACGGTTACCTGCTGTCGTCGGACGCGCTCAGGGAGCCGTTCTTCAACAGAGCCGGAGCCCTCACCTGCCGCGGGACGGCCGGGACCGCTGAGTGGGCCGAAAGATACTTCGGAGGTTCAGGGATGAGCACAACGTTCGTCGCCTTCGCATCATGCGCGAGCCTGGACCTGCTGCGCTCGTCGGGGTATATGCAGGTGGACAGGATGAACGTCCTCGTTTCGAAGGGACCGACCAAGGAAGTCGGGGACGAGCGCGGGACCGTGCGCGCGTCTCCGGGGAGCTGGACTGCCGCCTATCTCAGGTCCTTCTACGGGGACGAGGAGCTCACAGGGACTGTGGAACCCATCGTCGCTTCCATTCTGAAAGACAGGGCTGCAACGCTCCTCGAGCGAAGGGCGGGGGGCGAAACGGCGGGGGTGATCGCGCTCTTCAGGACGCGGGGGGTGCTCGGAGTGTACTGCGTCGGGACCCTCCCCGAGCATAGGAGGCAGGGGATTGCGACGGCTCTGCTCGCGAAGGCCCGGCAGGTCGCTGAGAACGAGGGGAGGTCGCTCGTCCTGCAGACCCTGGCGTCCGAGGGTGCCATCCAGCTCTATCTCGACAACGGGTTCGAACCGATGTACGACAAGGTCGTCCTCGAAAAAAGGCTAAAATGAAGAGTTGCGGTTGGTTTTCAGAGTGGACCTCGGCGTCAGCATAGAAAGGAAGTCGTCGATCGGCACGCACCCGTTCATGAGCGTTTTCGGCGGATTCGAGCGGGTCGGAGCCGTAAAGTCCATCTTCGGAAGCGGGACGAAGGACGTCCTCGGGGGGCTTTCTGTAGACATCGTCGGCGGTCATGGGTACATGAAGATAGATGACGGCAAGGGATCCATAGTGGTGAACGCGAAATACCTCAGGGAAGGCGCCGAGATAGACGTCTATCTGGACGTGATACACGAACTGGTCCACATTCGCCAGCACCGGGAAGGGAAAGAGCTGTGGGACAGGAGTTACGAATATGTCGACAGGCCGACGGAGGTCGAGGCTTACAAGGTGGCTGTGAAGGAAGCGCGGAGGCTCGGGATGGACGAGGGACAGGTCGCCCAGTACCTGAGAGTGGAGTGGATTTCGGAAGAGGTCTTCGATAGGTTCTTGAAGAACGTCGGTGTAAAGGCAAAGCGATGACCACAGACAGACGGTTCTGCAGGTTCGCCCGACCCTCCGCGAAGGTGGATGTCTCTGTCTACACCACGGAGATCCCGGAGAACGGGTTTTGCCTGTCTTCCTTCGTCATCGTCACCGACAGTGAAGGCCGAGTCCTCATGGGGCATCTCAACCCCGAGGCACCCTGGGACCACATCGGCGCCCTCGACCCAGGCCGTGCCAAGACCCATAGCGCAGAGTGGATGCTGCCGTCTTCCCATCTTATGCTCTTCGAGTCCCCACAGGAAGCGGCGAAGAGGGTCCTGAAGGAACAGCTGGGCATGGACATCCAGCTCTCCGGGCCCACCGTCGTCGCCGAGACAGGCACCCCGAAGAGGTTCCCCGCGCTCACGACGCATTGGGACTTTGAATTCATCTTCAGAGGGGAGGCTCCGGACGGTAGGCCTCCTGCGCATGAAGCGTGGACCGAGCTTCGTTACGTCGACACGAAGCTGACGCCGAGGCAGGACATTGCCCGCTCGCACGACGAAGTGCTCGAGAACGCCGGGTTCAAGTTCTAAGCCCTGTTACGGCTGTCTCGCCGAAGCACCTTGGATGCTTGTCAGCTTTTGGTCACGGCTGATGGACAACTGCCGCATCTGGAAAGGAGGCTTTATCTTTCAGCGATAGAGTGAGAAGTCAATGATAACAGGAATCATCGACGTCGCCATCGTAGTAACGGATGCGAAGAAGTCTCTGAAATGGTACACGGAGGTGCTCGGGCTCGAGCCCAGAGACACCAAGGGACACTGGATCACAGTCGCCCCCAAGGGCTCCAAGACTGTCCTGCATATCTGCGAAAGCGAGGAGCCTGAGAAGGGAAACACAGGCATCGCACTGGGCACGAAGAACCTGGACGAAACGTACAGGGAGCTGAAATCGAAGGGTGTGAAGTTCATCCACCCTCCGAAGGACGAAGGGTGGGGCCCGTTCGCGCAGCTGGAAGATCCTGACGGGAACATAATCTGGCTCAATCCCGAGTAGCCCCACTCGAGCGAGCGGTAGAGGCTGGATTCGGCCGCTGGAGTTGCTCCTTTCTCTGGCCGAGCTACGAGGCGGACTCGACCCTCTTCAGCACGGTCAGAGCTCTGAGGGTTATCATCTTGCTCGGATGGCCGGCCTGCTCAAGAGCGAAGGGGTGGAAGCTGCTGCGATACCGCTTCCACCAGCCAGGCCACTTGCCGCCGTTGTCGAAGTCAGGGTGAACCGCGTCCAGATTCCAGCGGCCGTCCTCCCGCCGCTTCTCCCTGAGGAGCGAGAGGGCGGGCCTCATCCGCCTGTCTCCGGCATAGCCGAGGGCGGTCAGAAAGTCCAAACCGACAAGGACGTCGTAGTAGTAGTGGTAGGGGAAGTGGAAGCGGAGCCAGGGTTCGTAGCTGGCGCCCTGTCTGAACAACCTGCGCTCTAGATAGAACTCGCACCCCCGCTCGACAGCCGCCTTCATGCTCCTTGACCACTTTTGTCTGGGATAGACGGCGAAAGCGCTCAACCCCTCCCAGGCGTCGATCGTAGCACTCTTTCCCCGGCAGTGCCACCCACCGCTCGCAGTCTGGGTCTTCGCCAGGAGGTCGAAGGCGCTCTTCACTCTCGGCTCGTCCACATACCCAAACTTGACGAGTGCCCTGGCTGTGTTCCCTGTAAGGCAGTGCTCGCTGCTCTCTGCCCCAGGAGTGTCGAACCCTCCGTCGGCTCGGGAATATGTGTCCATCCAGAGTGAGCAGGCCTTGGCGATGCGGTGGTCTTCCCTTGTGACCCCGAGGTCGGAAAGCGTGAGGAGCATCCAGTTGGTCGAAGTATATTTCGGCACGTAGAGGCCATCCTCCTTGTCGAGCCAGTTGCCGCCGGGCTTCTGCTGCGAAAGAATCTCGGCCGCCCATCCCCTGGAGGTTACCTCCGCTTTCGCTTCAGCGACCTCTCCACGGCTCGCGTCCTCCGTAAGACCCTTCATCGTCAGGTATCTGACGGCTGGCTGCGACGGCTCGAGCAGCCACTCGGTTACGCTCTTCATAGTTGTCAGATCACATACGGGCCCATAAGAGTGTACTCTGGTCCCGGGGCGTAGGAGGGAGGCGCGTGCCTGGCGCTCATCATGGTATGCTTTCCACGTATTTGGCGAACGCAATCAGCTCAGCCAAAGCCGACGCCTCGGCCTCGGCCTTCCCCATGGGCTTCATGACCCACCCCCAGCGTCCCTTGAAATCCACCTCCAGAGACGCCGTCACCCGTGTCCCTCCTGGGACGGTTTCGAACGTCACCGCGCTGTGGTTCTTCGTGAACCTGGTCGCGCTCTCGGACTCGGCCTTGTCGGGAGGGAAGAGCTTCATTTCTGTGACGTGCCTCCGGCCTCCTCCCGACGGGGCAGTTTCAAGGCGGGCGGTGTTTCCTTCCGTCGCTACGCTCGTCACCTTCACAGCTCGTCTTGACCATCTCGGCATCGCCTCGAAGTCAGCATAGGCCGAGTATACCTTGTCCCTGGAGGCTTTGACCAGGACGGACGCTTCGAAGCGCATGATAGGCGGGAGCGGACATGGCCCGTGATAAGAAGCTCCCCTGGGCAGCGGCCTTTGGATGCCGAAGGGAGTGGTCGATGGGATGCCTCGTCCTGAATGGGAACCCAGGCCACCATGCGCTGTTGCCGAAGAGTAGGGCGGTCGCCACCTCTCGCGGTCGGTCAGGTCAGGAAGGCAGTGATGGTGAGCACCGCGAAGATGATCAGCTGTCCCAGCAACGCCCACCGAAGTATCAGGATCCCGTCGTAGGCCAACTCCCCCTTCGCGTGGCTCTCTGCGGCCATCCTGTACAGGAACCCGAAGACAACGAGCAGTGCTCCGGCTAGCAAGGCGATTGCCACGAGCGCGCTCGTGTTCATCTATTGCACCGCAAGGTGAGCCATCACCAATATGATCAGGATCTGGAACACCGCCTGGCTGGCCGCAAGGCGGACGTTCCTCATGGTCAGCTTCGATATCAGCGCCAGGTCGGGCTTTGCCTTCGCCAGCTCGAGGAATATCCGCACCCCGTTGGGGAGGAAGATACCGAACCCCTGAGCGGTGAGGATCACCACTATGACCCCAGCGGCGAGGATCCATGGGTTGGTCAGGCTGAACACTCCGAGCGTCTGGGCAAGATAGATCCCTGCGGTTATGGCCACCGCGGCGAGAGACGGGATTATGAAGAACGTAGTCGGAGTGAGCCTCTTCGCGACCTCCACCCTGGCGGGGACGTCCAACGACTTTAGGATGCGTGACAGTACCAGACCGGTGTACAGGTCGAAGCCGGTCCAGGTCCCTCCTGTAAGTACATGCACGTAGTCGAGCATGTAGAGGCTCTTCAGCGCAAGGGCCGCGACAAGGGCGACCGGAGGGATGATGCCCACCGCGAAGCTCCACTTCAGGAGGGTCCTTGTGTATGGGGGGAGTCCAGGCGATGGTGCCTTGTCCGGTGGAGGGCTCTGCGCCACGGCTGAGGTGGGGGAGCGGTCATAGAAAAAGCACCGTGGAGCCGATAGAGCAGATCCGCTCGGGCACCCCCGGGCTTGTCACCAGGGCAGGACGTTCGCGTTTCCTGCCATCTGCTCGGCCTGCCTCATCTCGTCAGATGTGAGCTTGACGTCCAGAGAGCCCAGGCTGTCCTCCAGGTACTTCGCGCTGGTGACCCCCAGCAGTGGGATTATGGAGATTCCCAGATCTTCCTGTTTGTGCAGGAGCCAGGCGAGGGCAAGCTGCGGCAGGGTGACGCCCTTCTGCGCGGCCATTTCGCGCAGACCGCTGACCGCCTCCTCGGTTCCCTTGTTGAAGTAGTTCTTCGAGATGTCTTTGGCGTAACTCGCCCTGGTCCCCTTTCTGACGCCGCCGAGATATTTCCCAGACAGGACCCCCTGGGCGATGGGTGAATACGCGAGAACGCTGAAGCCGTACTTCCTGGCCACCGGCAGCGTGTTCCTTTCGAACCCTCGCTCCAGCAGGTTGTAGAGCTCCTGAAGGGTCGCAAAGCCCTCGAGTCCGTGGTCCCTCGCACCCTGCATGAACTCCTCGTTCTCAGCGGCCGAATGGTTGCTTGATCCGATGTACCTGACTCGGCCCTCATCCACCAGATGGTTGAGCGCCCGCAGCGTCTCGATCTTTGGGGTGTCTGGGTCGGGCCAATGAATCTGATAGAGGTCGATATAGTCTGTCTGAAGCCTCTCCAGGGATTCGCGCGCCTGCCATAGGATGTGCTTCCGCGAGAGCCCCTCCCCGTTCGGCCAGCTCGCCAGAGCGCCGCGGACCTTCGTTGCCAGCACCAGCGAGTCCCTGTCGTATCCCTTGAGCACCTGCCCCAGAACCTTCTCAGAATTTCCGGCGTGCTTCGGATTGGAACTCTGCATCCGTCCGTGGTAGACGTTCGCCGTATCGACGAA
>JAFMAU010000036.1 GCA_029784825.1 Nitrososphaerota archaeon | reverse complement strand
TAGTGCGTGCTCGCACCCCTCAAGCTCTTTGGTTGGCCCGTGCAGGAAAAAGGGCGACATCTCGGCTGACGCGCGCACCCCTTCCGACCCCCTCTTGCTGTAGCGCTTGGCCAGGTCCGAGAACCCTTCGACGACTGCATCCGTGTCCACCCTGCCGTCAGGCATGCAGGTCTCCTCGGAGCTCGTGATGGCGAGCAGACCCGCTTCCTCGAGGCGACTCGCGTCCATGCCGAATCCGCGCAAGGGAGAAGGAATCCCGGAACTGGTGCTCTCGTTGAAGGCGAGCCTGCTCGGCTCTGGGGCGGCGGCGTGTCCAGAGATGCTGGCAGTCACCCGGCAGGAGAGTACAGCCTTCAATGCCCAACACCGCCCAGCGGGCGTTGACCATACCTTCGCTCAGGGACCTCTTCCCCGACAGTCACTCGTCCAATGGAAGCGCTTCTGTCCGCATCGCCCGCGCCAATGATTATATAGATTGAGAAGGCGCCGGTTCGCCAAATTGGGTCGAGTCGACAAGGGAGTGAATTGCGGCATAGGCGGATGCTCGAACAAAGCCGAACGCTCCCTCAGCAAGGAGCAACTCGCCGGAAGCGGCCTGACGGCAGGCGGCGAAGGGAGGAGAGTCTACCTCTGCCACGAGCACTACAAGGCTTGGAAGAAGGCGACCAAGAAATCGAAATCCTTGGAAAGGGCGCGCTGGTGACCGGAGCTCATCCCGCATGAAGATACTCCAGATGCACGTGGATTTCATAGAGTACAAACCCATACAGAAGGAAATAGCTGGAGCGGAAGAGGCTCAGCAGAAGCTCGTCCGGGAAGAGGAGCTTGTAGTGCTGTTCACCACCGTGGAGCAGGGGGACGACGGCAAGGTCGCAGCAGAGGCGGTCGCCGAAGCGAAGGAGTTCCTCTCGAAGTTGGGCACCAGGAGGGTGATGATCTACCCCTTCGCCCACCTCTCCCAGAACCTCGCGCGCCCGGCTGACGCGCTTCCTGTGCTCCTCGAAATGGAAGCGCAGGCCAAGAGCTCTGGGCTCGAGGTCATGCGGGCCCCGTTCGGCTGGAACAAGGCGCTTCAAATGAAGGTGAAGGGCCACCCGCTCGCAGAGATGTCGAGGAGCTACGGAGCGTCGGCGGCGCAAGCGGCGTCCGTCTCCAAACCGAAGCGCGAGCCGACCGAGGGAGAGCTCTACGCCCGGATAAGGAAGAGCGACTTTGGGAGCCTCCCCGACACCGACCACAGGACCATCGGGGAGCGGCTCGACCTCTTCAGCTTCCAGGAGCCTTCGCCGGGGATGGTCTACTGGCACGACAAGGGTCTGAAGCTGAGAGACGCGCTGATCAATTTCCTCAGGTCAGAGCTCAGGGAGAGGGGTTACCAGGAGATCAGCACCCCCGCCCTCGCCAACACCGCGCTTTGGCGTGTGAGCGGCCATTCGGAGCATTACAAGGAGAACATGTTCCTGACGAGCATCGGCGACGACGAGTTCGGGATGAAGCCAATGAACTGCCCGTCGACGTTCCTGGTCTACAAGTCGAGGAAGTGGAGCTTCCGCGACCTCCCCGTCCGATACGCCATCTTCGACCCCCTCTACAGGAACGAGCTGAGCGGCGTGGCAAGCGGGCTCTTCAGGGTGAAGGTGCTCACCCAGGACGACGCCCACATCATCTGCACTGAGGAACAGGCGGAGAAAGAGCTGGGAGACATGCTCGACATCATGAAGAAGGTGTACGCCGTCTTCAAGCTGGAGTACAAGCCAAAGCTCTCGACCAGGCCCGACGAGACGATGGGAAGCGATGAGGAGTGGGAGCGGGCAACCAACATCCTGATCCGGGTCCTAAAGTCAAGGGGCGAGCAGTACGGGGTGAAGGAGAAGGAGGGCACATTCTACGGGCCGAAGATAGACGTGGACATCAGGGACTCCCTGGGAAGGGAGTGGCAGTGCGGCACCTTCCAGGTGGACCTCCAGATGCCCAAGAGATTCAAGCTCTCCTACACAGGTTCAGACGGGATGGAACACACTCCGGTCGTGCTCCACAGGACCATCCTCGGTTCTCTCGAGAGGTTCATAGGCATCATGCTCGAGCACTACAAGGGCACTCTTCCGGTCTGGCTCTCGCCGGTCCAGGTCAAGGTGATTCCTCTTTCGGACGAGTACAGGGCATACTCTGAGACCGTGCTTTCTGCGCTGACAGCCGCAGGCATGAGGGCGGAGGGCGACTTCGAAACTGGCACCATGGCGGCGAAGATAAGGAACGCACAACTGCAGAAGACACCGTACATGCTTGTGATAGGGAAGAAAGAGCAAGACGCGGGCACGGTGGCCGTCAGGAAGAGGTCGGGCGAGCAGACGTTCGGCGTGAGACTCGAGAGCTTCCTGGAAGAGGTCAGGCAGAAGACGTCCGCCTTCGAGTGAGCTCACAGCTCGGGCTGCTGCTGAGTCACGCAGTGTATGGCGCCCAGCCCTGTGACCAGGCTCCTGCAGTCCAAGCCGACGGTCCTGCGCGAGGGGAAGAGCTTGCCTATGGTCCTCAGAGCCCTGCCGTCGTTGGAGTCGCCGTAGGTCGGGACAAGAACCACCGAGTTGCCGATGTAGAAGTTTGCATACGACGCTGGGAGCCTGCCGTATTCGCTCTCGATGGGGGCGGGCGCGGGTATCTCCTCGACCCTGAGCGGCTTGCCTTCAGGACCCCTTGCCCGCGAGAGCACCTCGAGGTTGGCAGCGAGCGGCTCGCCGTTGGCCCCGTCCCCGCCTTCTGTCATGCAGACCACCGTGTCGTGGGAGACGAAGCGCGCGACGTCGTCCACGTGGCCGTCCGTGTCGTCACCCTCTATCCCTGCCTCGAGCCATATGGTGTGGACGACGCCGAGATTGTCGCGGAGCATCTGCTCGATCTCCGCTTGACTCATCGACGGATTCCTGTTCTTGTTCAGGAGGCACTGCCTGGTGGTGAGTAGGAGTCCGCGTCCGTTGACGTCTATGGACCCGCCCTCCAGTACCCTCCCGGTCTGGAAATAGGGGAGCCCGGTCTCCCGGACGATCGCGCTTCCAGTCTCGTCGTCCGGAAGAAGGTCGTCGTACTTGCCCCCCCAGGCGTTGAAGACCCACTTGGTGGCTGCGATGCCCCGGTTCTTGACGAAGATGGGTCCGTAGTCCCTGACCCACACGTCGGCCGAGCGTAGCAGATGGAAGACGAGGTTGCCGTTCGGAGGGACCATCGCGAGGACGTCCTTCTCCGACTGCCTGTCGTCCACGAGCAGATGCACCCTCTCTCCGGTGCAGAGCTCAGCTATCATCTTGGCGTAGGTCCTGCGCACCTGGACGAGATGCTCCCTGGAGAAGGTCTCAGCGTTCTTCGGCCACGCCAACCACGTGCCTTCGTGCGGCGCCCACTCCGCTGGCATCCTGTAGCCCATGCTGAGCGGAGTGCCCGGCGACCCCGCTCACCTCACCAGGCGCCGATAGGTTGACGGCTTCCTGTTCCTCAGGAAACCCCATCCTTCCTCAACCTCTCTTCCAAGCGAGAGGTCGACTTCTACGACGGAGACCCCCTGATTGTCTCCCGCCCTGAAGAGGACCTTGCCGAACTGATCGCAAACGAACGAACCGCCCCAGAAGGTCATGTCCCCCTCTGTGCCGACTCTGTTGACTGCGCAGACGACCACGTTGTTGGCTACTGAGTGGCCCCTCTGCACCGCTTCCCACGCCTCCTGCCAGTCTCCCTCCACGGGGTCGATCCCCTTCACCCAGCCTATGGCCGTGGGGTAGAAGAGAATCTGTGCTCCCCCCAACCTGCAGATTCGGGCTGGCTCCGGATACCACTGGTCAAAACAGATGAGAGGCGAGATGCTCCCGAAGGGCGTCCTGAACACGCTGTACCCTCTGCCCGGTGAGAAGTAGCTCTTCTCGAAGTAGTGCGAGTCGTAGGGCAGGTGCACCTTCCGGTACCTGCCCAGCATCCTGCCCCGCGAATCGAATACGACGGACGTGTTGTACCGCTTCGCGCCCGCCCTTTCCAGGATCGACCCGCCAACGAGGAAGACCTTCGACTTGGCCGCCGCCCTCGCGAGAGCCCTGCTCGTCGGACCCGGGATGGGCTCGGGTTTCACTTTCACGTGCTCGCGCCGAGGGAAGTACGTGGACGCGAAGAGTTCGGGGAGGCAGACGATGTCTGCTCCTCTGGCGGAGGCATCGCCGATCATCTCGACTGCTTTCTCTAGGTTCTCCCCCTCGTCTGGACCCATCGCCATCTGCGCGATTCCCAGCCTCACGCCGGAGTTGGAGTCTTCCATCCTCTTCTTCGCGTTCGGCCAATCTGGAGGTGAAATAGTTTGCTGTGCCGCTGCCGGGAAGGCCGCTCTGGCGTGCTCGGTCGCTGACCGCTGAATCAGCTTGCCCGTTCCGTGCCCGCCAGCCAACGCGTCGGTCGCGTGCTAGGACCAGAAGAGGTCCAGCGTCGTCGCACCCATGATCTCGTCGAAACTGAAGTCCAGCGCATCGAGCATCTGGTCGAACATCGAATGGGCGTACTCGATGTACTTGTCAGGGTCCACGTCGTCGGCCTTGGCGAGCTCCACGGGCTTCACGTAGGGCGGGCTCTTCGTCTTGACGTAGCCGATGATGTCCCCGGCCTTGACCTCCCTGCCCTTCC
Organism: Nitrososphaerota archaeon; assembly: GCA_029784825.1. The sequence continues at coordinate 13,477 of JAFMAU010000036.1, read as the reverse complement.
GCTCCAGGGCCTGGGCAGCCCTCACGTGCTGGGGCGTCGTTCCGCTGTACTTGTCGGTCGGCTTTCCCATCATCACGTTGAAGGCCAGGTCGGCCACCGGGACCCTCTTCCCCTTGAGGTTGTTGACCATGTTGGTGAGCAGCTCCCTGGTCCTGGCCCGCGCCCTTTCGAAGTCGTCGGGGCTCTTGACGCTGCTGAGAATATCCAAGGCATCGTAGAAGTTCTTCTTCAAGTACTCGGGAGTCTGCGACTTTTTCCCGGTCAAACCCCTTATGTCTACGGTGCCGTCAGGCAAAACCCCGAAATAGTTCTTCTTCCTGCTGCTGAAGGCCACGTACCTGTAGCTCTTGTCAAGGTCCAGCTCGACGCCCAGGTCCTCTTCAGCCCACTTCGTGACCGCGCCGCTCTGCTCCTTGGATGGGTTCTGGAGGAAGAGCGAGTCGGTGTTCTTCAACACAATGCTCCCACAACTGTCTACGAAGGTGTGGTAGTCAGCAACCGACAGATCATAGACATAGCCATCGTACGGTTCTTCGACGACTCTCGGCGAACTCTCCCTCCTGTTGTACTTGCTCGAAGTGACGATGGCGTACGTCCCCTTTGCCCCTCGGTAGTTGATTGTGTGGCAGACACCTAACAAGAGAAGCAGGGTGGAGATCCCAGAAGCCAGCTGAACCGAACCCGTCTCGTACTTGAAGTTCTTTGCAATGTATTCTGCACTGTACCGTTTGCCGAATTTCTTGGAACCGTCGCCCTTGACCAAGCTATCGAGGAGAAGTTTCTGATACTCTTCAGGGACATGAAAAATGAAGTCGGGAAGCTTCTTCCCTCTGCTTCCCTGGCCAGCCAGGGACTTGAAGAATACCGCCGCCGTTTCGTTCATCATCTGCAGTTTGAGTGTGTCGTCGACGTAGGTTGTCTCCACCACTCCTCCCGATGTCTGGTACGCCAAATGCCTCTCACCAAGGTCGGAACGGACAATGCTTGCTCTGCTTCCGTCGAAGAGAGTAAGATAGCATTCCTTTAGGCGAGAAAGCCAGGCCGCGTCCCCGTTCGCTATGGAAGCGCCGAATCTGGAAACGGTAGTTTCTGGTGTGCTCGAACTACCCTCTGGAACATAGGCCCCGACCAAGTCAACCAGGGCAAGGAACTCCGGCGAGCCGACCCTTATGTGACGCTTGACCCTCACGCGGCGACTGCGGTTTGTCCGGCCAAACCATACCCATTCTTCGTCACAGTGTGCTTGCAGCACTTTGGCTCTGCGCTTGTAAATGGTGCGGTATCGGATGCCCTTCATGAGTTCGTAGACGTCAATCTCATCGACCTTGCGAAGCAGTGGGATTTTGCCTGCCCTGACGAGATGATGGTCTTCCAGGTCGACGGGCCTCTCGAAGCTGAAGCCAGCCATGCCGGACGCCAGCACAGAATGGTCTTCGGTGACCCGTGTAACCCCCCACTTCTCTATTACGCGAAACACCCGCTTCGATGCCTTATGTCTAATCACAGCCTTCACGGGCTTGAACCCAACCCTCCCAGTCATGGGATTCATGCTCAGAGCCTTCCACCCGTGCGGATGGGCTTCCTCCTTCCCGTCGGTTCTGATGATTCTGCCTGTGCTGGATTCAAAGAAACTCTCTATGGGGACAATCCTTAGGAAACCCATTTCGTCGAGAAGTGTAACACAGCGTTCGCCGGTAACACTGTCCGAGTACAGGACGTTGACCCCCAGCTGCTTGCACTTGTCTATTGTCTTCGTGATGGCGAACCTCCCCAGCGCCGCGGTCGCCTCTGCGACCGGGAGGCAGTAGAAGGCGAACGACTCGAATCCGAAGGCGCCGTAGGTGGCGTTGAGGAAGACCTTGAGGCCCTGGGAGACCACGTTGTAGAGCTCGCGGTCGTCCCTGGACAGCGACGGATTCTTGGTCAGCGGCTTGTAGTGGCTCACCCTCAGGTCGCGGAGCGAGCCGATTACGAGGCTGGTGATCCCTTTTCTCTTGGTGCAGACCCAGGACGCGGTCTCGGGGACGGTGTTTCGCCTGCACTCTTCGTGCGGGCAGTCGACAGTCTCGTAGGAGAGGTTGTGCACTTTGATCAGGCTGGGATACAGGCTCGCAAAGTCGAAGACCGAGACATCGAAATAGACGCCGGGCTTCGGTTCTATCACCAGGCCGCCTTTGTATTTCTTCCCCTTGATTGTTGCCTGCGACGTCGCTCCCCCCTTCTCGGAGAGCTCGTCAGGCCTCGGTATCAGCGCGCCAAGGCGCCTATGCTCGAAGAAGAGCATGCTCCTAATCCAGTTCGAGACGCCGAGTCTCCCGACGTCGTTCATGGGCATCTTGCCGATGCGAGCGATGACCAGGAGGAGCTTCATTGCGACGGACCCTCCCATGCAGGTCAGCTCATAGGTGAGCTGCGAGTCATTCAGGTTGTACCTTGCCAGCTCCTCCAGCGGCAGGTCCCCGATGTTCCCCTCGAACTCGATCTTCGATTTGCCAATGAGCGCTTCCGATATGGTGTTGAGCGTGTAGTCGGAGTACTTGTTGCTGAAAGCATAGACCTGTATCGACCGGTTCTTGAAGAAGTTGTAGAGGTCGAGGTGGATTCCGTGCTTGACCGAGGACTCCACCCTCTGCAGCTCTATGGGGTCCTCCTCTTCGGGAATCCTTCGCTTGTCCGCCCTGTGCTTCAGGTACCTGAGGTCGAAGTTGTCGCCGTTGAAGGTGATGATCACGGGATATTCCAGCATCTTGGAGAAGACGGCCCGAATCAGGTCGGTCTCGTCGTCGAAAAGCTCGAGCCAGAAGTCCGACGGCGAGGGATTCTGCCCCTGCTTCCTGAGGGCGTATACCAGCTTCTCATGCTCGTTCACGAACGAGACAGAGATCACGGGCTGGGTGGGGTCCTCCGGGTCGGGCATCCTGCCTTCCTCGTTGGCCACTTCGATGTCCATGGCCACGCGGCGGAATTCCACGAGCGGCTCTCCGAGCAGCTCGGCCCACTCCCTCAGGTATGGCTCGAATTCGGGCGGGTTCTTCTTGAGGATGGTCTCCAACGACCGGGCGACGTTCTCGGGCATCGGGTGCTTCAGGGGAGACACGCGTCCGCCCGTGACCCTGTAGTACGTCCCCATCTTGAGGCCTCTGTCGTATGCGTAGTTCTCGTAGTACTTGATGTCGGCTTCCCAGGCCTTGATCTCGTCCCGGATGCTGTTGTTGCCTCCGCCTATGGCGAGGGGGTCCGTGGTGACTATCTTGCGCAGCTTCACCTTCTCGTCGTTGAGGAGGTCGAGCCTTTCTTCCTCCGTGATCTCCACCACATCCTTCCTCGCCTTCACTGCGCCTAGCTCTTCCATGGGGAGGCGCGTGAAGCAGTAGGGCCTGTGCCCTGTGTTGTCCGCCCAGAGCCAGAAACGGCCGTTCTTGTGGTCGTAGAACTTTAGCACTGCCAGGCGCCTGTCGCCGTCGTAGGTCGCCGATGCGAGGAGCCCGTCCTCCATCTCCTCCACGGGCTTCGTGAGCTCCGCGAGCCTCTCCGCGAGCGCGCTTCGTTGTGATGCAGCCTGCAATTCAGCCAGGTTCCCGTAGGCAAGAGGTTCGAACGGCAGATAAGGATACCGCGGGGCGCCCCACAGATTCAGCACAGCTTATATCGGTAGGCTGGGGCCGCAGGCGGAGATGCAGTCGGCGCTATCCTTCCTTAGGAAGAACCTAGCGTACACATTCGTACTCTTCGGGGCCGTCTGGGTCGTCATAGCTTTCCTGACAGGCTCGGCGCTGGTCCTCTGGCCCGCAGTCGCATGCGTTGCGGCTGGGTTGCTGATCAGGGTGAAGCCCAGCTCAAGGCTGTCAGAGGCGTGGGGGCCTTCCGCGGCAGTGCTCGGATTCGTGCTTTGCGTGTACCAGGTGTATGCGGCAATCCTGCTGCTGGGAGGGTCATTCGTCACCGTGGCGGCCAGCTCCCTGGTCATCTTCCTGCTTCTTGGGCTTGGGCACATGTACCTGGCGTTCGCCAGCTATTCCGCTGAGTCCGTCAAATGAGCTCGGACCGCGTCAGTCGCCTGATGAAGTAGACCGAATAGCCGCTTATCACGAACAGCGCGGAGAACGCCTTGGTGGCGAAATCGAGGTTCCAAGGTATGAGGGCCTGGTTTGTGATGAAGCTCGGGTCTGTCGCGCCCTTGAGTATCTGCACGCTGAAGAAGGCCCCCCAAATCATGAAGTTGTAAAGGACTTCATAGGCGGAGGCGAATGCGACGATGAAACCGAAGAGCTGCAGGAAGCTCAGTAGGTTGTGGGGCCATTTCGATATCTTCGCCTCCCAGAGCCGTAGACCGGAATAGAAGAGAGCCACGCAGGCTACGGAGAAGTATGAAACCGGCTTTGCGAAGAACGGGAGCGGCCATTCGACGTCCACCAGGACGATGCCTATGACCAACGGCGTCCCGGTGGTGAGGAATGACTCGAATACGCCGTAGAGTACGACAGCCACTATGACAAGGAGGGAACCCCAGGCGATGAGGGTGAAGATGCGCCTAGTCCCCGGATCCATGGCATCTTGTTCCAAGGGGAATCGCGAGCCGACATTTCGAGCCTTTAAGCCTTAGGTGGGGGTGCGTCCGCCGCCCCCTTCGCCATGGCAATCCACATCAGGAAAGTCGTGAACGGGAATTCGAGATACCACCAAGAAAGGTCGTCGGGCAGCACGAAGACCACGAGCAACATCAGCAATGACCCGTTGAGAAGTACGGATGGAAGGTCCCTGGTCTTCAAAGCGGCGTACAGGACGCCCGCGGCTGTGATTGCAGCCCGAAGAAGGACGGGCACGGTCGAGCCGAACAATGTGCGGGCGATGCCAGAAAGAGTCAGGTTGACGTTGAACCCGAAGGCAGCGGCGCTGACGACGGCTCTCGGCGCTCTTGTGAATTGGAATACGATGGCGTCGTAGGTGAACGATGACCAATTCCAGAGCGCGAACGGGAAGACCAGCGCCGCCGCGACCGCGAGTTGGATTGCTATTTGGTCGAACCTCCGTGACCGGAGAGACCACGCGAGGAAGAGCGGATAGAACAGCCAGACGAACTGACTCGAGGCCAGTCCGACCCCAAGCATCGCCGATGCGACACCGGGTCTTCCTCTGACCCACAGAGCGACCGCGATCGCCACGAACGCCGTGGCGACAAGCATGTTGTTCGGGTAGGAGGTCGAGAACAGAGCGGTGAAGGGCAGGAGAAGGAAGAGCAGCGAAGCCGTCCTGGCCCTCCTGCCGCCGAGGGAGCGGATGCCGAGTCCGACAATGACGTCCGCGAACACGAGACCCAGGCGGATGTCCCAGACTGCCCCGAACGGCGCGAGGAAGAGCACCACCCCCGGGAGATAGGCGAACACGTTCGAGGCGTCCGGCGTTGCCAGCCATGAGGGGATGCCGACGTAGGCGAGCCCATAGGGGTCGACGCCGCTCAAGATCGCGCTTGCCGCCTGCGCATCATAGTAGTAGACGTCCAGCAGCGGCGGGAGCAGCCAAACCATCAAGAGCCGGGCCACCACCGCTGCGAGCACCAGGGCGGGAAACAGACCCCCGGCCAGTCCCCTGCGCTTCGTGTCTGACACTCGGCTTCTGGGCTCGGGCCGAGTGCACGAATCTCAAATACTCTTCCGCGCTGGGCAGGTCGGGAGAGAATGTCCTTCATCCCGATCAATGTACCGCTTCTCGGCGACAGGGAGAAGAGGGCCGTCATGTCTGTCCTGGACAGCGGGAAGCTCACCGACTCCTCCTTCGAGGGCGGGAGGTGGGTCCGCCAGCTTGAGGGCAAGCTGGGCAAGCTTCTCGGCTCGAAGCACGTCGTGGCCGTCAACTCCGGGACAGCCGCACTGCACTGCAGCATGCTCGCCCTAGGGATCAAGGAAGGGGACGAGGTGATCCTGCCTTCGTTCACCTTCGTTGCCACAGCCAACGTCGTCCTGGCATGCGGGGGCCGCCCCGTCTTCGCGGACAGCAAGCCCGACTACAACCTCGACCCGCGAGAGGTTGCCAGACTGGTGACCAGGAGGACAAAGGCGATCATTCCGGTGCATATCTATGGTTATCCCGCCGACATGGATGAAATCAACGAGATTGCAGAGAGGCACTCGATCCCAGTCATAGAGGACGCAGCCGAATCACTCGGCGCGGAGTACAAGGGCAGGCAGACAGGCGCGCTCTCGCGGGCCGGTTGCTTCAGTCTGTTCGCGACCAAGGTGGCCACTTCCGGAGAAGGTGGCGCTGTCTCGACCGACGACGGCGCCTTCGCCGACAGGCTGCGGCTGGTCAGGAACCACGGCATGCTCCATGGCTATGATTCGAGATACCTCGGATTCAACTACAGGCTGACGGAAGTGGCAGCCGCGATCGGCTCGGTCCAGATGGACAGACTGGCCGGATTCCTAAAGGCAAGGCGGAGGAACGCAGAGTACCTGAGCGAGCGCGTCGCGGGCCTTCCCGGCGTCGAATTCACTCAAGACTCGAACGACAGGACCCACGTCTTCTATCTCTACACGCTGACGCTGAAGAAGAAACGGGATGAGATACTCGGAAGGCTGCGCAGAAGGGGGGTGGGGGCTGCGGTGTACTGGAAGACGCCGGTCCACAGGACGCCACTCTACACGAAACTCGGGTATGGCAGGCTCAGGCTGAAAAACGCAGACCACGACTCCAGGCACGTAATCTCCCTTCCCGTCCATCCCGGCATCGGGAGAAAGGAAATGAGACGTGTGGCTGACGAGTTCGTGAGCGCCTGCGCCATGGCGCGCTAGCGAAGGGTGGCCGCGTGAACGCCTGCGTCGTGGTCCCGACGTACAACGAGAGGCAGAACATCAGGCCCCTCATTGAACGTCTGGGGAAGGTAGGGGTCCCGGGGCTCCAGGTGCTCTTCGTCGACGACGGCAGCCCCGACGGGACAGCCGACGCAATAAGAGAGGAGATGTCGAGGAACCCCTCGGTCCACCTCCTCCTGCGCGCAGAGAAGAAGGGCATCGGCTCCGCCCACGTCGAGGGCTTCGCGGAGGCGATGGGGAAGTTTGGGTCCGACGTCCTGGTCGAGATGGACGCGGACCTGCAGCATCCGCCAGAGAAGATACCTGAGCTGATTGCCGCGCTCGGTCCGGCCGTTGATGTGGCTGTCGCGTCGAGGAAGGTCGCAGGCGGCGGGACGCTTGGATGGAGCCACTGGAGGCGGACCGTGAGCTGGGGGGCAAATCTCTACGCCAAGGTCCTCCTGGGGATTCCGGTGAAGGATTGCACCTCGGGGTTCAGGGCTCTCAGCAAGGCGGCCGCGCAGGCCCTGGTCGAAAGCGACGCCCAGGCATCCGAATTCGTCTTCCAGGTGGCGTCGCTCTACCTGCTGAAGAAGCGAGGCATGAGGATGGCAGAGGTGCCGTTCATCTTTGGAGAGAGGACCGCGGGAGAGTCGAAACTCGGCTCCGGCGAGGTCATCAGGTTCTTCTTCGGCGTCTTGAAGGTGCGCATGTCGTCAATTGGCTAAAGCGACGAAGACCGTCGAGAAAGTTCTAAATCCGATCCAGGCGCGCCGCTCAGAAGTTGTCTGTCAACTGGTCGCTGCCCTTCGGTGAGCAGGTTCGGGCCGACGGCTGGGAGACGGTCCCGCCCAAGAAGTATCTTGATGCCCACCGGAACACTCTTGCGCGCGGCCCGGAGTTCTGGTCGGCCGTGGCCTCCGAACTCGACTGGTTCAGGAAGTGGGATAGGCTCCTGGACGACGACAACCCGCCATTCTACAAGTGGTTCGTAGGCGGAGAATTGAACGCAAGCCAGCTCTGCGTCGACAGACACGCGAAAGGTCCGCTGAGAGACAAGACGGCCATACTGTGGGAAGGTGAGCCCGTGGAAGGGGCGGGCCCGAAGGAGGTCCGGAGGGTCACCTACGGCCAGCTCCACCAGGACGTGAACCGCCTGGCGTACCTGTTGCGGGAAAGGTATGGGGTCAGGAAAGGCGACGCCGTCGGCATCTACCTTCCGATGATCCCCGAGTTCCCCACGGTCATGCTCGCTGCAGCCAGGCTGGGAGCCCCGTTCACAGTCATCTTCTCCGGGTTCAGCGACGAAGCGCTGGCGGAAAGGCTGCAGGACGCGGACGCAAAGCTGCTCGTCACGGCGGACGGCGGGTGGCGGAGAGGGAACGTCATCAAGCTGAAGGAGATCGCGGACGCTGCCGTGTCCAAGACTCCCTGCGTGGAGCACGAACTCGTCCTGAGAAGGGTCGGCACCCCGATCCGGATGAAAGAAGGCAGGGACGAGTATTACGACCGCGCCCTCGGCGACGTCCGCCCAGATGCCTACGTCGAGCCCGTGAGGGTCAGGTCCGAGGAACCGCTCTTCATCCTTCACACCTCGGGGACAACCGGGAAGCCAAAGGGGCAGGTGCACGACCTCGGAGGGTACATGACGCTGCTTCACGCCACCATGAACTGGGTCTTCGACATCAACAGGGACGACGTCTACTGGTGCACAGCCGACATAGGCTGGGTGACCGGCCACTCCTACACCGTCTTCGGCCCCCTGATGGAGGGGGCGACGACCGTGATGTACGAGGGCGCGGTGGACCATCCGCGCCCGGACCGCTGGGTCTCGCTCATAGAGAGGCACAAGGTCAGCGTCCTCTACACTTCGCCCACAGCCATTCGAGGCTTCATGAAGATGGGGGACGAGTGGGTGACAAGGCACGACGTCTCCTCGGTCCGACTGATGCACTCGGTGGGGGAGCCCATCAACCCGGCCGCCTTCCGCTGGATGCACCGGCTGGTCGGCAGGGACAAGGTCCCTTTCGGGAGCACCTGGTGGATGACCGAGACCGGGGGAATACTGATCAGTCTGACCCCGGGCGGAGATATGACGCCCATGAAGCCGGGCACGAACGGACTGCCGATTCCCGGGGTCGAAGCCGACGTGGTCGATGACTCGGGAAGGCCTTCTGCGCCGCTCGCCAGGGGCTACCTCGTCATAAAGCGGCCCTGGCCCGGGATGCCGCTGACAATCCACAAGGACCCCGAGAGGTACAGGCAGGTCTACTGGAGCAGGTTTCCCGGCTGGTTCTACGCGGGCGACTACGCGGTCAAGGACGGGGACGGCTACTTCTGGATACTGGGCAGGGCCGACGACGTGATCAAGGTCGCGGGGCACAGGTTGGGGACCTACGAGCTGGAGTCCGCCCTGGTACACCACCCGTCGGTGGCCGAAGCGGCGGTCGTTGCTGTGCCTGACGACTTCAAGGGGGAGATACCCGTCGCTTTCGTCATACTTCGCGCGGGGAGTCAGCCGGGCGAGCAGCTGAGGGAGGAGCTGAAGGAGAGGGTGCGCGAACACGTGGGCCACATCGCCACGCTCAAGGAAGTCTACTTCGTCTCGAAGCTCCCCAAGACGAGAAGCGCCAAGATAATGCGGCGCGTGGTCAAGGCCGTGGTTCAGGGCACGCCCGTCGGCGACGTCACAACCCTCGAGGACGAGGCGTCCGTGGACGAGGTGAAGAGGGCCTACGAAGACCTGAGGAGAGAAATCTCGCGATAGTCAACCTTCGAGAAAAAGATACAAATACGGGGAAAATCGGGTTTTCCAAAGCCATGTCAGAAGTCCCTACGCCAGCGCCAGAGAAGCCGGCAGAGCCGGCGAAGGTCTTCGCGGGCGCAGTGTACGAGTGCGTGAGATGCGGCACGCGGACGACCCAGGAGGAGTTGTCGCGGCTCCCCGAGGTAAAGTGCATCTGCGGATACAGGGTCTTCAGAAAGGCGCGGCCCCCCGTCGTCAAACAGATCAAGGCCGTCTAGCCATACGTCTTAGGGTTTCGTCATCTGCCTAACTCAGCATGTTGCAGGCGCCTCATCGTTTATGTATGCGACGGCGCGGGGCGCTTTCGATTCTCAGATGCACGTCATGAGAAGCAAGGTTCCTGCCGCAATCAGAGGCTACGGCGCCTACGTCCCGTACTACCGTCTGCCCACGACCGAGATCGCAAGGGTCTGGAAGGGCGGCGGAACTGGGCCGAACCTGGAGAAGGCTGTGGCCGGCCTCGACGAGGACGTGGCTACCATGGCCATCGAGGCGTCCAGGATGGCGATGAAGATGGCCGGCGCAGAGCATCTCGGAGCTGTCTTTGTCGGCACCGAGTCGAAGCCGTACGCTGTCAAACCGACCAGCACGATAGTCTCCCAGGCGCTCGGGCAGCACCACACGCTCGCCGCTGACCTGGAGTTCGCCTGCAAGGCGGGGACGGAGGCGATGCAAGTGGTCATGGGACTTGTCGGTTCGGGCATGATTGACGCTGGACTTGCGATCGGCATGGACACAGCGCAAGGGAAGCCTGGCGACGACCTCGAATACACCGCTGCCAGCGGAGGAGCGGCGTTCGTGATCGGGCAGAAGGACAGGGACGCGATCGCCTACTTCGACTGCAGCACCTCCTTCGTATCGGACACGGGCGACTTCTGGAGGAGGCAGCACCAGAGGTATCCGAGGCACCTCTCCAGGTTCACGGGCGAGCCTGCATACTTCCATCACATTGAGAAGGCGGTCACGACGCTCTTCGAGGAGACCGGCCACAAGGCGAGCGACTTCGACTACGCCGTCTTCCATCAGCCCAATCCCAGGTTCCCCGTGGAGGTGGCCACGAGGCTGGGTTTCAACGCCGACCAGATCAAGACGGGACTGCTCAACCCCATGATAGGGAACACCTACGCCGGCTCGTCGCCCATAGGCTTGGCAGCGGTGCTCGACGAAGCCGAACCCGGCGACAAGATCCTGATGGCGAGCTTCGGTTCGGGCGCTGGCTCCGATGCGTTCTGTATCGAAGTCATGGACGGCATAAGGAAGAAACGCGGGACCAACCCCACGGTAAAGTCAATGCTTCAGAGAGGGACTAGGATTGATTATTCGACATACACAAAGTACAGGGACAAGCTTCACAGGTAGTGACAGACTTGGCTAACGGAAAGGCTTACGTCGCTTCGGTCGGCTTCACAAAGGTGGCGGACCACTGGGAGAGCTCCATCCTCGACCTGGCCGTCCAGGCCGCGAGGGGGGCGCTGAAGGGTGCGCCCGCAGTGAAGCCGCAGCAGATCTTCGTCGGGAACATGTTCAGCTCCATGGGGGCGAACCAGGAGCACCTCGGAGCTCTCGTGGCAAGCGCGCTGGGTTACGAAGGCGTCCCAGCATTCAAGGTCGAGGCGGCATGCGCGTCCGGCGCATCGGCTTTCAACGTGGCCTACAGGCTGGTGAAGTCGGGCGCACTCGAGACTGCGCTGGTGGTCGGAGTGGAGAAGATGAGGGACCTAGAGCCGGAGGCCGTCTCACAGGCCCTGGCCATGGCTGAGTCCTTCGAGTACACACAGTTCGTGGGAGCGACTTTCGCGGCGATGAACGCGCTGCTGGCAAGACTCTACATGGAGCAGACCGGTGTGACCAGGGACGAGCTGAGCGCAATCCCAGTCATCGACCACAAGAACGCTGTGACGGCCGAGCACGCGCAGTTCAGACGCGCCATCACGCCCGAGATCGTGGCCCGGTCAGCCATGATCGCCGACCCGCTGAGGCTCTTCGACTGCGCGCCCGTCGGTGACGGTGCGGCCGCGGCCCTCCTTGTCGGGGAGAAGGCGGCGGCAGACTCCAAGAGCCTCGTCGAGGTGCTGGGCGGCAGGATAGCGACCACGGTCTTCAGCGTCTATGACAGGAAGGACATGCTGAAATTCACGGCCACCGAGGAAGCATTCAGGGCGGCCATGGAGGAATCGGCGGTGCCCAGGTCGAAGCTCGACTTCGCCGAAATCCACGATGCCTTCTCCGTGGTGGGGGCGCTGGCACTCGAGGCGATGGGCTTCTCGAGGAAGGGACAGGGGTCCAAGGACGCCGCACAGGGCAAGTACAACTTCGACTCGGAGATGCCGATCAACACTTTCGGGGGTCTGAAGGCAAGGGGTCACCCCGTGGGCGCGACGGGCCTCTACCAGATTGCGGAGGCCTGCCTGCAACTGACAGGGAAGGGAGGGAAGAACCAGCTGAAGGAGGCCGAATACGGATTGACACAGAACGTCGGCGCAGTCGACACCACCAGCGCCGTGCACGTCTTCCGGAAGGCGGCCTAGTTGGCTATACAGTACTGGCGGCAGAGGGACAGGTACTACAGACTGATAGGCAGCAAGTGCACGGAGTGCGGAGCCGAGTTCTTCCCGCCGGTCTACAAGTGCAGGAAGTGCGGGTCTGAGAGCGTGGAGGACAGGGAGATGCCCAAGAACGGCAAGATACTCACCTACACCCAGCTTCACGAGCCGCTCCCCGGCTTCGAGGCCGAGGCGCCTTTCTTCCTGGCCGTGGTGGAGCTGGAGAACGGCGGTCGGGTTCTCAGCCAGGTGGTAGATTGCCCGGAAGAATCGGTGAGGATCGGAGCCAAGGTGCGCGCTGTCGTCAGGAGGGTCAGGGTGGACGGCGAGTCGGGCCAGATCCTGTACGGTTACAAGTTCGTCGTAGAAGGTTAGTCTTCGGGGTCCGGGTCTCCGCAGGGCACGCGTCTCTGCGGACTGGCCGCGAATCCCTCCTAATCGGTGGGAACCGACCTGGGCGTTCCCTTCCTGACGAGCACAGCATCACCCTTCCGCAGCCAGATCACTCTATCCTCTCTGTGGTGCGCGCACTTCAGTTTCAGAATGTCCTGTATGTGTTTCGGAACGGCCGCTCTTCCTTCTGTGCTTAGGAGCGTCTTCCTGAAACTCGACAGCGGCGTTCCTTTCCTGACAACTATCTCATCCCCCTCTTGGGTCCACAGTATCTTCTCCTTCTTGTGGAGCGTGGACTTCAGTTTCAACATCTCTCTCACCTGTCTCGGGACGGTCGTCCTTCCGCCTGCGCTGACGACAGTCACTCCGAGTGTAAGTTCGACTGCCAACTCTGCTGGTAGAGGGTACGGACCACTCGTACTTATCCACCTACGCTTAGCGGAGCTAATCTCACATCGTTGGCAGACCAGACTCGGCCGGGGGGCATGCGCCACAAAGGGGGCTGCAGTCGGCGTCTTGATGAGCGCGGGACCCTTCGATGACAGAGCGTCTCAATTGCGGCCTTCTTCGGCTGCGAGTCCGTCGTAGAGGACCAGAGCTCTCGCAGAAATGGCGGCCCGTGCTCCGGGCTTGGACGGCTCTTCCAGGGTTGGGCTCCGCGTCGACGGCGACGCAAAGCGGGTTACTGTGCCAGGGCGAACTCGGCCCCAGCCGCGCCGAACCTGCTCCTGATGTACCGAGAAAGCAAGGGCGCCTGTATGGTTATGGAGAGGAACGCGACGCCAAGGACCATGGTCGTGATCGTCTGGGCGTCGCTTTGGGACACGACTGAGGATGCCCCCAGCGAAGCGGCCAGCGCTATCGAAAGGGCACCGCGGAACCCTCCAAGCACTGCTACGTTGCTCCATGAGAAGGGGAGCTTCTCGCCCACCTGGCTGAAGAGAGCC
>JAFMAU010000035.1 GCA_029784825.1 Nitrososphaerota archaeon | reverse complement strand
GTCGTCAGCAGGGCATAGGTCGTGACGTCGTCCATTTGTGATGTGGCGTGATTCGGAACGTGATTTAAGCGTGACGCTCGAGGCTCAGGTGTGACCTCAGCGAGGGCGACCAGGCGGTTCTAACGGCTCCCTGGGCCAGACCAAGGGATCTATTCCTGGATGAGGAAAGCTCCATCTGGCTTCCCTCTAACCGCGGTGGCACCATCGGTCAAGAACGAAACCATCAGACACGAGACGAGTCCATGTCGGCGGCGGAGCCCCAGTCCTACGACCGCGCCCACCCCGCGCGTCCAAGGCCGCCGCGCCCTGCCTAAGCCGCCTGTCGCAGTTATTGGTTCGGAGGGCACGAACGACGACCCACGACGACGTGATTTCCATCACACAGTCACATCACAATCTTCTTGAGAAGCGCGCGCAACACCAAGACGAAGCGCTCTCGTTCCTCGTCGGGGAGCTCCAGCGCGCCGCCTCCGGCCGCGTCCAGCAGCCTGCGCACGTCTTCAGGCTTGACGAGCCCAAGCCAGAGCCCGATCAACAGAGTGACAATCGACCTTCGGATGTTCTCTCTGGCCTGCTGGACAGTTCGGAAGTAGGACCCGATAGTCACCCTCTTGGAAGGACCACTGGCGGCCGCCTCTCGGTATTTCATCTCACCGAGGGCCACTCTCAAGTAGCTCTGGAGGGCCTCCAGCTGCCTAGGGGACAGCATCGACTCCTCGACAAGCAGCTCCGGGAGGCTCAATACCTGCGGCTGTCCGCCATAAACGTATTAACTCTTGCTGACGGCCGCTTCAAAAGAAACACGGGGAACAGGATAACAAATCCAAAAATAATCAACTATCCTCTGGAAACAATCGGGTTTTCGCAATCACGGCAGGAACCGCATGAGACGTTACCTTATCTACCTCAGACAACAGACGGGCGGGGGAGACAGGATGGGCAGGAGACGGAAGAAAACCCTACGAGTTGTTCACCGGACGCTGCCGTCGGTCTTTGCATGCCCTCGATGCGGCCTGATCTCCATCCGAATCACATCGGAACAGGACCCCGCATCACAAGACTTCGTCTTTCGCGTCACATGCGGCAACCCCAACTGCCCGTTGCACGCGGGGAGGGAGATGCGTTATGCGACCAAACGGGCCAACATAGACGTCTACAACACCTTCGTGGACGACTACGCCAAGGCCGGGGCATGACTTGATCGAAATCGGCCCAGTCGAGCAACAGCTCCTGCATGAGACAAAGAGACACCCGGCAGTAGCGGCCCTGATAGACCCCGAAGACTTCACTCCCAGCCAAGCCGCCGAGGTCGCGTCGAAAGCCACCGCGGCTGGAGCGTCTCTGATCTTGGTGGGCGGGTCCACCCTTGCCAACCAAGCGAGACTGGACTCGGTCGTGAAGGCGATTAAAGGTCACACAAAGTCACACCCTGGTCACGACAAATCACACCAAACCCCCGTGGTTCTTTTCCCCGGAAACATAACGGGCGTATCACGACACGCAGACGCCATCCTCTTCAGCTCCCTCCTGAACTCGGCAAACCCATATTTCATCATCGGAGCCCAGGCGCTTGGAGCGGTCGAAGTCCACAAGGCAGGGATAGAAAGCATACCGATGGCCTATCTGGTCTTCGGCAACAACAGCGCGACGAGCTTCATCGGGCAGGTGAACAGCCTCCCGTCGACGAAGCCGAACCTCGCGGTGATCTATGCGCTGGCAGCGAAGTACCTTGGGATGAGGACCCTTTACTTGGAAGCCGGAAGCGGGGCGGGAGAACCAATCCCACCAGAGACGATCAAGGCAGTCAAGCAAGCATACGACGGCGTGCTGATCGTCGGAGGGGGGATTACCACGGCCGCCTCGGCCAGCAGAGCCGCGAAGGCCGGCGCCGACCTGCTCGTTATCGGCAACCTGCTCCAGATCGCAGGATTCGAAAGCACTCTCCGCGACATCGTGGCGGCGACGAAGGCGAAGTAGCCCTCCTCAAGGAACCCACATCTGGGTTTTAGGCCAAACGGATATGTAATTCTGTGCCGGGCCTAGAACTAGTTGTCTACAGACCAGAGCATAACCAGGGAGCTGAGCTTCAGCGAGGTCATAACCAAAACCTTCGAACTGTATCGGAACAGATTTGCGACCTACTTCATCTTCTTCCTGGCCATCGAGGCAGTCTTCGCCGCGGTCACCGCCGCGATTAGACAGGCCGCATCCCTTCCGTCCCTGCCCTCGAGTCCAACCGCCCAGCAGGTCTCGGGCTGGTTATCGACCAACCTCGGGGCCCTGGCCGCAGCCACAGCCACCGTCCTGGTCGTGGCCCTCGTGGTCTTCCCCATCGCATATGGAACGACAATCAGGATGGCGTCCGACGAGATTCAGAACAAAAAGCCCGAAACTGGCGCCTCAATCCGTTTCGCCGCGTCAAAGCTAGTTTCCATGTGGGCGCTGGGAATCATAGTCGGCATCTTGCTCGTACTCGGGCTCGTAGCGCTGGTGGTCCCTGGAGTTATCCTGGCAATCATGTTCTGCCTCGTCTTTCCAGCCCTCCTCCTAGAGAACGCCGGCATCATACGGAGCATGTCGAGGAGCCGCGAGCTCGTAGGTCATAGGTGGCTGAAGACATTCGTTACAGGCCTGGTCCTATTCATCATAATTGTCATCATCTCCGCGGTATTGGGCGCTGTCAGCGCGCTGTTCGGCCCCGCGAGCAGCTTCGCGAGCACAATCTTGGGTGCCTTCACCGCGCCGATTATTCCGATAGCGATGACTGTCTACTACTACTCAAACTTGGCCAGGTTTGCGCCGCCTCCCTCTGGGGCCGCACCTTCCACGCAGCCAATCGCTCCCCCTGGAATGAAATTCTGCCCGAACTGCGGCACCCAGCTCGCGGCAGCGGCCACGTTCTGCTCCAGATGCGGAGCGAAGCAGCCGGCCTGAGGCCCTTCCAGCCACGGCCATTTGATATAGGGCCGAGCCGACAACGCCCAGTCTAGCCTGGCATGAACTACTGCCCACACTGCGGAGTCCGACTTCAGGCCGGCCAGAACTTCTGCACGAGCTGCGGGGCCGACGTCCGAGAGACCTCCGCACCCACACAGACGGAGGAAGTCGCCTTGCCCGAGGTCCGCGGGCTCGGGCGGAAAACAGCAGTCTTCCTGACGGCCGGCGGGGTGGAGGGGGTCGAGGTCCGCTCAAGCGCTTCCCTCATTTCGGCGCTCCTCATCCCATTGCCTTTCGTCGCAGCAGTCTACTACGTTGTCCAGGCAGGGGCGCCGGCGGTCTATGTCACACTGTGGGTCGCAGCCGCGGCGCTGCTCTACGACGAACTGAGATGGCGGGGTGTGCGGAGACTCGACGCAAATCCGCCAGGTGGCAGGAGGTCGTGGCTGGCCCCCTGGAATTCGATTCGAACGGCAGACTGGAACGGTAGGACACTCTGGCTCACCAGCGCGGACCCACGACGGAAGCTATCCGCCACCTTCGACCGAGAAGACGCTTCCTCCGTCGAGAGCTGGCTCAACACGCAGGGCGTCAGGCATTCTTGGAAGTCGCCCAGGCTCCCGGCGGCGCTCACGCGGTTCTGGACCCTCGTGCTCCTGCTCTTCATCACGGGCCAGGCCATTCTAATCCTCGCAGCGACCCTCCCGTTCTTCCCTGGGGAGGAGCAGGCGTACTCGACAATCCTCACCAGCACGAAGAACCAGATTGCTGGGACGACAACCCTTGGGGAGTTCCAGGCGATCTTCCTGAACAACATCCAGGTCGCCTGGGGTGGGGCAATGCCCTTCTTGGGGACCCTGACGTATGGCGTCGCCAACTACAACACGGGCAGGGTGGTCCAAGAAATCGCCATCTCTACCCGGCCAAATGCCATATCCGCGTCCTTAGTGCTCGCTTCGCTCTACGTCCTCCCCCACACCTGGGTAGAGGAGTCCGCATATCCCATCGCTACCATCGCGGGAATCCTTGCGACCACGACGTGGCGCTCCGTGTCCCTTGGGGAGTTTTCCCGAAGGTCGAACTGGGGTTCGACCAAGCTGGTCTTCGCCCTGGCAGGGACGGCAGCCATCTTGGCCGCGGCCGGGTTCTTGGAGGTGCTGGTGAATTATCTGGGGTTCGGCGCGGTCCTGCTCTGGGTTCCCATGGTGGCGCTCTATTACCTGTGGACGAAATACTGGAAGCGGACTCAAGACCCGCCTCTCGGTAGTCCTTAATTCCCTCTCCCAGCTCACCGCCCTAGTTTGTCTTTTTCGGCCGAACTCGCCTGGGAAAGAGTGAAGACGCTAGCCCCATTCCCGGCGAAGCTGGACTCGTATTACCAGGACATTCTCTCCCAGTACGAATCGGCTTTCACAATCGCAACGACGGCCAGGTCGAAGGGCTTCGACCCCACGAGCACGGTGGAAAGCAAGACGGTCTTCGACCTCGCAGACCGGGTCAACCAGATGCTCCGTCTCGACCAATTCGAAGGTCTGGTCGACAGGCTCCGCGAGCTTCTTCACACCACGACAAAAGAGCGGGCCGCACTCACAATATCACAGGAGATTGCGCTGGGCAAATTCGGCGCGCTCGAGAGGCACGAGGCTCTGAGCTACGGCGTCCGGGCGGGGCTGGCCGTGATGACCGACGGCGTCACAGTGGCCCCCCTCGAGGGGATCTCCGGGGTCACCATAAAGCAGAACGACGACAACACCGACTATGTTTCTGTCTCCTACGCGGGGCCGATGCGCTCGGCGGGAGGGACCGAGGCTGCGTTTTCACTGGTGATTGCCGACGTGACTGCCAAGAAGCTGGGCTTGAGCAACTACCGGGCCCGGCAGGAGGAAATCGACAGGTTCGCGGAAGAGCTCAGGATCTACGAACGAGACGTCGGCAACTTCCAATACAAGGTGACCGACGACGACATCAGGAGGGCCATCTCCAACATCCCCGTAGAGATAGACGGCATAGAGACCGACCCCATCGAAGTGGTGGTCCACAGGAACCTGAGGCGGGTATCCACGGACAGGCTGAGGGGCGGGGCGCTCAGGGTGCTCAACGACGGCGTCATCGGCAGAGCCAACAAGCTCTCCAAGAAGCTCGCCAGCCTCAACGTGGCGGGGTGGGAGTTCCTCTCCCAGCTGAAGGGGGCGACCCAACAGACCGCTAACGAGACCGAGAAGGCAGGCGCACACTTTGAAGAGGTGATTTCAGGGCGCGCGGTCCTCTCCATGCCTAGAAGCAAAGGGGGTTTCAGGCTGCGATATGGGCGATCTATCAACACCGGGCTGTCGACGATTGGAATACACCCTGCGGTGGCGACACTCCTCGACTATCCTGTTGTCACCGGCACGCAGGTGAAGGTGGATCTGCCCGGGAAGGCCGCCACGATAGCCTTCGTAGACTCGATCGAGGGACCTACCGTGCTGACCAAGGACGGGAGCGTCGTCCACGTGAAGACCGTAGGCCAAGCCGACAAAGTCCACGACGCCCTGGCCAAGATCATTGATTTGGGGGACGTGCTCATCAGCTACGGCGATTTCCTCGAGAACAACAAGGCCCTCCCTCCTTCCCCGTACGTTTCGGAGTGGTGGGTCCAGGACCTTCAGCGGGCGCTGGCGAGCGTCCCGGGGGCCTGGGAGCTGCTCGCGACCGCCGGGATCGCCCGTGAAAGGGCCTCAGAGCTGCGAGCGTCTCCTGGGGTCGTCCCGACGGCTTCCGAGGCAATCACGATTTCACAGTCGCTTGGGATACCACTCCACCCGTCGCATACCCCCAGGTTCGACAGGGTCGGCCCATCGGACCTCGCCGAGCTGAGGAGGCACTCGGCCCCGAGCGGAGACGACGTGGCGATCAACGCCGGCCTCCCACAGATCCGCTGGATCCTCAACACCTGCCTGATTGAACACCGGATGGTAGGGGACACAGCGGTGGTTAGCGGCGAACCGGCGGTGGTGCTCCGGGCCCTCCTCCGCCTGACGGAGCCAGAGTTCGCAGTCCCTCCGGAAGAGCCCGACTATGTCAGACGGCTCTCGGGGATCGGGCTTGGCCGCCAGAGCACGACCACCATCGGGGTGAGGGTGGGGAGGCCAGAGAAGGCGATGGTGCGGCGACTGAAACCACCCGTCCACGCGTTGTTCCCGGTTGGCAAAGAGGGCGGGCCGACACGCGACGTGCACGCAGCCGCAAAGGCAGGCAGAGTGGAGATCGAAGTGGTCAACATGTTCTGTCCGAACTGCAACCAGAGGAGGATGTCAGCCACCTGCGAGGTCTGCGGAGGGACGACCGAGCGGTTCATGGCTTGTCCCAGATGCGGAACCACGACCCGGGAGACGGCGTGTCCCAACTGCAGGACGAAGACGCTCGATTACTCCAAGCTTGACTTCGACTTCAGGTCGAAGCTCGAAGCGATCAGGGCAAGGATACCATACGCCCCCAACAAGCCGGTCAAAGGGGTAAGGGGGCTGACCAGCCTGTCCAAGGTCCCCGAGGCGCTCGAGAAGGGGGTCATCAGAAGCAGGCACGACACCTACGTCTACAAGGACGGCACCCTGAGGATTGACGCGACCAACGAACCACTGACACACTTCCGGCCTCGCGACATCAAGACAGACGTCCACACGATGATCGAGCTGGGCTATTCTGAGGACGCCAGCGGGGCCCCCCTCCAGACAGAGGACCAGCTGCTCGACCTGAAGCCGCAGGACGTAATCGTCCCATTCGAAATAGGGGCCGACCTTGTCAGGATGGCGCAGTGCGTAGACGACGAGCTCCAGAACCTGTACGGACTCGGGCGGTTCTACAACGCGAACGAACCATCCGACCTCCTTGGAAAGCTCGTCATAGGGCTCGCGCCCCACACCTCCGTGGGGGTGGCAGGGCGGTTGGTCGGTTTCTCAGCCACCCAAGTCTGCTTCGCCAACCCATACTGGCATTCAGCAAAGAGGCGGGACTGCGACGGCGACGGGGACTCGCTCCTATTGCTGGTGGACGCACTCCTCAACTTCTCCTTGCAGTACCTGCCTGCACAGATAGGCGGGTACATGGACACGCCCCTCCTGATACAGCCGGTGATACTCCCATCCGAGGTGGACGAGCAAGCGCACAACTTCGACATCGCTTGGTACTATCCCATGGAGTTCTACGAGAGGACACAGAGCACCCCCCCCGCCGCATCTGTCGCCGAGCTGATAGAGCGTATCGGGTCACGGCTGGAGAACGACACACAGTTCTACGGATACGGGTTCACCCACCCCACGGGCTCCCTTACAATCAAGCGCTCGAGAGGGTCCTACTCCACGCTTCGGACGCTCAACGAGAAGATTTCAAAACAAATCGAAGTCGCGTCCCTGATCGAAGCGGTGAACACCCGCGAAGTGGTCGAGTCGATCATCAAGACGCATCTGATCAGGGACATAATGGGGAACGCCAAGAAATACGCAACCCAGGCGTTCAAGTGCAAAGCCTGCGGCCTGACCATGAGGAGGCCGCCTCTCTCGCGGAGGTGTCCCAACTGCGGGGGTGAAATCAGAGGGACGCTCACGAGGGCATCGGTCGAAAAATATCTTCACATCGCCCAGAGGCTGGCGCGCGAATACGACGTGGACCCTTACCTGAAGAGCCGTCTGGATATGCTACAAAGAGAGCTGGACCAGCTCTTCCAGGGCCCCAGAAAAGCGGACCAGCTAGAGCTGACCGAGTTCCTGAAACCAGCGCTAGCCGGATGAGTAGGCGGGCGAATCCCTGAACGAATACTTGACTTTCTGGAAACCTTTCCTCAGCTCTCTGACTCTCGCGACTGTTTCGCGCCTTTTGGTCCCTCCCAAGGCGACATGGACGATTTCGGCCACTTCCCTCATCTCTGACTTCCCCATTCCCAGCCGGGTGAGTTCCGCAACGCCTAACCTGATCCCCCCCGGGTTCGTGTAGTGCCTCCCTGCCTGGAGGTCTCCGGGGATCGGCTCCCTGTTGCAGATGATGTTCTGGTCTTCAAGCAGCTTTTCGACGACCCCGCCATCTGAATATTTCGTGATGTCCAGCGCCACCTGATGCGACATCGTGTATCCGTTCTTTTCGCCGAGGACCTTCTCTCCGAGGGCAGCCAGGCGCCCGGCGAGCGTCTGCGCGTTCTTCACCACGTCTCTGGCGTACCTGCTCCCGAATTGCAGGAACTCGGCGAAGACCATCGCCTTCGCGGCGACGTTGTTCAGGTGGTGGTTGCTCGTCAGGCCGGGGAAGACCGCCTTCTTGAGCGGCTCGGCAAGTCCGGCATTCGAAGCTATTGCGCCGCCCTGGGGCCCGAATAGCACCTTGTGGGTGCTGAACGTCATCACCTGTGCGCCCTCATGGAGCGGGTCCTGGAACTGGCCGCCAGCGATCAGGCCAGCAACGTGGGCGGCGTCGTAGCAGATGACTCCTCCCTTGTCGTGAATCGCCTGCTCGAGTTCCTTTATCGGGTGGGGGAACAGGAAGAGGCTACATCCGAACATGGCAAGCTTGAGGGAAGGGAGCGCCGCTATGCGTTTCTTGGTCTCGTCGACATCGATGTTCATGGACTCCTTATCGAAAGCGAAGTAAGCCACCTCCAGCCCGTGGACTGCCCCAGCCGAACCCCCGAAGTCCTTCTTACCATGCGAGATGTGCCCTCCATTCGGTATGGACAGTGCCATCATGGTGTCCCCGGGGTTTGTGAAGGCGGAATAGACAGCAAGGTTGGCGACGACGCCCGACACCGGCCTTACGTCGACATGCTCGGCCCTGAACAACTTCTTCCCCAATGCGATGGCCTGGAGCTCAATCTGGTCGATGTATCTGCATCCGGCGTAGACTCGCTCCCCTGGCCAGCCTTCGGCGTAGCGGTGGCCTAGGTCGGACGAAAGCACCCTCCGGACCGGTTCGGAAGCCAAGTTCTCGCTGGCAATCATGGGGAGGCTCTCTGAGAACCACCTCTCATGCGAGCGAACCTTGCTGATCACGGATTTGAACTCGGAATCATAGGAGGGCACGAGTCGCCGCGAAGCCCCACGATAATTATACGTTTGGAGGCGGAGCGGCCAGGCCACTCTAAGGGACGCTGCTTAAAACGCCGCGACTCCGGGAGAAACGAAGCAGTTGCATTCGGGGCCTGACGCAGAGAGGAACGGCATCGAGCTTTCCCACGTAAGCAAGTCCTACGGCCCAGTGCTCGCTCTGAACGACCTCAGCTTCGAAATCCCAAGCGGGGGCAGGTTCGCGCTTCTTGGTCCGAACGGGGCCGGCAAGTCAACGACATTGAAGCTCCTCGTCGGGTCGCTCAGGGCGGACACCGGTTTTGTGAATATACTCGGGTCGCCGCCGGACAGCAGGGAGTCGAAGGCGCTGGTGGGCTATCTCCCCGAAGACGCCCTCCCATACAGGATGCTCTCGGTGAGGGAGAACCTGGAGTACATAGCCGCACTGAGGGGGGTGCTGGACGTCAGGGGGCGGACCGACTTCCTGCTGGACGAGTTGGATCTCCGGCAGTACGAGAAGTCTAACGTCGGGAGGCTCTCGAGGGGCAACACCCAGAAGCTCGCCATAGCGCTCGCCATCGTGCATTCGCCCAAGGTCCTCCTGCTCGACGAACCGCTGAACTATCTGGATATACCGACACAGGAGAAAGTGATATCGCTTCTTGACAGGCTGGAGGGGACCCACCTCGTCTCCACCCACATAATGTCGATAGCGCACAGGCTGACAGACAGCGTGGTCATGATATCGAAGGGGATGTTCCTCTGGGAGGGGACCATCGAAGAGCTCAGGAAGAAAGGGTCTCCCGAAGAGCCGATCGAGAAAGTCGTTGCGAGGATGATGACTGGTGCTCCCTAAGCTCCTCAAGTTCATAGTCAGGACCCGGTTCTCCAAGCCGTTCCTCGTCCTCATCGGAATCCTGGTTGTATACGAGATCGGGATTTCAGCCATCGTCCCGCCCCAGAGCGCGAGCGTCATACTGAGCTACTATGGGACGGCGATAATCGCCCTGCTCCTCGCCATGGCTCTGGCCACAGGGGGAGTTATGGTGCTGAAGTCGGACCGCGACTACCTCTTCACGCTTCCGCTAAGCCAAAGGGATCTCTCGATATCCATATTCTTCTCCCAGTTCGTCGCCTTCGGAATCACAATACTATTCATGTTCGTCTACCTGTCGCCGTCCCTCTCCTCCCCCTTCCTGATAGCCGACCTCGTCGCCCTCGCCCTGACGTTCACTTCTCTCGGGATAATCGCGACGTCGTTGACCACTAGGGTGCGAATCGCCCTCTCCGCGTTGGTGGCCGCCTGGACGCTGCTCGGGATTGCGAAGTTCCCAATCTCGCCGGGAGCGGCGTTCAACGGCGAAGTCTACAGCGGGACCGCCACACTGCTGGTGCTGGGCGCTGTGACCACGGCGGCGGCGTTCAGGGGGCTCACACGAATCGAGCTGGACATGATGAGGAGCCTCGTGAGGTCGACATCATCCGACGTGAAGTCGCAGGTCAGCTATTCGGGGAAGACCCCCATCGGCGCGATATACACGATGAACCTCTCTTCCATGTCGCTGGCTGGCCGGATGAACATGGCCGGGGCGTCAAGGTACGTCTCGAAGCGTGTGAAGACCCGCTGGGTGGTCGCCGCCACCTCGGCCGCGGCGGCAGCGTATTTCGTGTTCGTGCTGTCCCTGGGGCCGCCGGCTCCATTCGCCTCCGGGTCGGACTCGTTGCCGGCGGCGATACTCGTGGCTGTGGGCCTGACCTTCTTTGCGTTCTTCATCTCACAGTCGGCGATAACCAACGAACGGATATGGCTGTCCCTGACATCGCTCCCGGCGAGCACCTACTTCAGGCACCTGATTGCCTCAAGGGTGGTCTCCCTGCTCTTCATCTTGACCCCCTTCGCCGCGGCGGACGCGGCCCTCTTCGCCCTGGGATACGGGGAGGCGCTCGGGGCCCTCGCAGTCGTCGTCGCCGTGATTCCAGGCTCATATGTCCTCGAGATACTGTGGGCGGCCTACGTCGCCCCAATTCAGGTGAAAGGGGACGACCTGACGATGCAGGCGCAGTTCAGTTTGAGGCAATTCTCCACTGCCCTACCGCTGGTTGCCGTCTTCTTCCTTGCCTCGGTCGCTTCGGTCTTCCCTGTAGTCGCGGTGGTCGGAGGGGCTGCGCTCTCAGTCACTTCCGCCGCCCTGACGATGAGTGGGAGGTTCTGGGGGAGGGTCGTGGCGAAACTGACAGAGACTGGATTTGTCTAGGCCGCCTAGGGCTGGACGGCCAGAACCATCTGAGACTTCTTGAGCCTCTCCCCTATGCAGCTCCTAACGAGTTCGCAAGCCTCCACAATTCTCGGGTCGCCGATGGAGTAGTACACACTAGTCCCTTCCCGGCGCGCAGTGAGCAGTCCGACCTGCCTGAGCAAAGCCAAGTGCTGGGACACATTGGCCTGTTGAAGACCCGTCAGCTTCGCTAGGTCGTTCACCGTTTTCTCGCCCGTCTTGAGCGTCCTGAGTATGTGAATCCTCTTAGGGTGGGCCATGCCCTTGCAGAACTCGGCCTGCAGGCGGTAGAGCTCTTCCTCTGCTTTCATGCTTACGGCACTATGCACCTTGTTTCGCACCTCCTTGGGGGGCCTCGACCGTGGTGGCCTTCTTCGCCAGGGGGAATCTGGTCTGCCCGAAGAATACGTCGAAAATCCTCTCCAAGCTCCCGTTCAGAGCCCGCCAGTAGATCATCGCGAACGACCTCTTCATCACATACTTGACCATCGACGGCGTCTGGTCCGCGGGAGGAGAGGTGTAGGTGGCCGAGACGAAGATGGCCTGCCGGGACCCGACCTCCATAGGGCAGTTAATCCGCCCGTTGTACTCCAGCAGGTCGGGGGACTTCCGCATTTCAGATACTATGTTGTGCGCCACCACGACAGACTGGAGGTGGGCGACCACCCCTGACTTTGAGACCGGGATGTTGGTGGCGTCCCCGATCGCATAGACCCCCTCCTGGCCCTGAACCTTCATCGTCCCCTTGTCGGTCGGGACGTATCCATCCACATCTCCGATTCCAGACTCTATGACGACGCTTGCGCCATGGTGCGGCGGGATCGCTATCAGAAGGTCGTAGTCGAAAGACTCGCCTTCCAGCGAGCTGACCTTTCGCTGGACCGGATCCACAGAATCGACATTGAAGAAAGTGGTGACTTCGATGCCTTTCTCTTCGAACATCGGCTCGACGACATGAGAGATTTTCTCCGCCGGATACGGCCTGGGGTAGGGCGTGAGGAATCTGATTTTCACCTTGTCCCGCATCCCTCGCTTGCGGAAGAACTCGTCGAGCATGAATGCCGCTTCGTTGGGGGACGGCGGACACTTGTGAGGGGTTCCGGCTATGGCAACGACCACGGTCCCTCCTTTGAACGCCTGGAGGGATTCCCATATTCGCTGGGAGTCTCTTCCTCCCGTGTGGAAGTTCAGGGCTCCCTCGGTCAGCCCCGGGACCTTCGACGGGTCCGCCACCGCGCCGGTCGCGATGACAAGATACTCGTAGGCGAGCAGCCTGCCGCTCTTCGTGGTCACGGTCTTCGCATCGAAGTCGATTTTCACCGCAGGGTCTTGAACGAACTCCACCCCCTTACGGAGCAGTTCTGTCTCTTCCTTCACATACTTGTCAGGCGGCGCCCCTTTGAACGCGATGTCCAGATTCCCGGGCTGAAACGGGTGGTGGAGGTGCTCGCCTACCAGCTGTATCGACGCCTGCCCGCCCCTGACTTCGCCGCTGAGCCGTGAGGCCAGCAGGTTCGCTGTGAACGTGCCTCCGTCTCCCGAGCCGATTACAACCACTCGCTGCAAGGCCGAGTCAGCCTCGCTTCTTGGTGACCTTGACGATAATCCTCATGTAGCCCTGCTCATCGACGACGCTGACGAGCTCGTTTCCGCTCTTGTTCGCCCACGCCGTGACGTCAGCCTTGGCGGCGGGGTCGGTGGCGAGAAGTTCGATGACGTCGCCGAGCTGGGAGCTTCTGTAGGCCTTGAAGAGGTCGGTGATGGGTCCCGGGCAGAAGCTGCCTCTCGAGTCGATTACCTTGCGTTGCTGGGCTGTCGACATCTTGACCACCTAGATGAAGATGGTCTGCCCGCCTTCGCCCAGGGACACCATGGTGGCAGCTCCGACGACGTCGTCGACCTCTTCGATCAAGGTCTCCTTCGGAGTCCCCATTACTTCCATGGTGGTCGAGCACGCGTGGAGCTTAACCCCGAGGTCCTTTGCCATCTTGAACATCTCTGGTATGGTAGGCACCTTCGCCTTCTTCATTTTCCCATTCATCATTCTGGTGGCCATGGCGGTCATGCCAGGAATCATCCCCAGTATGTTAGGCATGGGCATCCCAGGATTTCCGACGGGCGACACTTTCATCGAGCCCACGGTCTTCTTATTCACAGCGTTCAGCCCCCAGAAGGTGAAGAACATGTGAACCTCCTTGCCCATGGTGGCCGCGGTGGTGGCGATCATCAGGGCCGGGTACACCATGTCCATGGTCCCCTTCGACAGGATGATGAGCATCCTCTCTGTCTGCTCACCCTTCTTTTCACTCCCCAGCTGTGTCACCTGAGCCAATTCAACTCTCGAACATTCGCAGATTCTAATGAGTTAATAAAACGGGAAGCCGTTTCTCAAAACTGGAAACGTTCGGGCCCGGCCATCCTGATGAATGGTGGGTTCGGATCTGGCCGGTATTTTCAAGTCTGAAAATCATATCCCCGTCTTTTAAGCACCGCCATCGAAGTTGCAGGCGCCATGCAACCGAAGACGGCTCTGCGCCAACCTGCCCACATCATCGTCGAGTCAGAAGGCATCTGGTGCCCCCCCACCCCCATGACCGACCTCTTCAGGGCCTGGCGCAAGGCGAACCTGGGGGACCTGATCGAACTCCGCGCCACGGAACCGGCGATAGAGGGCGATGTTAGGGCCTGGGCAAAGAAGAGCGGGAACAGGGTAGTCGAAGTGACGAAGGAAAAGAGCCTCACGCGGGTGGTGGTGCGCATAACCAAGAGGGGGAAGGAAGCAGCCGACCTCTCTGCCGCGAAGGCGAGTTTCGACGACCCCGACGAGACCAAGCTGACTCCAAAGGCCAAACTTCTCCTTGTCACAGTCGGCGGCTTCACCATCGGGCTCCGGACGCTCGACCCTGGATGGAGGTGGTCTACCGACATGAAGCAGGCGGCCAAGACCGGAACCTGCGAGGTCCATCACATAGGATACGTGGTGTCGGGGAGGGTGGGGTTCCTGATGAACGACGGGACAAGGCTGGAAGTCGGAGCAGGCGAAGCCTTCGATGTGAAACCGGGCCACGACACCTGGGTCATAGGCGACAGTCCCACGGTATTCGTCGACCTCATCGGCGCGGTGGAGCGCAAAGCCTAAGGCGCGGGGTCCACTTCGGGACCATCGACCTCACGGCCGGCGTTACGCTTAAGAACGGTCGAACCCGCCGAACCATCCTATGAGCAGCAAGAAGGACAACGCGCCGATGCCAGCTTCGAGCGCAGGTCTGCTCACCTTCTTCAACGAAGAGACCCAGGGAGTGAAGATCAGACCAGAAATAGTCCTCATAGGGTCGATTACCCTGATCGCCGTCTCGATTGTCATCAACCTCATCCACTGAGCAAGACCCGAAGCCCCGCTCAGCGACCGAAATTCTAGCGAGCCGCTATAGGCACCTCTTCGTCCTCCCGTCCTACCCGGCCCTGCTCGTCTACGGAGGGGTGGCATCACTGGTTCTTTCGGTCATCTCAAGAGGAGCGGCGGGGATCGCCACGTTCCTCTCCGCTTTCGTGGTCTTGGTCCTCTCGGCAGCGGCGATTTCAAGCGCCCTCCAGGTCACCGACAAGAGCACCATAGCCACCTTTCGGAGGGCGCAGGCGCTTCTGCTCGCGGCCGACCTCTTGTGGCTCTTGGTTGCGGCCGTTGGCGCAGTCTACGCGTTCTCTTCCGGGTCGCAGTATGCTGTCACGAACTCAATCCTGTTCGGAGGCTTCATCTGCTCAGGGTTCGAGTTCCTCGTCATCCAAGGGGCGTTCCACAGGAACGCGCCCTTGGCGCTGGGCTTGTCCTCCATCCATCCGGTCGCGACTCTGCTGATTGTCCGTCTCCCCGAACTCGCGGACCACATCGACCCAGCGGCCCTCGCCAGCGGGGCCATGGCGTTCGCCCTGGTCGCGGCTTTCCCCATCCTTCTGCGAAGGCGGAGGACCAGCCTTGGGCACGACGCCCTGAGTCTCTTCCAGGCCTTCATGAAGACCTGGGCGGGGGGCAACTCGGACGAGCTGGAGATGATAATCTCTGATCATGCGGAAGAGGTGGAAGTGACCACCAAGGTCCTCCGCTTCGGGACGAAAGAAGGGGAAATCTTCTTGGTGCTCCCAGGTGTCCACCCTGGTCCCTTCCACCCTGTAGGGAGCTACGACCTCCCCGGCGCGATTTCGAGGGCCTTCAAAGACATGGGCCCGGCGATGACGCTTCACAGACCTGGAGGGCACGAGAGAAACCTCGCCACGAGGGCGGAGACGTCAAAATATGTTGAAGGAGTGAGCCAATTCGCACGTTCCATCCCGATGGCAGGCGGCGTGGCTCTACGCGGCCCGCTCAGCAGGAAGGTGGGCAACGCCTCGGTCAGCGCCGCCGCATTCGACAACGACCTGATGGTGACGGTCTCCTTCGCTCCGCTCGGATCCGATGACATCGACACGAGCATGGAGGCAGAACTCGCTGGACCAGCCTCAGAGGCAGGGTTCGACCTCTCTATCGTCGACGCCCACAATTCCATCGATCCGCGGATGCAGTCCCCGGTCACAGACGACCCTGGATGGAAGAGGCTCTTCGAGGCCGCAAGGAGCGCAGAGAGGACAGGGTTCAGCGTGGCCTACTCTCATTCAGGCGAGGTCGGATTCTCAGGCAGACGAGACCTGACGGAGAACGGCTTGGCGCTCTTGATGCTGCAGGGCCGCAACGCCAAGTGGGCACTCGTCTTGGCCGACGCCAACAACTCGGTCCCGGATCTCCGCAGGCTGGTTCGGGAAGCCCTGGCCGAGTCAGGGTACGAGCTAATCGAATTCTGCACCTCAGACAGCCACAACCTCGCCGCCAGGGGGCTCACCGCCGAGCGGGGGTACGAGGCCCTCGGCGAAGCCACCCGGCCCGAGTCGATAGCCGAGCTCGTAGCCAAGCTGGCGAAGCTGTCAGAATCGAGGCTCGCCCCGGCGAAGTACGGCTCGGCGAGCTCGAGGGCAAAGGTCAGGGTCTTCGGGGTGAACGCCCTTGAGGAGTTTGCAGCGATCACACAGGCGAGTTCCAGGCTCGCGCGGACCTATTTCAGGGTCGCAGGGATAGCCACCGCCCTGCTCCTCGCAGCCTCTCTTCTCCTCTAGGAAACGGATTTAGACGCACCCCTGGCCCCCCGCCCGACATGAGCCAACCAAGGGGCGTCTTCGTCGCCATCGAAGGGATCGACGCGGTCGGCAAGAAGACCCAGACCTCCATCCTGAAGTCGTGGCTCCAATCGAAGGGCCTTTCCACCCGCGCTATCTCTTTCCCTGTGTACGAGACCACGATCGGAAAAGAGATCAAGAAATTCCTGGCGGGCCAGGTGAGCTATCCCCCCGAAGTGAGGGCCATGCTCTATGCGGCCAACAGGTGGGAGAAGAAGACAGAAATCGAAGGCATGCTGTCGGCCACCGACGTCACTATCGTGAACAGGTATTGGGGGTCCAACTTCGCCTATGGCGTGTCGAGCGGACTCGACCTGGATTGGCTCCAGAGCCTCGAGCGAGGGCTCCCTGCCCCCGACCTCGTTCTCGTCCTTGACGCTCCTCCCGCTGGCCTTGTTCTTCGGAGAGGAGGCAACAAAGACTCGTATGAAATGAACGCAGACCTACAGGAGAAGGCCCGGAGAGCGTATCTCGTACACGCGAAGAAGTTCGGCTGGACCGTCGTCGACGCGACCAGGGATATGGAAGAGACGAGCGTGGCGGTCAAGGCCGCAGTGTCCAAGACCCTCGAAACAGGGCGCAAAGCCGTTTAAGTCATGTCCGCCGAACACGGCCGAGGGTTGAAACTCCCGCCAGTGGCTGAAATCAGAGACCCCGTGCACGGGTACGTCAAGATAACCGAAGCAGAGCGGGACGTAATCGACACGCCATTCGTGCAGAGGCTCAGGCGAATCCACCAGCTAGCAGGGGCGTACATGGTCTATCCTGGGGCCGTCCACACCCGCTTCGATCATGTGACCGGGGCGATGCACGTCGCAGGGGAGATAGCAGAGGCGCTTTCGTTGTGGGTGGACCTCACTCCAGACCAGATCCAAGAGATCAGGCTCGCCGCCCTGCTACACGACGTCGGCCACGGGCCCTTTTCTCACACCTTCGAAGAGGTCCTGGCCGACAAGTCCAACACCACACACGAGGACATCTCGCAGCGTATCATCGCCGAGACGTCCATACGCGACGCGCTGAACAAGCACGGGTTCTCCCCGAAAAAGATGTCCGACTTCGCCATCGGGAAGCAGCCGGCCAAGCCAGCTTTCATGAACGAGATCATCGCAGGCGGATTGAGCGCCGACATAATGGACTACCTGCTGCGCGACTCCTACTTCACTGGCGTGGAATATGGAAAGGTGGACGTGCAGCGGGTGATAGACTCCCTCCGGGTCGCCGACAGGCAGCTGGCGCTTGACAATGCAGGGCTCTACGCGTTCGAGGCCCTTCTACTCGCGAGATACGAGATGTTCAAGGCGGTCTACTTTCACAGGACAGTCAGGTCGGCAGAGCTGATGCTAGCGAATTCGATGAAGCTGGCGGACGACGCGCTCCACCTGACCGATCTCTCGGACATCGAAGACTACCTCGAGATGACCGACGAAACGGTCTTGCACGACTTGGTCACGCTGGACCCTTCGAATGCGCAGCAGAAAGAGGCCAGGCAGCTCGCGATCGGCTTCAGAGACAGGCGGCTGGTGAAGTGCGTCTTCGAGCAGCTGGTCCAAAGAAAGGACAGGGTGGTCGAGCAGCTCTTCGAGCGGAGCCGCATGAGGGACCAGGTGGTCCTTGACATCGCAGAGAGGGCCAAGGTTGACAGGATGCACATCTACCTCGACGTCCCGACGACCCCCTCAGTTCCATACACCTCCGCCAGGGAGGCGCCGATGTCAATCAAGGTAGTCTATGGCGAGGGGAAGAAGCTCAGGCACAAAGACGTGCCCATGGGTGAGCTACCGCTCGTGGGCTCCATCGCCGGCTTCATGGACATTCTGAGAATCTATACGACCGCCGAGAACCGGGCAGCGGTGGAGAGGGCCACGGCCCACCTATTCTCCGACGGCGGCTACATGACGAAGATTTCTGTTTGACGCGGCCCTCCGGGGCCTTCGCCTCTACCAGCTCATTGGTGGTAATATACTGGAAGGCCC